>CAVCKM010000021.1:0-16885 GCA_963602765.1 Alistipes putredinis | reverse complement strand
TTTATGTCCTTGGCAGCTGCCGCACATGACGGCAGGGTTAGCCTATGAAGCACATAAATAAGTTTGCCCATAAAATTCGTTCCTATTTTTTACACCCCACACAAATTCTTATCGAAAATGCGCATAACTAAAAGCAAAGGTATAAAAATTCCTCTAAACGCGTGTCAGTTTTCATTACTTTCTTTCTCAAAGCCGCAAAATTCGTTGGAATAGTGACGTAAATCATGCGTTTCGTCTGCTCAAAATGGACCATTTAGAGCCCTATCCACCAACTGCAGCTTCCTTTATGTACTGAATGCTTGTCTTTGCCATAATCGTTGCTCTTTTTTGAATTATGATGCAAAGGTATGGTGCAGGGTATGCCAAATAGAGGTGTAGGTTTTGGAAATGTGAAGACTTATGCTCATTTGACACATTGTAAGCTTTTGGACCGTTTTGATGACAAAGTGATTTTTGCTAACCCCTCTAGAATCGATTCTTTTTCACCAAATGGGAAACGGGTCGGATTTTTGCGATTCTACGCCGTATTTTTGTAAGAGACTAATACTCTGAACGTTACGGACTTTACCATTTCACAGCACTAAAAAAGTACCATTCCGGGCTTCTTGCCGCTATAGCGCCAACACTCTTGGCGCTTGGCAACAAGGGGCTTGACGCTTGGCAACAACAGCCTTGACGCTTGGCAACAAGAGCCTTGACGCTTGGCGCCGACAACGGCCTTGTCAAAAGTCGCGAATCACGCCCCTTCTATAATTCTCCATTCAGAAATATAATCCCAAATGTTAAATTCTTCCGCGGCCAGTTTTCTCTAGAATTGATTTCAAAGTCGCACTTCTTTAAAAAGCAGAATGTCACGAAAACGCCGGTTTTCGTGACATTCTGCTTTTTGCTATTTCTCCCCCAATTGTAGTATTATATAAATCTCCTCGGTCGGTGATTTTTTTACGTTAGTCTGGGTGTCCATTCGTGTCTTGTCTGTTTTCTGGGGTGCAAAATTACAAATAATATTGGTTAAAGTGCCCGAAATATTTGGTCGTTAACTGATTTAATCGTATATTTGCACGTCACAACGCCGTTTCGGCGTAAAGGACGACGTGAATATTTACCTCCATTTCATTCTAAACCCTATCAAGAATCTCCAAAAACATGAAAAAAATTATAGTAGCCCTCTTCCTTGCCTGCGCAACACTTACCGCACCCGCACAGTCTCTGAAACAATCTGTCGTGGCCGGCGTGGAGACCAGCGTACGCCAGTCTGAAAACCATCTGTGGCGCGAGGCTTTCACCACGTGCCGCAATCTGGACGCGATGATTGGCGCAGGCAACCCTGACCTGCACTACCTCGTGGCAAAGGAGCGTTTCCGCCTCTACTTCCGCATCAACAAGACGGCGGAATACAAAGCCCAGCTCGCCCTCATGGAGCAGTATGCCCGCGCAAGCAAGCAGAACGACATCATCGAAGATATGCTGATGAGGAAAGCCGGCGTAGCACGAGCCTCCGGAAACATTGTCCTCGCCACCGCCTGTTACAAGGAGATCTTCTCCATGCGGTCTGCCGGAAAAGACGACAACGGCAAAGAGAAATGCTTCCAAGAGCTGATTGCCACGGCAAAGCAGGGCAAAGACCACACGATGGAGAGTGTCATAAAAAGGATGTACGACGACTGGACCGACTCCATCTCCGGCATACGTACCGCAAAGGAACTGTCGGACACGAAGCAACAGTATGCTGCCGCACAGGAGGAGATAAGCAGCAAGGACACAAAGATTACAGCGCAATGGGCATCCATCGTAATACTCATCGTCATTGCTGCAGCTCTCGGTGCCGGACTGGTCTTCTTCGTCCTTCTCATGCTGAAGAATACCAGAGAGATAAAGCGACTGAAGTACAGCCTGCAGTTGTCTGACGCCAACAACGAGTGCAAGAACAAATTCCTCAACAACATCAGCGCGCAGATTCGCCCGTCGCTCAACGCCATAGCCCAGAGCAATTCCGGACAGCACCTCAAGGCTCTGCAGAACTTCATGGACCACATCGAGAACTACATGGCTCTGGAGCTGTCGCGCGACGAGCACTACGAGCTTACCAACCAAAAGATAGAGCCGCTGTGCCGTAGTCTAAAAGAGGAGACAAAGACGCTCGTTGCCGACAACATAAAAGTGACGTGCGACTGCCAGCCTATCTCTTTTGCCACCAACGCAGAGGCACTCCACACCTTGGCAATGAGCATTGTCGGAGAAGCAAAGAAGTGCGACACTCTGGAGCGCATCACGTTCGAGTTCAAGAAGCGCAACCCTCACACCGCACACTTCATCATCACCGTAGTGGGCATGACACTACCCGAGGAGAAACGCGCCAACCTCTTCCAGGCATTTGCAGAAGTCGTGGACCTCACCGAGGACGACGGCCTCACCTACCCTACCTGCAGTCTGATAGCATACAAGCTGAACGCCCGTCTGCGCCTCGACGAGGAATACAGACACGGCACACGCTTCGTCGTCGAGATGAAGGATGGGCAGTAAATACGCGCTGGCTTCTATAAATCCTGGGTAAAACGACAGATTATTGGGTTTTTCTTATTAACTTTGCACCCACATTCATTTAAGCACACAACACACAAAGTTAACTACGAATCTCAATAGTTACTAATGAATCTCAATAAGAAAACACACCAGACAGCGTGGGGGATTGCCACACTGTCTATCCTGTCGTTACTGCCCACCGCCAAACTGCACGCCCAGGACGACGCCGACGAGCTGAAGCAACACTACGTCAAGGGCGACACGCTCACCTTCTACGCTGATGCCTTCGTGCTCCCCGAGGGTGCCAACCTCGACCGTCTGCTGCGCAAACTGCCACACGTCACCTACTACAGCAGCGGCAACGTGGAGATTGACGGCATAAAGGTAAAGGAGATGATGGTGGACAGCAAGACGTTCTTCAAAAACGCCATCTCCACACTCACCTCACGCATACCGGCTTACGCCATATACATGGTAAAGTTCTACGACTACGACCAAGGCAAACGACTCACCATCACGCTGAAGAAAGAATTCAAAGGCAAATGGTGGGCGGACTTCTCGGCGGCTCTCGGACCGGACAGCCGCTACTCCGAAAAGGCGTTCGCCATGATAGACGACAAGAAACTGCGCATGACGGCGTACATCAACTTCAACGACATCAACGACTCGCGACAGCCCGGACAGGAGACGGAATGGACTCCGGCAGAGGCGGCCAAGAACCAACGCACCACGCAGATGGCGGGGTGGGACTACAGATGGAAACAAAAGACATGGGACGTGACGGGATACATCACCTTCAACCGCACCAACACCCACACCGTCACCGACATCAACCGCACGAACTTCATCAGTTCCGGCAACACGTACCAGACCTCGCACGCCGACGGAAACAACATAAAGACGAAGTTAGAGACCTACCACGACTTCCACACCATGCTGGGCAAGGTGGACCTGCACGTGAAGCCCAAGTTCGTCTACAACGCTGCGGACAACACCACGACGACCGACGCTACCCTCGACGGAGAGGCAACCGTCCTCGACGAGGCTACCAACGACAGCACGACGACACGCACCCGCGTCAACGACAGCCACAACGTCGTCTCCTCCGTCAGCCATAACTACCAGGCCAACCTCGTGGCAACAGCAAGTGTCAAATTCGACAACAAGCGCAAGCAGGTAAAGATGGAAATCGGAGGCACCAACAAGGGTGGCGACGAGACCAAACTGACCGACCAGACCATCAACTACTACGACGTGTCCATCGACTCCACATACCGCTATCGCCAGCAGCTCACCACGCGGCCGATAGACTACCTGGACTTCTACACGAAGATGAGCTACATCTGGCTCACCAAACACACCCTCGGCACGGCACAGTTCCAGATAAAACGCATCAACCAGCATGAGGAAATGCTGGAGGAGGGCACCAAGAACGGCAACAACAGCTACGACCAGCGCGAGAAGGACACATTCCTGGAATGGCTGCTGAAATACCGTTGGAGCACCGTCAACTCGTGGGGCGTTTGGAGCATGAACCTATACCTGCCACTCGGACTGCACCACATCACACGCACATACGAACGGTCAGACTACTACCGTCAGCACACGCGCAACCACCTCTCCTTCGATGCCAAGAACACGTACTTCCAGTGGCGAAGCAACAACCTGCAGCACAAACTGACACTGTTCTTCCAAAGCACCACCACCCTGCCAGAGGTGGAACAACTGGAAGACATCACCATCACCACCGACGCACAGAACTACTACAAAGGCAACGACAACCTCAAGAGTCAGCTCTACACGGACTCACGTCTGACATATACCTATCTGAGCAAAAACATGCGTTACGAGATTGGCTTCCAAGTGGAACGCGAGCAGACCATCAACGCCATCGTAAAGAGACTCTGCTACGACCGCCCCTCGGGTAAGAAGCTCTACACCTACGACAACGCCAACGGCGTACACAACACCAAGATGACCTGGATACTGGGACTGCCGCTCACACACTCCGGCAACCTGCACCTGCACAACAGCCTCGCACTTGCACGCCAGAAGAGCGTCAGCCTGGAGGACACGAAAGACAAGAACGCACCGGAGGATGCCGACGTTGTCACCACACGCAAGGAGACGGCCGTCAGAAGCATCGACAACGACCTGCGACTGAAGCTGAAACTGGGACAGCAGGTGTTCACGCTACGCTCACGATTCAGACAGTCGTTCTCGCAGTCTGGCTCAACCGTCTCGCACCCTATCGACTACGAAGTAGGACTACTGGCACACCTGCAACTGCCGTGGGGACTCGACCTGGCCAACAACTTCAACCTCTACTGCCGCCGACAGTACTCGTCAAGCCAACTCAACACCAACGACTTCGTATGGGACGCACGACTGGTGCGCACCTTCATGAAGGGAAAACTGATGGTAGTCCTCGAAGGCTTCGACCTGCTGCGCAATCTGAAGCACGTAGACTACACCATCACGGAGAGCTACGCCAGCAGCCAGGCTACCAACGTCATACCGTCGTACGCCATGGCGTGCGTGGTGTACCGTCTTAACTACAACAACAAGAAATACCGAAAGGGACTGCACTGGTACTAATAACCATAGCTTGGTATTTTTCGCCGTCTTAACAAAGATTTGCAAGGCGACACCACGCTGCAAAGAAAAAAACGAGTAACTTTGCAGCGCATTTGTACATGAAACGTTCGCTAAACATATTGATGGCTTCGCTCCTCTCGCTCATGATTGTATACTTGAGCGTGGGAGCGTCCGTCATGCACTGCCTCAGCAACGACACGCTGACGGTGGGCATGGCAGCCAACTGCTGCGCAACGAAGTGCCACTCCGACAAGCATTGCTGTCACGACAAGTCCGTGGCACAATGGAAGAAGCACTGCATGGACATCAAGCAGGTGAAACTGTCGCCCACTCCGCTCATGCAGAAGGTGCAGTTTGACACCGCTCCTGCATTTGCTGGCATCGCCCCGTGGGCATGGTCCGTTTTGCCACGCCCCGTAGTATGCCACATAAAAAAAGCCAAATACCTGAACAGCAGCGAGGCACACGCCCCACCGCCGAGGGAGTATCTGGCACTTCTCAACGTCCTGATAATTTGATCTTTTCCCTATCTTGAGGTTGCAAGAGAGTCTTTGTACTTTTGCAACCCGCCAGTCCGTGTACCTGACCAACACGTCATGTACATTATTTATATCTAAAGGAAAAGACAAACAATAATGAAACAAACATACATATTGCTCAGTGCCTTGTCCATGGCGAGCACTGGAGCATACGCCCTGACAACAGACGGGGCAGACTCCCCATCCGATTCTACCGTATACAAAGACCAGCAACTGCAGGAGGTCAGCGTCGTGGCACGCCGCGCCGGTTCGTCACGCATGCGCGGGGCCATCAACGGCATGAATATCAACCAGCAGGAACTCTTCAAGGCTGCCTGCTGCAACCTCGGCGAGAGCTTCACAACCAACCCGTCCGTGGACGTGGCATACAGCGATGCCGCCACGGGGGCACGCCAGATAAAGTTATTGGGCCTGTCAGGCACCTACGTGCAGATGCTCACGGAGAACCTGCCCAACTTCCGCGGGGCAGCCATTCCCTACGCCCTTGGCTACGTGCCAGGCCCGTGGATGAAGGGCATACAGGTGTCCAAGGGCAGTGCCTCGGTGAAGAACGGTTACGAGTCCATCACGGGACAGATAAACGTGGACTACCTCCAGCCCGAGGACGAGCGGAAGGTGGAGGCAAACATCTTCGGTGACACAAAGAGCCGCATCGAAGTGAACGCCGACGCCAACGTACACCTGTCGGACAAATGGGCTACGGAGATACTGCTCCACCACGAGAATATCCTCAAGAACCACGACGACAACGGCGACGGCTTCTACGACATGCCGGGCAGGGAACAGTACAACATACAGAACCGATGGGTCTACAAAGGCAGCAAGTACATCTTCCACGGCGGACTGGGAGCACTGAAGGAGATACGTACCAGCGGACAGGACGAAGACCACTCCAGCACTGCCGCACACACCCCGTACCGCATCAAGCTGCACACCTACCGCTACGAGGGGTACATGAAACACGCCTTCATCCTCAACCCGGAGCATGGCACGAACATTGCCTTCATGACATCGGCATCCATGCACCAGTTCGACGCTCTGTACGGCAACAAGTACTACGACCTCAACGAGAAGAACCTCTACGGCTCTCTGATGTTCGAGACAAACTTCTCCACCGAGCACAACCTCTCAGCCGGCGTAAGCCTCAACCACGACTACTTGGGACAGGACGGAAAGGAGACAACCCCCGGAGCATACGCACAGTACACCTATACGCTGGGGACGAAGCTGACGGCAATGGCTGGCGTGCGTCTGGACCACAGCTCCATGTACGGCACATTCGTCACACCGCGCTTCCACGTCAAGTACTCCCCGACTGACATCGTCAGCCTGCGCCTCTCTGCCGGCAAGGGCTACCGCACCGTATTTGCCTTGGCGGAGTACAACTATCTCCTGGCAAGCGGCAGGCAACTGCTCATTGCCGACCGTCTGAAGCAGGAGGAGGCATGGAACTTCGGACTCAGCACCGCACTGAACATACCGCTTGCCGACAAGACGCTGAAGGTGAATGCAGAGTATTACTATACGGACTTCCGGAACCAGGCGGTGGTGGACTACGACAGCGACTCGCGCTACATCCTGATAGACAACCTGCAGGGAAAGTCGTACTCGCACACCTTCCAGATAGACGCCACCTACCCCATCGTCAAGGGGCTGGAACTTACCGCCGCCTACCGACTCAACGACGTACGCTGCACGTACAACGGCACGTTGAAAGAGAAACCGCTGACAAGCAAATACAAGGCATTGCTGACAGCATCGTACAAAACGCCACTGGGGCTATGGCAGTTTGATGCCACGCTGCAACTGAACGGCGGTGGACGCAACCCCGACCCATACCTGCTGGCAGACGGCACGCCGTCATGGGCACCACGCTTCAGCAGTTACGAGCAGGTGAGCGCACAGATAACGCGCTGGTTCCGCCACTGGAGCATCTACGTAGGCGGAGAGAACCTCACCGGTTTCAAACAGAAAACTCCCATCTACGGCGCTGCAACCCCTTGGGGCAAGGACTTCGAGCCCACCCTCGTGTGGGGACCCGTAGAAGGACGGATGTTCTACGCCGGAGTAAGGGTGCATTTCTAACGACAAAGCTTGTAGAAGTAGGACTTAAAGAGAAAAGTTACATGAATAAAGATTTCAAAATAAATAGCCTTGCATATCTGGAAGAAGACAATCGGCTCGAAGCCAAATTGGCGAAGAAGTCAGTGCCAGAGAGTGTTTGGGAAACATACAGCTCATTTGCCAATACAGAAGGAGGCATCATCTTACTTGGCGTAGAGGAACAGGCCGACCATAGACTTACAGTTGTTGGTGTGGAGGATGCGCACAAAATCATCGCAGATTTCTGGAACATATCCAACAATCCACAGAAAGTAAGTGTAAATATTCTCCTCAACCGCATGGTGCATACAGAAACTGTCGATGGTAAGGAAATCGTCGTAATAGAAGTGCCTCGTGCCGAGCGTTCCGTACGTCCTGTATACATCGGCAGTAACCCTATAAATGGTGCTTACCGACGTAATGGAGAAGGTGATTACCATTGTACGAAAGACCAGATTGCGGCAATGTTGCGAGATGCCTCGGATGTTACACAAGACAAACGTGTCCTGTCGGAAATGACCTATGACGTATTTTGCCAGCAGACGATAAAGGACTATCGTGACAGATTCCGTCAGTTTCACCAAATGCATATTTGGAATAATGACGAGGACGAGATGTTTCTTCGTCACATAGGGGCCATTTCCTTGTCTAAAGAGGACATGAAGTACCACCCCACTGTAGCAGGTCTGTTGATGTTCGGTTACGAATATGAGATTACGGACGAATTTCCACAATACTTCCTTGACTATCGTGAAGAAATGGACGACAACGTCCGCTGGACGCATAGAATCACTTCAGCATCGGGAGATTGGAGCGGTAATCTCTACGACTTCTTCTGGAAAGTCTATCCTAGGTTGAAAAGCAGTTTCCCCGTACCTTTTGTATTGGAGGATGGAGTCACTCGCATTGATGACCCCCAAACCCACATAGCCATCAGGGAGTTCTTTTTAAATTCGATTTGTCATGCAGACCACTATGGGCGGCAAGGCATCGTAATACGCAGAGGTCTCAAACATCTTTACATATCAAATCCAGGAGATATTCGCATCGGTCTTGATGCAGCACTCCAAGGTGGCACAAGCGACCCTCGCAACTCCATCATTATGAACATGTTCGGACTTGTTGGAATCGGTGACCGTGCTGGTAGTGGTATGCCTGATGCCATAGCAATGATGCGTAAGGAATTGAGCGCAGAAGTGAACTATTCAATATCTCTCGAACCTGAAAGAACCACATTGAGTATCGTCATGAACGGGGCAACAAGCGAAAAAGCAAGGGATAAAACAAACAAACAAGGGATAAACCACAAAAAAGAAAGGGACAAAACAGAAAAACAAGGGATAAACATCCGTTTTGTTGAGAATCTAAATGAAAAAATAGAGCAAATAGAAGGGATTAGCAAAAAGACAAGGGATAAGCTGCTTGTTATGCTTGAATATTTAGAGACTCACCCTTCTGTCAAGAATCATGAGATTGCCGAACTGCTGAGCATCAGTGATGATAGGGCTCGAGTCCTATTGCTGCTACTCGTTGACAATGGACTACTCATTGCGAGGGGAGACAGAAAGGAGAGAACTTATCATCTTCTGCGGTAACAGTAAAATCAACATGAGAATGAAAACTACAAACAAGATTCAACAGGGATGCAGCCTCATGGTCTGCCTCTTGATTGTCGCCTCTCTAGCCATCGTAAAGCACGGCAGTTGGTGGGGCTACGAACTGACAGGCAACAGACAGACGGAGACAACGACGGACAACGACACTCTGCGCACACTACCCGACGGCACTGTCGTCATCAACACCACCGCTCTTGGTGCTGACATCACGGGCTACGCCGGAAAGGTGCCGCTTGAGATCTCACTCAAGGAAGGAAAAGTGATGCAGGTAAAGGCACTGGCAAATGCCGAGACTCCCGACTTCTTCGACCAGGCTTCCGACCTGCTCACCAAGTGGAACGGAAAGACCATCGAAGAGGCTATGCAAACAAAGGTGGACGCCGTGTCGGGCGCCACTTTCTCGTCCAAAGCTATCATAGGGAATGTGCAGCGGGGTTTGCAGTATGCACAAGGGCAACAGGAGTCGGCTTCGGAGGACAAGGCAGCTGGCGGTTTCGACTGTTCCGCCAAGAACATCGCCGGACTCATCGTCGTACTGATGGCTGCTATCCTTCCGCTCTTCGTCAAGAACAGAAAGTACCATCTCTGCCAGTTGGTGCTCAACGTCGTGGTGCTCGGCTTCTGGTGTGGTGACTTCCTCTCCTACACTTCTTTGACCGGCTACATGGCGCACGGCATCAACGTGCTTGCCGTCATTATCCCAGTCGTCATGCTCGTCACGGCATTCGTCTATCCACTCTTCGGCAAGAAGACCTACTATTGCACCCACGTCTGCCCCTTCGGCTCGCTGCAACAGGTGGCAGGCAAGTGCGTAAAGTATAAGGTAAAGATGAGTCCCAAGACAGCCCGACGACTTGACACTTTCCGCCAGGTGCTTTGGGCGGTACTGATGCTCTGCATCTGGGGCGGCGTATGGGCTGACTGGATGGACTACGAACCGTTCTCCGCCTTCATCTTCCAGTCGGCATCATGGGTGGTCATCGCCTTGGCTGCCGTCTTCGTACTCCTGTCGCTAATAGTGACAAGACCCTATTGCCGCTTCGTCTGCCCCGTGGGCACGCTCCTCAAACTCTCTCAAACATCCAAGCTTAAATCACTAAAATAACAAATCGACACACAGAAGAAAATTATGAAAAAGACTATCCTTATGTTCCTCATGATGCTGACGGCAGCTTGCTCCTTCGCCAAGGACATCAAGACAGTAGTGTTCACCACCACCCCGCAGATGCACTGCGCCAGCTGCGAAAACAAGATCAAGGGCAACCTGCGCTTCGAGAAGGGCATCAAGAGCATCGAGACCTCTGTACCCGACCAAACCGTCACCGTGCAGTACGACTCCGCCAAGACAACGCCCGAAAAACTCCAGAAGGGCTTCGAGAAGTTCGGCTACAAGGCCCGCATACTGAAGGCTGGCGAAAAGGTCAACAAGAACACCGGCGAGAAGTGTAACTTGATGTAAGTCTATTTCATCTCCACAAATTCAGCCGGTTTCATGCCAAACTGCTTCTGGAAGCACTTCGAGAAGTAGCTAGGACTACCGAAACCCACCATATAGCTCACCTCGCTGATGCGATATCCGCCCTCCTTCAACAAGCAAGCAGCCTTCTTGAGACGTATCACTTGTATCATCTCGTTAGGGGTCACATCTGCCAAGCCGCGAATCTTATTGAACAGCGAACTGCGGCTCATGCCCAACTGGCTAGCCAAGAAAGCCGCGTTCAGTTCTGAATTTGTAAGGTTTTCCTCGATGATTTTCCTCATCTTATCCAAGAAAACATTGTCAACCTTGGTGGGTGCAATCTCCTGTATAGGCTCCAAAGGAGTGTGGGAGAACTTGCTCTGCAACAAACGTCGCATCTCTATGAGATGATTGACGCTCGCTTCCAAATACTTCATTGAGAATGGTTTCTCGATAAACACATCAGCTCCACAATTCATGCCTTCCGCCTTGCTACTGTCATCGGTCTTTGCCGTAAGCATGACGAAGGGGAGATGGCTAATCTTAGGATTCTGTCTTACCTGGCGACAGAGCTCTGCTCCATCCATTTCCGGCATCATCCAATCGCTCACAATCAGCGAAACACTGAACTTCTCCAACACACGAAGGGCTTGCTTGCCATCAGCAGCTGTCAGCACTGTAAAAAGCTTGGCAAAATGCCCTTGAACGAAATTACGCATATCCTCGTCGTCATCTACAATCAACATCGTAGGACGATGGGATGTGCCTTGCGTATCAGCATTCAGATCCAGTGCTTCTGCATCTTCTTCCTCATGAGCCTCCTCTTCTATCGGAGTTATTACCATCTCTTTGTTCTTCTCTACCACGGCATCTTCCTGACCAATAGGCAGAGTAACGATGAAGGTCGAGCCCTTGCCAATTTCCGACTGTACTTCAACCGTACCTTGGTGAGATTCTACGAGATTCTTGACAATACTGAGTCCAATGCCCGTACCCGGTTTGTTGTCTCTTGCCTGATAGAATGCTGCAAAGATCTTCTCTTGCTCGTCAGGACTGATTCCCATGCCATTGTCCTCCACCTGAATAACGAAATGCTCGCCATCATCGGCCGGTCTGCAAGAGAGGCGCACAAAATCGCGAGTGTATTTGGTGGCATTGGTCATCAGGTTGCTGACCACCTTGGTTATTGCCTCGCTGTCTATCATCGCCGCAAAATCGTCGGCAGGATAATCCACTACCAGTTTGGTTCCCTTCTGCTGCAAGGTGGGTTCAAAACGCTCAGCTACGGCATGCAGCAACTTAGACAAGTTCTGCAAATGGAAATGTACCTGCATTCCCTTCTGCTGCACCTTGTTGAAGTCGAGTAACTGATTCACAAGCAACAAGAGTCGTTGTGCATTCCGGTCGATGACATCCAGCGTTTGGTTCATAGCCTCGTCACCTGTCACAGTCTGGCTTATCTTCTGCCATTGCTCCTTCAGATTTTCCAGAGGTCCGATAATCAGCGTAACAGGCGTACGGATCTCATGGGCTATCATCGTAAAGAATTGCAAGCGAGCATCTCTCATCTCCTGCTCCTGCTTCTCTTCCAAAAGGTCGAGCTCACGCTGATGGCGACGTTTCTCTCGCTTCAATCTGCCCTGAGTATAAAGCCAAATGAGACTTCCTATTATAAGTAGGTATAAGATTTTGACTGGCAACGACCACCAGAAAGGTGGATGCACGACAATCTTCAGTTTGGCTTCTTCCTTCGACCACACTCCATCATTGTTAGCAGCCTTCACGCGGAAAGTGTAAGTGCCCGCAGGCAAATTGGTGTATGTGGCACGATGGTCGAGAGTAGTGACCCAATCCTTGTCGAAGCCCTCCAACATATAAGAATAAAGGTTTTTCTCCGGTGACACATAGCTCAATGCAGAGAACGAAAGATTAATCATGTTCTCATCGTACGAGAGATCCACTTGTTGGATATGGTTTAAAGACTCCGGCAATTTCTCCGTACCCACTTCCACCTGCTTATTGAAAAGTCCCATGGCAGTGATGGTGACGGGTGGTTCAACATGGTTTATCTTCACCTGATAAGGGAAGAAGGTGATGAATCCTTGCGTCGTGCCGAAGTACACCTTTCCGTCTGAAGCCAACAAACCTGAATTTGGCAAGAAGTGGTCGCAGGTTAGTCCATCATAGCGATTGAACAACAAGGTAGGCTCTCCCTTCACGTACTTGACAATGCCCTTGTTAGAAGAAAGCCACATCTCTCCCTGATAGAATATGATGGAAGAGAAATCTTGGCTAGGCGCATCGATGGAGATACGGCGGAAAGAGTCTGAAGACGGCAAATACTCGCAAAGACCCATATTGGTAGCCACAAACAGCCTGCCATTGGGGTCTGTCTGCACACAATTTATCTGACTGCTACTAAGCGTATGCTCATCACCAGCCTTACTCAAATATTGCTTCCAGGTTCCGTTGCGACGATAGCACCACAATCCATTTTTCTGGGTAGCAAACCACACATTTCCCTGTTTGTCTTCATTGATATCGATGGTCAAACTATTAAAAGCCTTTACTTGTCGGAACACATTGGTATTCGCACCCAACAGACAAGCCCCACTCATAGATGTTGCCCAAAGTCTATGTTTGCTATCCCTGAAAAGACAGTAACAACTACTGCTCTTGGAAGATTTCTCCATCTGACAAGGCTGCAAAGTACCCTTCGACATATTCATCTGAATGACCCCATTGCCATAGGTTCCTATCCACAGAGTGTCACCCTCCGCAAGGAGTCCATGCACATTATAACGTCCCATTGCTTGCTTACCAGGGAAATTGACGAAAGCATCTGTTGTAGGGTCGTAACAATCGACACCCGCATCATCAGTAGCTATCCAGATACGACGCTTGGCATCCTCGGCAAATCGACCCACTACATTTCCCCTAAGTCCGCCCCGACTGGCCGAACGCATGTCGAATCTGTCCTTGAATTCCCGAGAAGGGATATAGTTTACTCCACCGTAGAAAGTTCCCACCCAGAGACCTCCCTCCTTATCCGCCGCGATGCTGTACACAAACCTCTCGGCAGAACTTTTGCCAGGATCGTTCACAGCTGAGAGCATTCGCCAAGTACGTTTCTGAATATCATACTCTACCAATCCATCGTCGCAACCTATCATGACAAAAAGGTTGCGGTCGTTTAAGAGCTTGTGAATGTGATGCAACGAATTGGCGAGGGAGGCACTGACAAGCAACTTAGCGGTTCCATCCGTCTCCACCTGATATAATCCCTGTTCCCATGTTCCTACCAATATGCTACCATCCGAATTGGCAAGCATCGCCATACCATTAAGTTGTGTGGCGTCTCCCTTCAAGCGGAAGGGATAGAAAGTATCGTTCGACTTGTTGAGTCGCTGGAGCGTAGAGCCAGCTGTATTGCTAAGTGCCCAAACCTGCTCGTTCACATCTACCAACGTACTCACTACACTCCCCTTGCTTCCCTTTATCTTATAATTACGGCTCTCATGAGTGGTGAGATTATACCTGAACACCCCTTGTTCGGCAGTTGAAATCCAGACATTCCGCTCTCCATCCAACGAAAAATGACAGACTGTAGAATTAATCTTATCATCCAGCTTCTTGAATTTTTCTGTAGCAAAATCGAAGAGGTAGGCACCTTTGACAGTGCCCACAAGCAAACCTTCATCGTAGTCCTCCAATGCGCTCACATATTGGTCGAAGCTCATCTCCGGATTATAAAAAGTCTGTACACTGTATCCATCGTAGCGACAGAGTCCATTGTCTGTACCAAACCATATGAATCCGTTCTCATCTTGCACGATGTTTCGCACGGCATTGCTTGGCAAGCCTTTATTCATAGTGATGGTACGTACAAAAGGATCGCTCTCCACCTTTTGTGTCCAAGAGGCAACAGGCTGTATTGCCATATAGAACACGGCGGCTAAGATTATTATTATCTTTCTCATTTCAGTTATCTTTTCAGTGATGCTGCAAAGTTACGAAATAATCCTTAAACCATAGGCTTATAGGAAAAAGAAAAAGCTCCGAAAAAGAGGATGTATTCCTGTTTTCGGAGCTAAATGATGTTTTTTATTACCTATTTTACTCTTACCTCGTAAGGGAACTTACGGGAGGAAGGGTCAAGCGAATGATTAGTCGGTGCGCCCATCACTACAAGATAGAGAGCCTTGAGGGAGTGGTTTTTCGGGACAATCATGGAGACTTTTCCGTTTGCCGCCTCTCCCACAGGACTATAGACACACTCATCGGTATCGGCAGTGACACCTACCAAGCCATAGCGATAGCCGATGGTTCGAGCCATCTTGTCTTTGGTTGCAACTAACAGACTGCCCTGTGCATCAAGAGCACGGAAATCCACTGTTACCTTCTTGCCCGGCTTTGGAATATCCAGACGGATGGCATTGAAGCCATAGTTCTCGGGGATATTTGCGGTGTCAGGGCGCAGAAACCCATTCACTTGTCTTTGGACAGGGGTATCCCATGTACAGGCATACGGACGAGTTTCCTTCCGCGCATATTGCAAATCGAAGTTGATGAGATGGCGATAGCAATCGAACATCTCATCATTAAATTGCTTCTGACTCATCTGATACTTGCGTTTATAGGTAACTACAGGATCCTCACCTGCTTTCCCTTCTCGATAAAGCTGCGCGATGCTCTCCACCCCATGCTTTTCCGCCCACCATTCGATGACGTATGGCGAATGATAAATATTGTCAAGATGCAAGTAGCCCTTATGGGTGAGCTGCTTAAAGGCATCAAAATGATATTTCTCATCGGTTACCCAGTTAGGATTCACACGCCAAAGCATCCACTGTGAGGTCATTTCGAAGAATCCACTTCCTCCCCAAGCCTCACCGGCACGGTCTGCTATAATCTGGAGTTGGAAACTATGTCCCAATTCGTGAGCCAAGCAGTTGAGCTTCTTATCTTGTATGCGATTAGGCGTCACCCAGAGAGCCCCGATAAAGTCATCATACGTTCCGCCGTAAGCAGTGCCTTCGAGCGAATAATTTACCATCACCATCATCTTGTATTTGTCGCAAAGACTACCAGGCAATGAGAACTTCAATGTATCACGAAAAAAATGATAGAACCGCTCCACCTGAGTCTGCAAGTTGCCCAAATCGAACTTCATCGGATTCCCATCGAGCGAAGGAGGATTCTGGGTATTGTCGCCGAAAGGCTTCTCCCAGAAATAAACGACATTCTGCGTCTGCGCACTGTGTCTCCAGCACCAACGGGCATTGTCATCATTGAAGTTGTATTGTTTCAACGAATCAGGAAGAAAGATGAGTTTCTGAGGAGCGGAAACCGGATTGTCAGGTCGAGTGGCAGGGGCCTCCGAAGGGTCTTGCTGCAATGCCATTAATGGCATTGCAGCTACCGTCAATATCACGGATAACAGGACTTTCTTCTTCATCATCTTACACTCCATTCAAACAAGCCGCAAGACTGCTTCTCGGGTTGCTTCAGCTCGAGCTTCACTGACTTGGTCTTCACAGGGTCGAAGTTGACAGTGCATGCTGTGCCCTTTGCTGTGGGATAGCCGTCTGCACCAGTCACTTCCTTCCAGTTGCCAGCCTCGTCCTGATAGTAAATCTTCCAGTAGTCTGGCACCTTGCAACCGCCCCATGGCTGGTCATCGTACCAATATACAGTGCTGCTCTTTATTTCCTGTGTCTCGGGGAAGGTATAGCTTACCCACTCTGTGGTGTTCTGTTTTGGCCACCAGTGACAGTAGGGGATGCTGCGGTCGTTCTCGTCGGCTGGTACCAGTCCGTCGGTGATGCTGCTCTTGGCAGGAACGGGAGAGGAGAACTCCACCTTAGCCTGTGATGCCAATGTGGCAGGGGCAGAAGGACGAGTCGCCTTCATGTCCTGTGGCAACCATACCTTCATGTTGCCATTGCCGCGGTGTGCCCATGCGAAGTAAGGAATGAGCTTCAGGTTCTCATCCTTGGCGGTGAGCTTGCCGCTCTTGTCGAAGGCGAGGGTCTGCACGTTCTCGG
>CAVCKM010000020.1:0-11263 GCA_963602765.1 Alistipes putredinis | reverse complement strand
GGGCGTTGCCCTGGGCTATGGAGTGGTTGGGCTTTCAGCCCGTACAGGTACAAAAACTGCTCAAGTTATTTTTTGAACATTACTTAGCCATATTCTTATAGAAAAATCCCCGTCCCCCTGCCGTTGCCGGCTGGGAGACGGGGATTTATTTGTTTGTCACTGCGTACTTATTACTTCTGGCAAGCCTGGCATGGTGCCCATGGCTTCAGCTGCTTGAAGAAGTCGTTGCCTTTGTCGTCTACGAGGATGAAGGCAGGGAAGTCCTCTACGGTTATCTTCCAGATGGCCTCCATGCCCAGCTCTGGGTACTCAACGCACTCGATGCTCTTGATGCTGCTCTGCGAGAGGACGGCAGCTACGCCGCCGATGGTGCCGAGGTAGAAGCCGCCGTGCTTCTGGCAGGCGTCGGTGACTACCTGTCCACGGTTGCCCTTGGCAATCATCACGAGACTTGCGCCGTGGTCCTGGAACTCGTCGACGTACGGGTCCATACGGTTGGCTGTGGTCGGACCCATGGATCCGCATGGGTAACCCTCCGGTGTCTTTGCCGGTCCGGCGTAGAGGATTGGGTGGTTCTTGAAGTAGTCCGGCATCTCCTCACCGGCATCCAGACGAGCCTTGAGCTTAGCGTGTGCTATGTCGCGGGCCACGATGATGGTGCCCTTGAGGTTGATGCGTGTGGAGACGGGGTACTTGGTCAGTTCTGCGCGAACAGCGTCGATGCCCTTGTCGAGGTCAATCTCGATGCCCTTTGCGCCCTCGCCCGGCTTGCGGAGTTCCTCTGGGATAAGCTCTGTCGGGTTCTGGTCCATCTGTTCGAGCCAGATGCCGTCCTTGTTTATCTTGGCCTTGATGTTGCGGTCAGCCGAGCAGCTGACGCCCATGCCGATAGGACAGCTTGCGCCGTGGCGTGGGAGACGTACCACGCGGATGTCGTGGGCGAGGTACTTGCCGCCGAACTGTGCGCCGAGTCCGATCTTCTGTGCCTCAACGAGCAGCTTCTCCTCGAGGTCGATGTCGCGGAAGGCACGGCCAGTCTCGTCGCCCGTTGTGGGGAGGTTGTCGTAGTACTTGATGGAAGCGAGCTTGACGGTGAGGAGGTTCTTCTCAGCACTTGTGCCGCCGATGACGAATGCGATGTGGTACGGAGGGCAGGCCGCTGTGCCGAGGCTCTTCATCTTCTCCACGAGGAACGGCAGGAGTGTGCCCTCGTTCTGTATGGTGGCCTTCGTCATTGGGTAGAAGTACGTCTTGTTTGCCGATCCGCCGCCCTTGGCCACCATGACGAAGCGGTACTCGTCGCCCTCAACGGCCTCGATGTCAATCTGTGCGGGGAGGTTGCAGCGTGTGTTCACCTCGTCGTACATGTTGAGCGGTGCGTTCTGCGAGTAGCGCAGGTTGTCCTGGGTGTATGTGTTGTACACGCCGAGGCTGAGTGCTTCCTCGTCCTCGAAGTCTGTCCATACGCGCTGGCCCTTCTCGCCGTGTATGATGGCTGTGCCGGTGTCCTGGCAGAATGGGAGTATTCCCTTGACGGCAGTCTCAGCGTTGCGCAGGAACTGCAGTGCCACGTACTTGTCGTTCTCGGAGGCCTCCGGGTCGGTCAGAATCTTTGCCACCTGCTCGTTGTGCTCGCGGCGCAGCATGAACTCTACGTCGTGGAAAGCCTGCTGGGCGAGAGTGGTGAGGGCTTCCTTTGAGACCTTCAGGATTGTCTTGCCTTCGAACTCTGCGGTGCTGATGCCTTCCTTCGAGATGAGGCGATACTCAGTGGTGTCTTTGCCGAGTTGGAACATCGGCGCGTACTTGAAAGTTGGGTTTGCCATAATGTTTTTTAAGTTAATGTATCTTTGTCTATGTTGTCTGTTGCTGAAGGGATTACTTCGTAGCCGGGAAGATGTCGTCGAGTGTCAGTCGGCGTACTGGGCCTATCTTGCCGAGACGTACGAAGTCGATGTCCGTCTCTCGTCCGAGCACGGCGTAGCGCTGCGGCTTGTGTGAGACGTTGGTGCGTGCGAAGTTCATGATGTCCTGCATCGTCAGTGTCGGTATCACCTGATAGAAGGTGCGCCCCAGGTCGTAGTCGATGCCGAGCTGGCGTGCATTGAGATACTGGTCTATCACCTCCGAGCGTGTATAGCGTGCGGAGGCGATGCTCTTCATCATGCCCTGCTTGGCTATCTGCAGGTTGGCCTCTGACTGTGGCACGGTGTCGGTGAGCTGGTTGAACGCCCCGACGCAGTCGAAGAGTTTGTCGTTCTGCGTTATGATGTGCTTCATGAACGACTCCTTCGCTCCCGGGAAGTCGGCGGTGTTGTAGTTTGCGAAAGCGTTGTATGCCAATGCGCGCGACTCTCTCAGTTCCTGGAAGACGATAGACTTCATATCGTTGCCGAAGTAGCTGTTGAACAGCGAGATGCACGGGCGCTGCTGCAGGTCGGTGGTCTTGCCCTCGCTGCTTATCATGCGCAGGTATGTGTTGGCGGCATCGTATGGTGCATAGACAACCTCGTCGGTTGTCGTCTGCCAGTAGTTGTATGTTTTGTTCTGCGGGCCGTCGGTGAGTTTCTTTCCGCTCTTGTGCTGCTTGTCGATGATGGCGGCGAGCTGCTGCATGGTGGCAGGTCCCCAGTAAGTCACTTCGTGCTTGATGTCGTAAAGGCTCTTTATGGCGTCGGTGTATACGGTGGGACTGGTGGCCCTCATCTGGCTTATCGACGGCTTGTCCGTCGTCGGGTTGTTGTCACCGAACAGGGCGTACTGGCACAATGCGCTATAGCATTCTACCTGCGTGTTGCGCATCTCCGTTCTGTACTTCTGCTCCTGGTCTACGAACTGTCGGTAGAGGGCGGTGTCGGGCTTGAGGTTGCGCAGATACTGGTCGAGTTTTGCCACTGCCTTGCCCATGTTCTCCTGCAGACCGGAGAGGGAGATGTCGATGGTGCGTTCGGACACGTTGACGCTGTACGAGCAAGCCATGTCGTAGAAGTCGCGCTTTATCTGCTCTACGGTCTCCTTCTTTGTACCGAGGAGGTCGTAGTACTGTCCGGCATACTCGTAGTTTTTGTCAGCCCTGAAGCCGAACTCGTAGTGGTATGTCAGACGGAAACGCTGGTCGGTGGTGTTCTGCTTATATATAATAGGTAGACCGCGCTTGGTGGTACCGAAAGCGAGATCGCTTTTGAAGTCGGTAAATACTGGCTGTATGTCAGCCGTCGTCACCTTTGCAAAGTCCGTGAGGAACTGGCTCTGCTTGTCGCGGTTGCTGGGTATAGGTGTGATGACGGGCTTCTCTATCTTTACGATAGTGGTGTCCTCGCCTTTCACCTTGCGCACGCAGACGTAGCCGTTGTCGAGGTGTTCCGTCGCCCACTTCACGACGTCAGCCTTGGTGAGTTTCTCCATACGGTCGTTGACAGTAACGTGCTGTTCCCATGGCACGTCGTTGACGTACGTATTCACCATCTGATTGACGCGCATCCTGTTGTGGTCCAAACTGTTGAGGTCGTTACAACGTTCGTTTGCCATGATGGAGCGCAGCAGTTTCTCGTCCCATTCCCCACGTTTCACTTTCTCCACCTCAGCGAGCAACAGCTGCTTCACCTCGTCGAGCGTCTGTCCGGCGTTTGGCGATCCAATCAGGTATAAGAAACCGTAATCGTGCATCGTGTTCATTCCCGCTTCAGCACCATGCGTGAGCATTTTCTGGTTGATATCGTTGTCGATGAGTCCCACGATGCCGTTGCTTAACAGCATTCTCACCATACGTGCCGTATCATTTTGCAGCGATGCGGCGCAGTCGGTACGCCATGCCAAGGCGATGTTCTCCTCTTCCTGCCCCACGACAGAAGTGTCCTGTGGCGTGGTGTATCTGGGTTGCGCCTTGAACTGCGGCACTTTCACACTCGCGGCTGGCTGCCACATGCCGAAGTACTTGTCTATCATGGCTATCGTCTCATCGGGATTGAGGTCGCCCGCCATGCAGATGGCCACGTTGTTTGGGACGTAGTAGCGTTTGAAGTACTCCTTGATATTGACGATGGAGGGGTTCTTCAGGTGCTCCTGCGTGCCTATTGTTGTCTGCGTGCCGTAGGGGTGCGAGGGGTAGAGTTTGGCGTACAGTGCCTCTACCAACTTGCGTATGTCGCGTGTCATGGTCATGTTCTTCTCTTCGTAGACGGCTTCCAGTTCGGTGTGGAAACCGCGTATGACCATGTTCTGGAACCGGTCAGCCTGCAGCATGCACCAGCGTTCGAGCTCGTTGGACGGGAGGTCGCCAACGTAGACGGTCTGGTCGTACGAGGTATAGGCGTTGGTGCCCTCCGCTCCTATCATTGCCAGTGACTTGTCGATTTCGTTGGGGATGAAGTACTGTGCGGCAATCTGCGAGATGGAGTCTATCTCGTGGTATTTCTTCTTGCGCTCCTCGGGGTCCTTCATGGTGCGGTACACCTCGTAGAGGTCGCTGATTTTCTGCAGCAAGGGGGCCTCAGCAGCATAGTTGGTGGTGCCGAGGGTCTTGGAACCCTTGAACATGAGGTGTTCGAGGTAGTGCGCCAGTCCGGTGGTGGCGGCAGGGTCGTTGCGCGAACCTGTCTTCACGGCGATGTTCGCCACGATGCGCGGCTCGTCCTTGTTGACGGAGAGGTACACCTTCAGTCCGCTGTCGAGGGTGTAGATGCGAGTCTGCATGGGGTCGCCCGCTACAGACTGGTAGTTGTATGTCTTTGCGGCGGCGCACATGGCGATGCTGCAAGCCACAAGGGTTGAGAATACTTTTAGACGCATAATAGTTTCTGCTTATGTACTTTTGCCCTTTCAGGGCGGTAGTTGATATCCGTATATACCCAGGGCGTTGCCCTGGGCTATGGAGTATAGGGCTTTCAGCCCGTCGTCCGGCTATTTTCACAATATACCTTATTATATATAAGGTGTAGTATTTTTATTGCAACGACTGCAGGAAAGCGGCGACAAGCTCTTCGCTGACGTCGCCCATGGCGTACTCCTTCTCAGCGTCGCGTCGTATGGCGGCGAGCCATTCTTCGCGTGCCTCGTTCATCTCCGCCTCGTTGTCGGAGTATCCCTTCCACTGGTCGTAGCTGTCGTAGATATCGCGGAAACTGCCGGCGAGGGTCTCGATGTCGGTGATGTCTTCATTGCGGATGTCGTCGCACAGCTGGTCCACGGCATCCGTGGGGGCTAGCAGTCCGAGCAGGTCTGTCCAGTCGGTGCTTACGTTGGTATCACCATACATCCTCAGGGCAAGATCGTAGTAGTGCAGTCCGTGCTGCAGTGCGAAGGCTTTTATGGTGAAGCCGTCGAGGGTGTACTCCTCTGCGTCGTAGCCCTGCTCCTCCTGTAGTTCCTCAAGTATGGCGATACCGGCCTTGATGCGCTGGACGACGTATGGTGAGAGCCAGTCGAAGGTGACGAGGGAGACGGGGCACTCGGCAGGGCGTGCGTCGCGCTTGGGCCATTTGTTCACGTCGCGGTAGGTGCCGACGGTACATAGGTTGATGCCGGGCACGACATAGGTATGTCTCCCCTCGCCTATGACGTACGAGAAGGGGAGCATGGACGTGTCGGGGTGTGTCTGCACCTTGCCCATCACCATGGAGAAGGCCCCTATCTGTGCGGGCCACAGGATGTGCGCGCCGCTTGCCGTCTTGGAGCCACGCTCCATCGTGCCGTAGTGTACGGGACCGAGCTTGTAGGCGTGGTTGGAGAAGTTGGTGTTCGACCCGGCGTTGTAGAACGAGTGTTCTCCGCCGATGAGGAGCGTTGACTTATGGTGGCTGACGGTGAACGGTCCGCAGAGTGCCGCGCATGCCTCGCCGTTATCCATATAGCTGTTGGCGAAGAAGAGGGAGTTCTCGGACGTGAAGCCTCGCCCGATGTGGCAGGCCTCTCCGACGAATGTATCGTAGAGCTTTGCGCCGTCCACTACGGTGGCACCTGCCTGCATGATGACGTTCTCGCAGATGACATCGTCGCCCACATTGATAGTGGCTTCGGGTGTCGGTGCAAGGGTGCAGTCTACGAGGCGTGAGACACCGCTCAGCTCGCAGCCGTCGCCGATGCTGACGTTGGTGAGTTCGCGGCAGTCGAAGATGCTCACATCGTTGCCTATCGTGGTGCATGCGGGACTGTGTACTGCCACGTACGCCGCCACCATGCGGCGAAGTCTGCCGAACAGTTCTGCGTCGCCCGAGTAGCGCATCATCAGTGCCGCCAACTGTGAGGACAGCGCACTGAAGAGTACCACGTTGCCGTCGCCAGCCTCGTTCTTGACGCTGACGAGTACGTTCTCGCCGAACGTTGCGCCGTCCGTCGTGCGTATGATGCCGATATTCTCCAGACGCACGCCCGTGCCCAGGTGCACCTCGCCTTCGAAGCGCACATTGCGTATGTTGGCGATGTCGTCGGCAGAGAAGCCGTCTGCCACCATCACCTGTCCCCAAGAGTGTGAGCAGCAGCTGCAGCTTTCCAACCGCGAGATTTCTATGTCAGTCAGACTTCTGTATGTCATATCTATTCGGTGTATTCGTTCCAGAGGAAGTCGTTGTACGGATATTTCTGTACATGGAGTTCGCGTACACGCTTGTAGATGGTGTCGCGGAACTCGTCGATGTTCTGCTTTTCCTTTGCCGAGATGAAGAGGCACCCGAGGTTGTTGACGTTCTGGTTCTCGCGTATGCGTGCCATCCACGTCTGCTTGAGGTCGTCGAGCGACACCTCGTTTTTCTTCACCGGCGTGAGGTCGTCCTCTTCCTTCTCGTCCCACGAGTAGGCGTCTATCTTGTTGAAGACTATCATGGACGGCTTGTCGGCACAACCGAGGTCGGCGAGCGTCTTCTCCACCACCTTTATCTGGTCCTCGAAGTCGGGATGCGAGATGTCGACGACGTGCAGCAGTAGGTCTGCCTCACGTGTCTCGTCGAGTGTGGACTTGAAGGAGTCCACCAGGTCGGTGGGCAGTTTGCGTATGAACCCTACGGTGTCTGCAAGGAGGAAGGGGAGGTTCTCCACCACCACTTTGCGCACGGTAGTGTCGAGCGTGGCGAAGAGCTTGTTCTCGGCGAACACCTCGCTCTTGGCGAGCATGTTCATGATGGTTGACTTGCCCACGTTGGTGTATCCCACGAGTGCCACGCGGATGAGTCTGCCGCGGTTCTTTCGCTGCGTCGTCTTCTGCTTGTCTATCTCGGCGAGACGTTCCTTGAGCAGGCTCATGCGTCCGAGGATGATACGGCGGTCCATCTCGAGCTGTGTCTCACCCGGTCCACGCAGTCCCACGGAGCCTTTGCCGCCGCCGGAACCGGAACCGCCGCCCTGGCGTTCGAGGTGGGTCCACAGTCGCTGCAGACGCGGGAGCATATAGCGGTACTGCGCCAGCTCCACCTGCGTCTTGGCGTTGGCGGTCTGTGCGCGCATGGCGAAGATGTCGAGGATGAGACTGGTGCGGTCGAGAATCTTCACCTGCAGCTCCTGCTCTATGTTGCGTATCTGCTTTGCGGAGAGCTCGTCGTCGAAGATTACCATGCCGACGGGCTGCGGACCGGGGCCTTCCTCGGGGTAGTGCAGCTCCTCCTGCCACTCGTCGTATGCCTTCTCGCACTCCTCTATGTAGGCTCGTATCTCCTCCAGCTTACCCTTGCCGACGTATGTCACGCTGCTCGGTCCGTTCACCCTCTGCGTGAAACGCTTCATGGTGACGGCCCCGGCGGTGTCGGCAAGAAACTCCAGTTCGTCGAGGTATTCCTTGGTCTTCGCCTCGTTCTGTTGCGGTGTGATAAGACCGACGAGCACCGCCGTCTCCACCTTAGCTTCTGATATTACAAATTCTTTCAAATCTCGTGTATCTGTTTAACGACAACTTGAACAACAGATGAAATGTTGTCCGAGTTGTCCGAGTTGTCTTTTATTCTGAATTATTCTTTTCCCATTCTTCCCATTCCTTCATCGCCTGCTTCCAGTCTGTTGTCTGGAGTTGCTCGTCGGCGGTGTCGGCCTGCTGGGCTGCGGCATCAGCGAGTCTGTCGCGCTCTCGCTTCGCCTTCATGTTGGCGATGGTGGCATCGTCGAGGATGACGATGGCGTGGCGTTCCATAGCGGCGTAGAGTTCCTGCAAGCCGAAGTTCTTGCCCGGCTCGTTGAAGTCGGAGATCTGAAATTCATATTTCGTACGCAAGTCATGCCGTATAGCCTTCTGTTTGAAACGGTTTGCCGTCTCCTTCATTTTCAGCAACTTGGCAATTTCGAATATCTCGCTTTGCGAAAACTTGTTTCTTCCCATATTCTGTCTTTTGCTTTTTATTGCAAAATTACACTTTTCCTACCGAACTTACAAGAAAAACGCACACTTTTCCCCTTCGAACATTATTTCCCGAAATTACTACGCACCGTCTCATACTTTTCCTGCAAGAGTCACGGTGAACAGGGACTAATGTAACAGCCGTTAAATTAATGTGCGTTAAAATAAGACAATGCATTGTGCCGGGCGAGAGCCCTCAGCGACAAGCCTATAACAAAGTGATGTTCCTCTTTATCCACAGTTTGAAGAAGGGGTCATTGAAGGAGACTCTGTCGCCGTCTACATCAATAAAGTCGCGGGCTATCAAGGCTTTCTTTATGCCCTGTACGTTGGCAGAACTCTCCAAACGGTACTCGTTGAGAATCTCGCGTCGTGTCAGGCCCGTACTGTTGCCGTTCGCCACTGCCAGGAGGAAGTTTTTCTGGAATACAGTCATGGCCTCCAAGTCACGCTGGTAGAACAGGCGGTTCTGGTCCAACAGGTCATTGACAGCCTGCTCTATCATGCCGTCCGTCGTATCGGGATTGGCTTTATACCATACGAGCCACGACAAGTGCTGTACGAGGGACGAGAGGTTCTCCGCCAACTGGCAAATCTTACGTGCCTGTTCCTTCCCTATGCTCTTTCCCGTCTTCTTGAATTTCTTACAGATAAACGGTATCCATTCGTCCTCCGGTATCTTGTCCAGAAACATAATGTCGCCAAACTTATAGAAAGGACATTGCGACGATTGGAACAACTGGCTCATCAGGTGTTTCTTACTGCCAAACATGCAGTAGGTGGTACGCTTCTGGTGCTGCCAGGCTGTCCGGAGCTTCTTTTGGAAGGTCAGGGAGTCCTTGAATTCGGCTATCTGTTGAAACTCGTCAAAACATACCACTATCTGTATGTCCTTTTGCTCCGCAATCTTCTCGGGCAACTGAAGTATTTCCTTTTCCGGGCTCTCTTTAGGATTCCACTCGAAGGATATGGAGAAATCGCTCATCGGGTTTGCACCAAACGAGAACTTCGGTGTGATACTGGCCAGAAACGTCTTGGCGGTATTTACCCACTCTTCCCATTTGGATGATGTCTGACAGATGGTTTCCGTAGCGAGGACTTTGCAGAACTCATATTCCGATTTGCAAGAGAACACGTCCACGAAGACGTACTTGATGTCTTTGCGCTTGGAGCGTCTGATTACCTCCTTGACGAGTGAAGTCTTTCCCCATCTCCGGGGCGAAATGAGTACAGTATTGATGCCATGCGTCAGGTTCGCCTCCAACCGTTTGGAGTCCTCCAGTCTGTCTGTAAAGTATTTGTCTTCTACGGCCCTGCCGAATTCAAAGGGGTTCTCTATCATAGTTGCCAATATTTTCTGCAAAGGTAGTAAAACATTTCTTAGTAAAAGCTTTCTTAGTAAGAACTTTATTACTAATTAACTTCTCCACCCTCTCACAGAACCGTGCGTACAGGGGCGTATAGTCTATATCCTTCTGCACATTGCGGAAGATGGCAAACATTGTTCACCCTTCCTGAATAATCCACTCCCCGATGGTGCGCTGCTGACTGTCGTAGTTGACACCTATTTTATATAGTCGTTTGCCTTCGGCGGAATAGGGTATGAGGTAGCCTTTGTCGTCTATCTGTCGGATGGCCTCCTCGGCAGAGCCGTCGTACTTCAGTTCGAAGACGTAGACGGCGTCGGGCAGGTGGAGCACGGCGTCGGCACGGCCTATGGCACTCTCCTCCTCGGCCAGGATGAAGGCACCCATGAGGTTGAAGATGAGGTAGAAGACGGTCTGGAAGTCGCGCTCGTTCTTGTTGCTAAGGCGGTTGGAGATGCTGGCCAGGTATGCCTTGAGGCGCGCCATGGCTCCCTCGATGTCGCCGTCGTAGAGCAGTTCGACGAAGTCTGCCACCAGTCCGTTGTTGTCCACTGAGACTGGCGAGAGGTAGTTGGGGGCGAGGCTTCTCAGCATGCCTATCTTCACCTCGCGGTTGGGATAGCCCAGCTGATAACTCTTGGTGAGGGGCTTGTACTTTTTGATGGTGAGGTATCCGCTTTGGTAGAGCAGTGGCAGGGCTGAGGTCATCTGTTCGGGTGAGACGTTGAAGTCGTCCACATTGCAACCCTTGTTCTCGATGTCCATCACGTTGACGTGGTATTTCTTCAGGCTCTGGATGAGGTATGTTGGCGTGCCAGAGCTGAACCAGTAGGACTCTATCTCTTGTCCGTTCATGGCTCTGATAAGACTGAAGGGGTTGAAGACGTCTTCGGACTTTTTGCTGAAGTGGTAACCGTCATATTGCAGGCGCAGTTCCTCCAGACACTCCTCGTATGTCATGCCGAGTGCTCTGCCCAAAGCCTCCACGTCGGGGCGCATGGCGGTGGTCAGCTCCGTCTTGCTGATGCCGCAGATGGCGGAGTACTGGTCGAGCATGCTGATGTTGTCGAGGTTGTTCAGCTCGCTGAAGATGCTGAGCTGGGAGAACTTCGTGATGCCCGTGATAAAGGTGAACTCCAGGTGCGGGTCGAGCTTCTTCAGGGGGCTGTAGAAGTTCTGCATGATGTGGCGCAGGGTCTTCAGGTTCTCCTTCTCGTGCACCACGTCGAGCAGTGGTGCGTCGTATTCGTCAATGATTACCACGACTCTCTGACCTGTCAGTTTTCTGGCGCGTTTCACGATGCCGTCCAGACGTTCGTTGGGGTAAATTTCATTTTCGTCTCTTCCGTAGAGTTCTTCATACGGTTTGAACTGCATGTCGAGGTAGTGGTTCAGCTTCTCGGCATCAACGTGCTTTGCTCCGCTCATGTCGAAGTGTAGCACGGGATGCTTCACCCAGTCCTTCTCGTAGTCGGCGATGGCGAGACCCTCGAAGAGTTCCCGTCTGCCCTCGAAGTATGCCTGTAGGGTGGAGGCAAAGAGCGACTTGCCGAACCGCCTCGGGCGGCTCAGGAAGATGTAT
>CAVCKM010000019.1:0-10434 GCA_963602765.1 Alistipes putredinis | reverse complement strand
ATAGCCTTGTGCATGTAGTCTATGCACTTTTGCCCTTACAGGGCGGTGGTTGATGCTCGCATATACCCAGGGCGTTGCCCTGGGCTATGGAGTGTAGGGCTTTCAGCCCGTGCCCTGGGCTATGGAGTGTAGGGCTTTCAGCCCGTGCCCTGGGCTATGGAGTGTAGGGCTTTCAGCCCGTGCCCTGGGCTATGGAGTGTAGGGCTTTCAGCCCGTGCCCTGGGCTATGGAGTGTAGGGCTTTCAGCCCGTTGTACCATCATGGTTTTCTGTTTTGCTTGGGTACATCAAATTGGATAGCCCCATATACGCACAAAAAAACTCCCGTACACGTCAAGCGTACGGGAGTTTTTTTTGTGCGTATATGGGGCTAAGCCTTGCTTTATAGTTCCTTCATGTTAACGGGCTGTCCTGACTTCTTGCGGTCGTAGAACTCGGCGGCTGCGGTGTACATCACGTCGCCGCAGGAGTTGAGGGCGGTCTCGAATGAGTCCTGTACAACGCCGATGATGAAGCCGATGCCCACTACCTGCATGGAGACATCCTGAGGAATGTTGAACAGGGAGCAAGCCATTGGGATGAGCAGCAGCGAACCTCCAGGTATGCCCGAAGCGCCGCAGGCACCTATTGTGGCGAGGATACTCAGCACGATGGCATTGACGAAGCTGACGTCGATACCCATCGTGTGGCAGGTTGCCAGCGTCATGATGGTGATGGTTATCGTGGCACCGTCCATATTGATGGTAGAGCCCAGCGGTATGCTGACAGAGTAGAACGACTCGTCAAGCTTCATGCGCTTGCACAACGTCATGTTCACGGGGATATTTGCCGCAGAAGAACGTGTGAAGAACGCGCTCACCGCACTGCCCTTGATGCACTTCCATACGAGAGGGTAGGTGTTCTTGCGCAGCAGCACGCCCATCAGCAGCGGACTGCATACCATCTGCTGTACCAGCATACATGCCACGAGCAGAGCAATCAGTTTGCCGTACGTGACGAAGATGTCCATGCCGCTGGTAGAGACAGAGGTGTAGACAAGACCCATCACACCGAACGGCGCAAACTGTATCACCCACTGTGCCACGAGCGAGATGGACTTGGCAAAGTCATGCACCACGTCAATAGCCTTGTTGGCAGACGTAAACTTCATTGCCAGACCGACGATGATGGCCCAGAAGAGCAGGCTCAGATACTGCGCGTTGCTGACAGCCACGAACGGGTTGACCGTCACCTGGCGTACGATGTTCAGGAACAGCTCGCTGAGAGCGGCAGGTGCAGCCTCTGTGCTTTCAGAACCTGTAGCAGGGAACTCCAGAGTGATGGGGAACATCAGCGATGCTGACACGGATACGACGGCAGCAATGAGCATGGATGCTACATAAAGGCAGATGACCGTGGTGAAACGCTTGCCGATGCCCGAACCGGCCTGTGAGATGGACGATGCTACGAGTACGCAGACGAGAACAGGAGCGATGGCCTTCAGGGAGCGCACGAAGAGCTCGCCCATGATTTGTACTACGGTGACGTCGGGCACGATGAGTGCCAGTACCGTACCGATAATCAAGCCTATGACGATGCGCACCATCAGGTGTACGCTCTTGTAGGCCTTAATGATTTGTGTGAAGAAATTCATTTTATTTATTTGTTGGTTTTTGCCTTGAATACCACCTTCAGTATAGTGAACTGCACCAGCATGGCTATGCCCATGACCACGATAGGCGCGACGAGCCGGTGTATGCCAAGCAGCATACAGCATTTGAAGAGGACTATGTGCAGAAGGAAGTTCACGCCATGGCTCCCCGAGAACCCGATGAAGTTCTTCCAGGTTGGCTTGGTGTGGAAAGTAAAGACGTTGGTGGTGTAGAAATTGAGCAGGAAGCTCACGATGTAGCCGATGGCGTACGAGACGTTCACCTCCATTACTAACTGGCAGAGGAAGTACACCAAATAGTGTACACCCGCCGCCATGCAGCCGTTGATGATGAAGCGCACGAACTGCGCCTTCCCCTTCTCGGCGGAATTGATGGCGCGCACCTTATTTGTCAAGGACTCTCTCATACAGCTCGTGCATTTGCGTTGTTAGACGTTCCGGCGAGAAGTGCGCCATGCAGTAGTCGTACCCGTTGCGCCCGCGCACCCGACGCTCGTTCTCGTCGCCAAGAAGTCGTACGAGAGCCTCCGTCAGTTGTTCTACGGAAGAAGGGTCCACCTGTACGGCGCCCGGTCCGGCAGCCTCCGGCAGTGACGACACATTGCTCGTGATGACGGGGCACTTCTGCAGTGCAGCCTCCACCACGGGCAGTCCGAATCCCTCGTAGAACGAAGGGTACATCAGCAGGAGGGCCTTGGAGTACAGAGCCTGTAGGGTGGTCACGTCGTTCATGCCGCTGATGATGTGCACCCACTGTTTCAGACCGTTGTCGGCGATGTACTTCTCCACCTTGCGGCGGTAGTCGCGGCCGTCGCCGATGACGACGAAGTGGGGACGCTCTGCTGCGGGCACGTTGCCAAGAGCCTGCACCATAGCCATGAGGTTCTTGCGGCTGTTGATGCTGCCCACGGTGAGGACGTAGCGGTGTTCGCCGTCACGGTAGAACGGCAGAAGCTCGCGCACGTACTGCTCGGCAAGTTCGCTGGGCATACGATTATAATAATATGTATGGACGGGCTGGAAGATGACGCTGATGCGCTCCTCCGGCACACCGTAGAAACGCATGACGTCGCGCTTCGTCGACTCGCTGATGCACACCACGTGTGTGGCGTGCCGGGCGGACCAACCGTATTTCCAGTCATAGATGTAGCGGTCAACGGTGGTGTACATATCCGGGAATGTGCGCCATGCCACGTCGTGCATGGTCACTATGGACGGAATGCCGGCCCGCACTATGTCGCGCGGCAGTTCGTTGGACAGGCCATGGTACAGTTGGCATCCCTCAGCCTTGGCGCGTCGTCCCAGGCGGAACGTGCGCTCCAGACTGGACGCATCATACAAAACGGGCTGTACGTCCGAGAACTGCTCGGACATATCCCTTACCAGCGTGCGGCTGTAGTTGCCCAAACCGGTGTTGTTGTGATAATATCGTTTTGCGTCGTATCCAATCTTCATACTCGTGCAAAGGTAGACAAAATATGCGAGATAAGGAAGAAAACGAAACGTTTTTTTTGCCATTAGGAAATAAATGCGTACTTTTGCACGTAGTTTTTTATAAATTAAAAGATTATACTGATTATGACACGAGCAATTATCACTGTAGTAGGTAAGGATACCGTCGGTATCATAGCAAAGGTATGCACCTATCTAGCTGATAGCCAAATCAACATTCTCGACATCTCCCAGACCATCGTACAGGGTTACTTCAACATGATGATGGTAGTAGACATGACACGTTGCAACACCGCTTTCGAGCAGGTTTCAGTAGACCTGGGCAAGCTCGGCGAGGGCATGGGCGTACAGGTAAAGTGCCAGCTGGAGGACATCTTCGACAAGATGCACCGCATCTAATACTTCTCTAACTACAAACGTATTGCAACGCCATCATTTATGATTAACATATCAGAAGTGCTCGAGACAAACAAGATGATCGAGCAGGAAAATCTCGACGTACGCACCATCACCATGGGCATCAGCCTGCTGGACTGCGCCGACAAGTCGCTGGACGTGACGTGCGAGAAGATTTACAATAAGATTACGACCCTCGCCAAGGACCTCGTTAAGACTGGTGAGGAGATAAGCCGTGAGTTCGCCATACCTATCGTCAACAAGCGTATCTCCATCACACCTATAGCCCTCGTCGGCGGAGCATGCTGCCGCATCCCTGCCGACTACGTGCAGATAGCCAAGACGCTGGACAAGGCTGCCAAGACAACGGGTGTCAACTTCATCGGCGGCTATTCGGCCATCGTCTCCAAGGGCATGACGAAGAGCGACGAACTGCTCATCCGCTCCATCCCGCAGGCCATGGCAGAGACAGAGCGTCTGTGCTCCTCCATCAATGTGGGTTCCACCAAGACTGGTATCAATATGGATGCCGTGCGCCTCATGGGCGACATCATACTGCAGACGGCGGACATCACCAAGGAGCAGGACTCACTGGGCTGCGCCAAACTCGTGGTTCTCTGCAACGCCCCTGACGACAACCCGTTCATGGCAGGCGCCTTCCACGGTGTCAGCGAGGCCGACGCCATCATCAACGTCGGTGTGTCCGGTCCTGGCGTAGTGAAGTACGCCCTGGAGCAGATGGACAAGCACGCCGAAGGCGGACTGGCTAACTTCGAGGTGCTCTGCGAGACCATCAAGAAGACAGCGTTCAAGATTACCCGTGTCGGACAGCTCGTGGCGCAGGAAGCCTCCGCACGTCTCGGTGTGCCATTCGGCATCATCGACCTCTCACTGGCTCCGACACCGGCCATCGGCGACTCCGTAGCAGACATCCTCAAGTGCATCGGTCTTGAGCACCCGGGCGCACCGGGCACGACGGCGGCTCTCGCCCTGCTCAACGACCAGGTGAAGAAGGGCGGCGTAATGGCATCCTCATACGTCGGCGGACTCTCCGGTGCCTTCATCCCAGTCAGCGAAGACCAGGGCATGATAGACGCCGTGGAGGCTGGCGCACTGACCATCGAGAAACTGGAGGCAATGACTTGTGTCTGCTCAGTAGGTCTCGACATGATAGCCATTCCGGGCGACACGTCGGCAACGACAATCGCAGGCATCATAGCTGACGAGAGTGCCATCGGCATGATAAACCAGAAGACCACCGCCGTGCGCATCATACCTGTCATAGGCAAGAAGGTGGGCGACACGGTAGAGTTCGGCGGACTGCTCGGCTACGCCCCAGTGATGCCCGTCAACACGTTCGCCTGCAACCGCCTCGTAGACCGTGGCGGACGCATACCGGCACCGATACATAGTTTCAAGAACTAACCCCTCCCCCAGCCCCCTCCCCGGGGAGGGGGATAATTACCTATAGACTAATCACGACCCATCACGACCCCACCCCTTAATCCCCTCCCGGGGGAGGGGAAGTGAATTACCCACAGACCATATTTCTCCCCTCCCTCGGGAGGGGCAGGGGTGGGGTCATCATATTTCTCCCCTCCCTCGGGAGGGGTAGGGGTGGGGTCATCATATTCACTCCCCTCCCTCGGGAGGGGACTAAGGGGAGGGGTTACGTATTATGAAAAAAATAAGAGCAGCAGTAGTGGGCTATGGCAACATCGGCCAGTTCACTATCGAGGCACTCGAAGCCTCAGAAGATTTCGAGATCGCAGGTGTAGTACGTCGTAACGGTGCAGAGGACAAGCCTCTCGAACTTACCAACTACGACGTGGTGAAGGACATTACAGAACTGAAGGACGTCGACGTGGCCATCCTTGCCACTCCTACACGCTCCTGTCAGGAGTATGCCGAGAAGTATCTCGCCATGGGCATCAACACCGTGGACTCCTTCGACATCCACACCTCCATCGTTGACTACCGCAAGGCACTCATGCCTATTGCACAGAAGAACGGCACCGTGGCTGTCATCGCAGCTGGTTGGGACCCGGGTTCTGACTCCGTAGTCCGTACTCTCATGCAGAGCCTCGCACCAAAGGGTATCTCATACACCAACTTCGGTCCCGGCCGTTCCATGGGCCATAGCGTCTGCGTACGCTCGAAGGCTGGTGTCAAGGACGCATTGTCCATGACCATCCCTGTTGGTGAGGGCATACACCGCCGCATGGTATACGTAGAACTCGAAGAGGGTGCCAACCTCGACGAAGTGACAAAGGCCATCAAGGCAGACCCGTACTTCGCCAACGACGAGACGCACGTCTTCCAGGTAGAGTCCGTTGACGCCCTCAACGACGTGGGCCACGGCGTAAACCTCGTTCGCAAGGGCGTGTCCGGCAAGACCCACAACCAGCTCTTCGAGTTCGATATGAAGATAAACAACCCTGCCCTCACCGCCCAGGTGCTCGTCAACGTAGCGCGCGCCTCCATGCGTCAGCAGCCCGGTTGCTACACCATGATAGAGATTCCTGTCATCGACTACCTCCCCGGTGACCGCGAAGACCTCATCTCCCACCTTGTGTAAGATACGAAAAAGCTATATATGTACGCAAAGCCCCCGTTGCAACTCTCGCAGCGGGGGCTTTGTCGTAGTATGCTCAGCATGAGCATTGTCTAACTGCCTTTTGTGATTAGCATTTACCTCCTACTCGATTGACCCTTTAACTCTGGACGCTTACTGGAGACTGGACACAGAAAATATTTTGGTAAATGCTTGGTGAGTTCGATATAAAGTTGTAACTTTGCAAACGAAGAAACTTGATTTAAAATATTCAAAATTATGGCATTAGCAATTAGTGGTATCCCGATGTTGATGGGAGATGAAGCTTTGGCTTTCAGGGAGAGAGCTGAGGAGACACAGAAAAAACGTGGAAGCATAGACTTCTCAAAACAGCGTGCGGAGATGAAAGCTATCTTGGCCAAGGCAAGATTCTAAGGTTTGCACAATGGGTTTTTTGGCTGATAAAACGGTGTTCGCACCGTTGACAAAGGAAATTATGGAAGGGGCTGTTTCGTTCTCATGTGGCAATGAGGACTTGGATGGGTTCTTCCACAATGATGCTGTGTCTTATGCAGATAATCTTTTTGGTAAATCTTATTGCTATTACCTTGAAGAATCAAAATCAGACATCGTTTGTGCATTTACGGTATCCAATGCAAGTATTTTTACAAAGTACCTGCCTAATGCCAGAAAGAAGAAAGTGGGGAAGCATGTGCCTCATGTGAAACAAGACTTGATATATCCGGCTGTTCTTATAGGTCGATTAGGAATTTCGACAAAGTATCAACATCTACACATTGGAACCGAAGTTATGGACTTTGTCAAGTCATGGTTTATTGAGCCATACAATAAGACTGGTTGCCGTTATTTGGTAGTCGATGCTTATAATGAAGATGTGCCGGTGTCCTTTTATAAGAAAAATGGCTTTGAGTTTATGTTCAGTACAGAGGAGCAAGAAAAGGCTTATCGTGGTATAACTTCCGAAGTTCCATTGAAAACTCGTTTGATGTTTTTCGATTTGATACTTATCAAGTAAATTGGACAGCCTAGAATTAATGTGGGGCACCGTGGCACACGCACTGGTGCGTCCCACGAAGTGGGTCGGGTACCTGACCCTTTGACCCTGTCCCTTTGACCCTGTCCCTTTGACCCCTTTTATGTCAGTTTGGCGTAAAGATGCCAATAACTGTTGTTTTGTATCCACCAATTACTTGACATAAAATAATTTTTGTTTATATTTGAAAAGATTTAACATTTCGGGGGGGGGGATTTTAGAGAATTTTTATAAGTTTGCAAATGACAAGGTGATTGGGTACTTGTCTGGAGCTTTTTCGGGTTGTAATATTCTCTGTGGAGATTATGTTTTCCCTATGATTACGAGATTCGCCTCTTCTTTATTCAATGTGATTACGTCCGTCAGGGAAAGACGGACAGGACTTAAGACAACTAAATCTATGGCAAACAACTGCAAAAAGTACATGACCCCCGAGGTTAAGGTGGTCAACATCAACACTGCGCCGCTGCTGAGTGCGAGCGGAAATGTGAGTGGCGAAAACGGCACATGGGTAAAAAGCACTGCTGACTTCGACGAGGACGAAGTTGAATATTAAGCGATTTCTTTCTAACAACTACAAACTTTTAAATTAAAAAGAGATGAAGAATAAGTTATGTTTAGCCGGACTGGCAGTGGCAGCACTGGTCAGTTCCTGCAGCGATGACCTTGTGACGCAGGGCGTCAGTCTTACGAAAAATACTATTGGCGCATCAGCAGCCTCAGACGGTACACGTGCCACGTTCGATGATGAAGGCCAGTTATACTGGTCGAAAGGCGACAAACTCGCTATCTGGCTCCAGAATAATAACAGCGATGTCACCCAGCCTCTTGAAGGTGTACTGACTAAAGGCGAGAACACTACAGATGGCGAGTTCACCGTAGTGAGCGAGAGCGACGATTATAGCTATGCCGTATATCCGTACAACAAAGACCATGCGATAAGCAACAGTCAGTTGACTTATGTCTTCCCTAAGAATTATAACTACACCAAGGTAGACCAGGTATTCTACACCGATGCGCACGACGGTAACAGCTACAATCCTGCCATGGCAGGTCCGATAACAAAGGACGATGGCAATAGCACTGCCACTATCTATCACCTTGGCGGCGTGCTCTGCGTGAAGTTTGAGAAGATGCCGTGCGAGTATGGTTGGTTGGAAGTATCGTCGGGAAGCTATATGGCGGGTAAGTTTACTGCCTCGCTAACAGAAACTTCCACAGCGAACAATACAACTACTGATGGTGAAAGTGAGTACAGGCCTGAATTGAAGACGAGTACAGCTGGGAGTGGAGAGAGCAACGGCCAGTCCCAGCAGGTAAGTTTCGTATTTAGCGGTGCGGTAAAGGGGCAGCCTGGCGTATTCTACGTGCCAGTGCCAACGGGTACGTATAGCGATGTCAAGATTAAATTGGGCCAAAATGCCAACACGTATGTCAGCACCACGGCTGGCACATACATCTTGAACAGAGGTAACCTGTACCCACTGACTCTGACTGAGAGTACGATAACTGCTGGAGCTGGCACTGAAGTTGAAGCAAGTAATGCCGGCGAAACGCTGAAAACCAAAGACAACGTAACCATCACTGATGTAGTTGGCAGCGGTGATGGTGGTACAACGATTACCCTCCCTACTAGCAGTGAAGCAAGCAGCTCATCTACCTCCAAGATTATCACGTTAGAGAAAGTAGCCCCAAGTGGCAGCGTTACTGTGACAGATGGAAATCAATCTGGAACTACTACAGCCGTCAAGGACCTCACAGTATCCCTTCCAAACCCTGCCTCAGACAACGATGCTGCAAATCTGACAATCAACACCCCTAACTCCACTGTCACCCTAAAAGGCAACGCCGGCTTTACTACCATCAAGACGGTGACAGCCTCAACAGCTGACAACACCCTCATCGTCACCGAGGGCGTAACAATCGACAAGCTGGAAATAGCAAAGGGTAACGTTCGCATCAACAAGGGTGCGACGGTCAAGGAGATTACTCTTGCAACAGGTAATTCAGCAGCAGATGTTTACTATGAGAAAGGTGCAGCAGTGACTGCTCCATCAGACGACACCAAGATTTCCATGTACGAAATCGAGGTAGGCGTTAATCCTATCACAAACGTGACGCAGTTTGCAGCTGCCGTGGCCAAGGGCGGAGAATATACTCTGTTGAAGGACTTGGCGCTCAGCGCGACGTATTATGTAGCCTCTACCTTGACTCTCGACTTGAACCAAAAGACGCTGACAGCAAATAACGATATCTATTCGCAGAATAACGGTAACTTGACATTCTGCAATGGCAAGATAGTTCAGGCTAATGATAAAAGTTTGAATGTTAACACAGACGGTTCTTTGACGCTAGAAAAAGTTGACTACGAGGGAAAAGGAGGATACAGCTGCATCTTTGTGGTGCAGAATTCTACAAACACTTCTGTAACGGTTAAGAATTCGAAAGTGACAATCACTGATGGTTACTATGCTGTAACAACCAATGGTTCCACTACTCCGCAGGTAGCTTCAAATTGCACTATCAACTTGGAGAACAGTGAATTCAGTTCCGGTCATATGAGTTATGGCGGCACAGCTTTGCTGGTAAATATTAACGCCAACGTAACGCTGAAGAACTGCAAGTTCAAAAGCTACTGCCAGGCAGCATTGCTTCGCGGCGGTACTTATGAGATAGACGGTTGCGAATTCGAATTGGATGCTAAGGTTGCTCATGACTCAGGAGATACATGGATGACGAAATGGGGTTCTGGTAATGCATGTCCTTATGCGGCCTTGACTATCGGAAACTATCTGAACACTGCCTATCAGTATCCTACGAAAGTTACATTCATAAACAAAAATACGGTTTCAGTTACTGGTACAAACGCCAACAGTTTCCCGGCAATGCATGTCTGCGCTAACGCAGCTACGGACAAGGGCGTGACCATCACCGGCATGAGTAATGTTACACTCACACAGACCAAGACTACTCCTGACTCTGGTCCAGAGTACGGCACAGACAACATTACAGTTGATGGCGAAACTATAAAAGCCAACGTAACTGCTACTACTACTAAATCTGAGTAACTAGAGGTGAAGAAGCACAAACTTCACCCTGACCTTTAATGTCGTATTCAATTTGATTTGGGCTGAAAGCCCTATACTACATAGCCCAGGGCAACGCCCTGGGTTTTTGTTTGCATGTATCCACGCGCCCTGTAAGGGCAAAAGTCCATAGTCTTGTGCGTGAATGGTTTATGTACTTTTGCCCTTACAGGGCGGTGGTTGTATGCCCGATGTACCCAGGGCGTTGCCCTGGGCTATGTAGTATAGGGCTTTCAGCCCAT
>CAVCKM010000018.1:0-14945 GCA_963602765.1 Alistipes putredinis | reverse complement strand
TTAATATTATTTTAATCCATCCGGATGGGATTAATAATTAATGAATAAATTAATGGTCCAATTAATGGTCAATTAACGGCAATTAAAGTCCTTAAAATAACTATTAATGGACCAATTAATGGTCAATTAACGGCAATTAAAGTCCTTAAAATATCATTGGCGTCAAAATATCATTGGCGTCAAATGTGCATTGGCGTCAAAGGGGGATTACTTGTTCCAAGCGTCGATGATGCCCTTGAAGTCAGCGGCTTTGAGGGATGCGCCACCGATGAGGCCACCGTCGATGTCAGGCTTAGCGAAGAGCTCGGGAGCGTTGCTTGCCTTGCATGAGCCACCGTAGAGGATGGTGGTGTCGTCGGCTACTTCCTGACCGTACACCTCTGCTACGCAAGAGCGGATGTAGGCGTGGATTTCCTCAGCCTGATCGGCAGTAGCGGTCTTGCCGGTACCGATGGCCCAGATTGGCTCGTAGGCGATGACGATGTTCTTCCACTCCTCAGCGGTGAGGTTGAAGACGCTGCCAGCCAGTTCTGCCTTAACGACCTCGTTCTGCTTGTTTGCCTCACGCTCAGCGAGAGTCTCGCCGATGCAGAAGAGCACCTTCAGACCGTTGGCGAGGGCGAGCTGCACCTTCTCCTTCAGGATCTCAGGAGTCTCCTTGTAGTATTCGCGACGCTCTGAGTGGCCGAGGATGACGTACTGTGCACCAGTAGACTTCACCATCTCTGCTGACACCTCACCGGTGTAAGCACCGCTGGCCTTGTCGGCGCAGTTCTCGGCACCGAGTTCGATGGCACTGCCCTTGACGATCTCAGCCACGCTGGCGAGGTGGATGAACGGTGTGCAGATGATGACGCCGCAGTTAGGGTTCTTTACTACCTCTGTGAGTTCCTTGGCGAGAGCGACGCCCTCCTGCAGGTTCTTGTTCATCTTCCAGTTACCTGCTACAATTTTCTTTCTCATGTTACTTTGTCTTTTTGTTTTTATTGAATAAAAAAGAAATGTTACTAACGTATGACAGTTTATGTACTTTTGCCCTTACAGGGCGGCGGTTGATGGTTGTACTATACCCAGGGCGTTGCCCTGGGCTATGTAGTTAATGGGCTTTCAGCCCATTAGGGTAAAATCTGTCAATCATATCAATACTGCTCAAGTTATTTTTTGTACGTTACTTAATATCAAATACGTTTGACGGTTTGATGTTGTCGTTATGACTCCATTTGCCCACTACCACACCATGGTGGAGGAGTACAATGCCGGGGTTGGCGCGTATGATGGTCTTCAGTGTCGTCTCGTCGGTTTGGCAGAAGGGGTACTCGGCTCCTGTGGTGTCTATCCAGTGGCGGATGCCCTGCTCACCGCTTGCTGTGAGGCAGAGGAAGGAGAAGCCCTTCTTCTCGGTGAACTCGTAGAGGTGGTTGATGGCGCCGAGGTTGCTGTCGTCCGCCTTTTCGAGATGGGGCGATACGAGGAGCACGACGTAGGAGGTGTCCGAGAGGACGATGTCCGTGATGTCGTCGCCGACGGCGGCCCCGTGCCACCGTTCCTCGCTGATGTCGCCGCGCTGTATGGATGCCGCCTGCCGTGGTGCGAGAGCGACGAGCTTTATGGAGAAGTCGTGTATGGGTGGTTCGTAACCGGGTTTTATGACGGTCGTCTTGGAGTCGACGAAGGTCCAGGTGGAGTCCGGGTAGTTGTCCAGTGAGAACTCACGTCGCTCGCCGTTCTTCTCGAGGATGAACGTGGTCTCGAACTCCGGTTGCGGTGCGTCGGCGGGAATCTCCATGCCCGCCTTGATGTCGGCCCCGACGTGGTAGGGGCGGAAGTCGAGGACGGGGAGGTAGTAGAGGCAGTATGCCGAGAGTCCGAGGATGAAGAGCATGCTGTAGCGCAGTATGAGCAGCTGCATGTTCTTCTTTATCATGCGCGGCATCAGCGTGGGTCGCCATGCCACGAGGGCGGCGCAGGCGAGGAGCACGACGTTCTTTGCGAGCGTCTCGCCGTTGGTCAGCTTGATGGCGTCGCCGAAGCAGCCGCAGTCGCTGACGGGGTTGTCGACGAAAATCCACACGGTGACGGCGGTCATGGCGGCCATGAACGCCAGCGTCAGTTTGCTGACGACGCGTCGCCAGATGGCGAGGAGTATGAGTAGTCCCATCCAGAACTCCACGGCGCTGAGTGCCACGGAGGCGGCGAGTGTCGCCCAATCGGGTACTGCTCCGGCGACGCCAATGGCCTCGGCGTAGTCGTCGAGCTTGTACTGTGTGCCGTGGGGGTCGACAGCCTTGACAGCCCCGGATATAATGAGCGTCAAGCCCAGTATCACCCTCGCTATGTTGACGATAATTGCCATGGAGACTTTTACTTCTCTGACTGGAATGTTTTTTAGAACTGGAATGTTTTTTTTAGAACTTTAATGGCCGTTAATTGACCATTAATTTTAGCCATTAATATTATTTTAATCCATCCGGATGGGATTAATAATTAATGAATAAATTAATGATCCAATTAATGGTCCATTAACGGCCATTAAAGTCCTAAAATAACTATTAATGGTCCAATTAATGGTCAATTAATGGCAATTAAAGTCTTTAAAATATTCATTGATGTGGAAAGAGGTCATTGGGGTGAAGAATGCATTAGCGTTATCACACCGAAGGCGGCGTAGTTGATGATGTCCATGTAGTTGGAGTCGATACCTTCGCTGACCTGCGTGGTGCCGTTGTGGTCCTCTATCTCCTTGACGCGCTCTATCTTGGTGAGGATGAAGTCGACGTAGGAGCTGACACGCATGTCGCGCCATGCCTCGCCGTAGTCGTGGTTCTTTATCCTCATCAGGGCGGTGCACTTCTCGGCGTAGTGGTCGTAGAGTGCCATGGCCTCGTCGTTTGTCATGTCCACCTTGTCGGCATAGCCCTTCTCGAGCTGGATGAGCCCGACGATGCCGTAGTTGATGAGCGCCATGAACTCCGGGAGGATGCCCTCTCCGACGAGCGACTGCCCCGTCACCTGCAGGGTGCGTATGCGCTTCGCCTTGGTGAAGAGCTGGTCGGTGAGAGAGGACGGGCGCAGCATGCGCCACGAGGGTTTGTAGTCGTACAGCTTACGGGAGAAGATGTCGCGGCATAGCTGCATGGCCTCCTTGAACTGTTCGTCCGTATTGGGTGTTGTCATTTGTGGTGTCGGTTAAGTTACGTGCAAAATTACTAAAAATAAATGGAGAAGAACGCCTTTTCGTTAGTTTTCTTTTGTGATGTACCGAAAAATGGGTAACTTTGCACGCAACAAAGCGCAACTTGTAAAGCGCGCTTTGCATTAGGATAATAATGAAAACAGAATATAACGAAGAGGAGCTGCGTGCGGCACTGCGCACTATAATACGTGCCATCGGTGAGGACCCAGACCGTGAAGGACTGCAGGACACGCCGGACCGCATCATGCGTATGTACAAGGAGATTTTTCGCGGCAATGACCCTGCCCGCAAGCCACGCATCACAACGTTTGCCAACACGGCGCATACGTCGGAGATGGTGTTCGACTGCGGGGAGTACTACAGCATGTGCGAGCACCACATGCTGCCTTTCTTCGGCAACTATTATTTTGCATACGTCCCCAGCCCTGAGGGACGCATACTGGGCATCTCGAAGGTAGCACGTGTTGTGGGCTACTGTGCGGCGCGCCTGCAGTTGCAGGAGCGTCTGTGCCGCGAGGTGGTGGAGATGCTTGGCGAGGCGCTGAAGGGCACAGCCCTGGGTTTCGCCATCGTGATGCAGGGCAAGCACATGTGCAAGTCGATGCGCGGCGTGAAAAACCGCGGCAACATGTGCGTCTCATACTTCACGGGGTGCTTCGAAAAGAAGAAGTCGCTGCGCGAAGAGTTCTACGAAATGGTAAAGCTTAACACATAGTCCGAGTTGCCCGCGACGTGGGCACACGATGCCCGAGCCGTGGGAAGCCGATGCCCGCGGCGCGGGGAGCGGATGCCCAAGCCTCGGGGAGACCGCCCTGTCAACGCTTTGATTACCAATATATTGCGTAACGCGTCTCTCACGTTAAGGCACAAAAAAAGGACTTTAATCGCCGTTAATCAGCAATTAAAGTCCTAAAAAAATATTCAAGTCGGTAAGATTACTTTACGAGGAGCACGAGGTATTTGCTGGTGCTCCAGAAAGCGTTGATGTCTGTGATGCGGAGGACGTACTCCTTCTGGGCGTCCTGCTGGAGGGTGTAGCTACCCATTGGGTGGGTGGTGAGCAGCTCAGCCTTTTTGCTGTGCAGCTTTATCTCCTTCTCGGTGCGGATGTCTATCTTGGTGAAGAAGTCCTTGTTGGACGAGGATATCTGCACCTTGCCGCGGCGGTAGAGGTCGTGGCTCTTCAGTTCCTTCTTAGTGCCGAAGACGTAGTAGGCGGTGTTGAGCTGTGCGTCCTGACTGCTGATGGTCTGCTCCTTTGAGCTGACGTCCTCCTTGAGGGAAGCGACGTTGGTGTTGAGGTCAGAGACCGTCTTGTCGAGTTCGGCGATGTGGATGTCCTTCTTCTGGAGTTCCTCACGCAGCTGGGTGAGTTCGGCGTTCTTGGTCTCCAGTTCCTTGACGAAGTTCTCGATGGTGCGCTTCATCTCCTCAGAGCGTGTGCTACCCTCGCGCACCTGCTGCTGCAGCTTTGCGATGAGGTCGCGGTTGTGCTGCATACGCTCCTGTATGTTGCGGATGCTGTTGCGTATCTGTTCGTGGCGGTTGGTTGACTCGCCGTCTTTTGCGATGGTGACGTTCTGCTCGGCGGCCTCGATGAGACGGAAGCCCTCCTGTATCTCGTTGAACGTCGCCATGACATCGTTAATCTCGTTGTCCTTCTGGTCGATGACGCGCTGTAGCGAGTCGATGCGTGCATTATCTGCGTCATTGGCAGACTTGCTGCCGTCCTTACAAGCCACGAGCGCGAGGGCTGCGACGGCCATAACAATAACTTTCTTCATGCTGTTTGGATTTTTTGAGAGAGAGTTTTTACTGTGGTGCATTTAGTTCAGCGGAACGTCGAAGCTGACTTTCTGGCTGACGAGAGCACCGTTGGCTGTGATGTATATGTCAAAATGTGCTGTGCCGCTTTTCAGGTTGTCCTGCGCCTTTACGAAGGTGGAGTAGCGGAGGGCGGTGCCGCCGGGAATCTGTTCGATGAGCGTGGCGGGGGATATCTGCAGTCGTTTGTTGCCCGTTGTCTCCATGACGACGGGAACGACGTTGGTGATGGTAGTCTCGGAGATGTTGCGTATCTCGAACTGTATGCAGACCATCTCGTTCTGCGCTATGTGCGGAGTAGAGGTGTTGTTGATGAACTGTGAGTTCTCGATGTATATGGGGTACTGCGTGTTGGGAAAGAGGACGGCGCTGTCCTTGTTCTCCACATGTGCCTTAGGCATACTGAGGTCGACGACATCGTTGTAGACGGGGTCGTAGGTCTCCTTGACGTTCATGTTGCGCATGCCGTCGGCGCGTCGGTTGTCGTTGTACGAGTCCTGGACGACGTTGGCGTCGCCGTAGTATGTCTGTGCCTGTTTCTGCAAGGCGTTGTCGACGGCAACGCCTGCAAGACCACCGGCTGCACCGCCGATGAGTGTGCCGATGCTGCTGGCGCGCGGACCGCCGGCTATTCCGCCAACGGCGGAGCCTATCATGCCTCCGAAGAGCGCGCCGCTGAAGGCTGACGTGCCTGTGGTGGTGCCACAGGAGGTGAGTATGAGAAGACTACCGATAAGTAGCGTAAAAATCTTTTTCATCTTTCTTTGTTTATAGAAGACAACTTATATATATGTTAAAGACAACACAGTGGTCCTGATTAAGGAAGACAACACGGCGGTCTAGGGAAGGAAGACAACACGGACAACTTCGGACAACTTTTTTAAGTTACTTTTGCGGCGCTAGACACCGCGCCGAATCGCTAGTCAGGATGTGTTACTGACCTGATTTCAGTAAATGTTACTTATGTGGTCTTAAATCCGCAAGCAAGGACGATTCGGCGCGGTGTCTAGCGCCGCCATAGGTAACTTAAAAAGTTGTCCTAAGTTGTCCGTGTTGTCGTCTTTTTCCCTCATGCACGAGTTGTCGTCTTTCCTCAAGTCAGAGTTGTCGTCTTTTTCCTCAAGTCAGGGTTGTCGTTATTTTAGTTTTGTGACGGAGCCGTTCTTTTTGAACTGCAGGACGGTTTGCTGTAGGGTGTGGTCTTTGTGGTCGAATACATAGGAGGAGTCGAAGGCTCGGTCGTTGATGCGCGTTTCGAAGTGCAGGTGCTCCGTGGTGGCGCGTCCTGTGCGTCCTACCTTGCCTATGACCTGTCCAGCCTTTACCTTGTCGCCTACGGTGACGAGGTTTTTGGCGTTGTGGCTGTAGCGTGTCTCGAGTCCGTTGGCGTGGCGTATGGTGATGCACTTGCCGTAGGCGGAGTATGTGCCGGCCTGTACGACGAGGCCGTCGAAGGCGGCGTATATGTCGGTGCCCGGTCCGTTCTTGATGTCCGTGCCCGAGTGGCGTCGTTTTCCGCCGTATCCGCTGATGACGTGCGAGTTGTCAAGGGGATAGTGCCAGTCGCCGGGCTTTATGGCGGTGAGGTCGAGGCGGTAGACGCTGTTGCTGCCGAAGGGGTTGTTGGTGTCCATGCTCATGCCCTTTGGCTCTTTCTTCTGGCGTGATGTCTTGAGCGATATCTTGCCGTTCTTGCGCTGCACGATGACTGTTTGGTCGCGGAGCTGCCTGCTGCCGGTGTCGAGGATGGTGGCGGGGTTCATGCGTCGTCCATTCACCATGAGGGCGACGACACACATGGTGCGTCCGTCCTTGCCGCCTACGATGGCGACGGTCTGACCGGCGCGGACGTGGTCGCCTACCTCGACGAGGTTCTGTGCGTTGTGGGCGTACATCGTCTCGAGACCGTTATGATGGCGGACGACGACGACGTTGCCGTAGCCGGGGATGTGGCGTGCGAGTCTGACCTTACCTTCGAACATCGCCTTGACGGCGTCGCCTTTCTTCGTCTCTATCTCCATCTCACCGTTGCGTATGGCAACGACTTTGCCGACGGGGAGGGGGAAGGAGTATTCCTTCGCGTCGTACTCGGCGAAGTTGAGGCGGAACATGTCGCTCTTCTCGAAGAGCCCGGGCGTCTCGACGCTGATTTGCTGTTGTTCGGTGGGTGTAAATTCTTCTTTTGCCTGTATGGGCTGTAGTGACGTTAATATTATTACAGTTAGGGTCAGTAGTTTTCGCATAGTGCAAAGGTACAAAAAAAAGCAGAGAGACATAAATATCCTCTGCTTTTTTAAGTATTTATAACGTGGAAATATCTTGGGACGTGAATTGTCGGGAAGACTCTTTTAGGACTTTAATGGTCGGGAAGACTCTTTTAGGACTTTAATTGCCGTTAATTGACCATTAATTTTATCCATTAATATTATTTTCTATATAATTAAAGAACTATTAATGGTCAATTAACGGTCATTAAAGTCCAAAATATCCATTGGCGTGGGAAGTGTCATTGGGGGCAATTGAGTTCGATGCGGAAGGTGGTGCCTACGCCGGGGGTGCTGCAGAGGACGTATATGCGTCCGCCGTGGTACTCCTTTACGATGCGGCGGGCGAGGGAGAGACCAAGGCCCCAGCCGCGTTTCTTTGTGGTGAAACCGGGTTGGAAGACGGTCTTGAGGTTCTTGCGCTCTATGCCGCAACCGGTGTCGGTGACGTCGATGTAGGTGGTGGCGGTCGAGCGGACAGGGGTATTGCCCGAGGAGTCTGATGCCCTTGCGGCGGCGTACGCCTTGACGGTGATGATGCCCTTGCCGTGCATGGCGTCGACGGCGTTCTTCATGAGGTTCTCGAGGACCCACTCGAAGAGTTGGCGGTTGACGCGGACGGTGATGTCGTCGGGGACACTGGCGGCGATGGTGACCTGGTGGGAGGTGCGGCGGGTCATGTACTCGACGACATTGGCGACGAGGGCGGAGAGCTGCACGTCGGTGCGCTCGGGGGTGGACCCTATCTTGGAGAAGCGGTCGGCGATGAGCTGCAGGCGCTGCACGTCCTTGTCCATCTCGGGGATGAGGGGGTCGGCGGGGTACTGCTCGCGCAGTATCTCGGTCCACGCCATGAGACTGGAGATGGGTGTGCCGAGCTGGTGGGCCGTCTCCTTGGAGAGTCCCACCCACACCTTGTTCTGCTCGGCGCGTTTGGAGGTGAGGAGGGCGAGGATGGCGATGACGACAAAGAGCATGACGATGCCGAGTTGGACGTAGGGGTAGTAGGCGAGGCGGACGAGGAGGAGGGAGTCGCCGTAGCAGACGTAGAGGCTGTTGGCGGAACCGATGTTGACGGGTATGACGTGGCCCTCACGCTGCCATTGGCGTGCGAGGCGTTCGGCGACGGCGGCGCTGTCGGCACGGTGTTCGTCGATGTTGCGCATCATCTGCATGCGTCCTTTGGAGTCGGTGACGACAACGGGGATGGTGTTGTTGTCGGCGAGCACCTTGATGACGAGTCCGAGGTCGGCATTGGCGTCGGCATTGTTCATGGAGCGTATGGCCTCCGCCCATATCTCCATGCGGACGCGCTCCTCGTGCGCCAAGTCGCGAACGAAGAAATGGCTCACGACGAGGGACACCGCGGCTATCGCCACAGCGCCGACGACAAGAGCCATCTTAACCTGTCTTATTCTGTCTGTCCAGTTCATATCTCAACGACTACATTATATTATAAAAACAACACGACTGTGATTAAATGACGACAACACGGCGGTCCTGATTAAGGAAGACAACACAGCGGTCTAGGGAAGGAAGACAACACGGACAACTTAGGACAACCTTTTTTAAGTTACTTTTGCGGCGCTAAACACCGCGCCGAATCAAGGGAGCTTGTCGATTTAAGACCACCTCTTTTTATTAAAGACTACACAGCGGTGATTAAATGAAGACAACACGGACAACTTAGGACAACCTTTTTTAAGTTACTTTTGCGGCGCTAAACACCGCGCCGAATCAAGGGAGCTTGTCGATTTAAGACCACCTCTTTTTATTAAAGACTACACAGCGGTGATTAAATGAAGACAACACGGACAACTTAGGACAACCTTTTTTAAGTTACTTTTGCGGCGCTAGACACCGCGCCGAATAAGAGGGACTTACCGATTTAAGACCCCGATTTATCGTGAGGTCAGGAACTCATTATGCAGGGCGACTCGGCGCGGTGTCTAGCGCCGCCCAATGATACTTAAAAAAGTTGTCCTAAGTTGTCCGAGTTGTCGTCATTCTCTTGAGTCAGAGTTGTCGTTTAGGGGGTGCTCCATGCGCCAGTAGGTGTGGCCGAAGATGAAGAGGTCGCCGTTGCGGCGGAAGCCGAGGGACTCGTAGAGCTTCTGGGCTTTGTCGTTGACGGGGTCTACGGCGAGGGTTGTCGTGAGTCCGCGGCGATGGCCCTCTGCTATGCCTCGGCGGAGCAGGAGGGTGCCTACGCCCTTGCCGCGGCACTCGGGGAGGACGGCGGCGGAGTCGAGGTAGTACTCGCCGGGGCGCGTCTCGTCCTCCATATCGGGGAACTCCAGCCCCAACACCTCTTTTATTATAGCGAAGGTACGGAGGCGCATGTCGTGGTAGCGGGCACCGTCGTAGGCGGTGAGCATGCCGACGGGCTTGCCGTCGAGTTCGGCGATGAGGGTATTGTCGGGGCTGTAGAGGACGCCGGGCTGGGCGCACACCTTCTCGGCGAACGTGTTGATGCGCTCGGCGGAGGGGGAGTCGATGAGCATGGCGGCGTGGAAGCCGGCGGAAATGAAGTATATGTCTTGCGCCGTGGCTTGGCGGACTGTGATTCCCTGGGACATGAATGGTGAGTTTTTTGGGGGTGGGGGACTTTAATGGCCTGCGAGTTTCGGGGGGACTTTAATGGCCTGCGAGTTTGTGGGGACTTTAATGGCCTGCGAGTTTTTTGGGGGACTTTAATGGCCGTTAATTGACCATTAATTTTATCCATTAATATTATTTTGCCTTCCGGATAGAATAAAAATTAATGAATAATTAATGGTCCAATTAATGGTCCAATTAATGGTCCAATTAATGGTCAATTAACGGTCATTAAAGTCCTAAATATTCATTAGCGTCATAAACATTCATTGTTGTCATAAATATTCATTGGCGTGAAAATGTTCATTGTCGTTAGTCGTCAGCAGGGACGGGCGGGTCGGTGGTGAGGATGGTGTCGAGTCGCTCGCCGAGGCGGTACTTGAACAGCGTGACGAGGCGGCCTACGAGGAGGGCGGAGAGTACCGTGCCTTCACGCACACCGTCGAGGACACCGTCGATGAACGTCTGTAGGGTGATGGCAGCTCCGGCGGAGGTGGTGTGCCAGACGGAGAAGCCTATGCCGCAGAGGACGGCGAGGAGGACGAGGCCGCAGTCGAAGAACACCTTCATGTTGCCGAACTCCCATTTCCATCGTACGCAGGAGTAGTTGACGAAAGCCTCAGCGGACATCATGGTGACCTGCGGACGTATCTCAAGAAAGACACCGAAGGACTGTATCACTATGCCGGCGGCGAGCATGAGGAGCGAGCCCCAGTAGGGAAGGACGGTGATGCCCAGCTCTGTCATGCCCGTCTGGAGCATATAGCGTGACGAGTCGATGAACATGCCGAAGATGGCGGAGAAGGGTACCTGCAAGAGGATGTTCCACATCTCTCCACGGAGACCGTGTTTGTGCATGATGGCTATCTGGCCGGCTATCATCACCATATTGATGATGAAGGTGTAGGTGCCTGCGGACAACTCGGTGTTCTTGTCCATGACGAACGCCCACGAGGAGATGGGGCTGGTGCCCGTACCGCTCAAGAAGATCATTGACAGACCGAAGGACAGGATGTAAAGTCCTACGAAATAACATACATAGCGTCGCGCTATCTCACCTGAAATACTTTGAAATTTTTGTAACATGTAATCTAAAACAACCGGTTTTCTACGGGGCAGAATCGCTCTCCTGCCTCCCGGCGCACTGCAAAGTTACAAAAAAATACTGAGAACGCCAAAGGGGGTGGGACTATAAAAGATTTTAGGACTTTAATGGCCGTTAATTGACCATTAATTTTATCCATTAATAATTTTTACCGTCCGGATGGAGAAAATAATATTAATGGTTCAATTAATGGTCAATTAACGGCCGCTCGGCTTTGCCGCTTGCCTAAGCAAGAATTAAAGTCCTAAAAAAAACTTCGTGGGAACTAAAGCTTCGCGTGAACTAAAGTCACACGGGCATTTACTCGTAATCGAAGGCGTTGCTGATGTGGGTTATCAGTCTATTGGCATCGTAGGTGTCGCCCTTGGCAGGAGTCACGGTTACCGTGGACTGCTTGACGTACGGCCAGAGCGCCTCGTTCGTTATGTCCTTGCCGTAGGTGCTGACCTCGATGGTGGCACCGTCGCCGTATTCCTTCTTGAGGGCTGCGATATATGCCTGGTTGTGGACGGTGACGGTGATGACAACCTTTGTGGCCTGGTGTTCTACGTTGACGGAGAGTGCCTTGCTGTCCTCGAAGGTGTATTCCTTACCATTGATGTATACCTTCTCTGCTAGGTTGAAGTCGTAGGTGCGGATGGCGAAGTCGTCCTGCTCAGCGACGTGGTCGATGTCGAGCGGAATCTCCACTACCACCTTGTCGACACTGTCGCGAACGTGGATGGAGGTCTTTATCTGCGTCCAGTCGGAGTGCTCCTGTTGGTGGATGTCAACCTCGACGTTGCCAGAAGCAACTACTGTTTCCTTCTCGGTATCTGGCGTATCAGGTGTGTCCGGTGTCTCCGGGGTAACAGGTGCATCGTCGTCCATGTTGCCGCCGGGGTTGGTGTCCATACCAGGAATACTGTCGGTGCTCGTGGTGCTCTTGCCCGTCAGCACACCGTCCACGTGCCATACGCCATCCTCGTACTTGGTGACATACCAGATGACCTTGAGTGTGTCGGTATTGATGGAGGACAGGTCATACGAGCGGTTCTGATGGGCAGCGATGATGGTGCTCAGTTCCGGGATATTGGTCAGAGGGGCAACGGTGGTCTTGCCTGTGGTGTCATAAATATAAGAGGTGATGCTGCTGTTCAGGGACTTCCATGTCACGCCATCTGTATTCTGGTTGACAGTGCCGGTGTTGCCTGCAGCAAAGATGGAACCGCCATTAGAGTTCTGTGGGAAATAAGCCGTGGAAGGGAAACTGCCGGCACCGGGGATGCGGTTGTCTATACGAATAAAGAAGTACGCAGGCGAGCCTGTTGCCGCAACCTGCTGTCCGTCATATCCGGCAAGGGTGAAAGCCGCCGTGCCGTTGGCACTGCTGCTACGCGTGGTGATCTGCATGCCCTGGATGGACACCTCAGTACTGGGGGTTGAAGCATCGGGGCTGCCAGCGGAATTGGCGCCGGCACCTGTGTCTGCTATGTCTGACGAGCAGCTAACCATAGCTGCCGCAGCAAAAAGGGATAGAATAAATTTCTTCATAAAATTACCCTAAAGTCTTTACCTATTGAATAATATGTCTATGTTTTCTCGGTGGCAAAGTTAGTAAAATTCCCGCTAACAACAAAAACTTTATACGACTTTAACGATGGAAGTACAAAAAAAAATGACTTTAATTGCCATTAATTGACCATTAATTGGACCATTAATAGTTCTTTAATTTTTATTCCGTCCGGATGGAAAAATAATATTAATGGATAAAATTAATGGTCAATTAATGGCAATTAAAGTCTTAAAAGTCCACGCGGAACTAAAGTCTTAAAAGTTTCACGGGCGTAAAAAAAGCTGCTATCCTCTCGGACGGCAGCCTGTTTTTTAGTGTGTTTTAGAATCTTGTAAAACCAATAAATTGCTTATGTTTGTTTTCGAAAGAGTTGTGTCGTTTAGAAGTCGAACTCAACGCCGGCACCCACTACGTAGTTGGTGCGGGTGAAGGTGTTGATGGAACCCATCTCGTCCGCGGTGGACTGGGTATACTTGCCGTAGTTGGTCTGGAAGTAACCGAGGTTGACGGCTATCTTGTCGTTGCACTGGTACTTGGCACCCACGCCGAAGCTCCACGAGTTGACGACGAACGACATGTCGTTCATGAAAGCGTCCGTGTTGCCGTAGCGCGTCACCTGCACGCCGCCGCTGACGGTCCACTTCCTGTTGATGTCGTACTCGACACCGCCGAGGTATTCGTCCGTGCCACCGTTGAGCAGGTTCTGCGTGTCGTTGTACTTCTTGGAACCCGTGTCATAGAAGTGGTGGTAGCCGACGTTGACACGCATCTCCGGCATGCAGGTCCACTGCGCACCAACGGCGAGGAGAGCCGGAGAGTCCTCACGAACGTTCTCGCCGTCACGGAATTTGTTGACGGCAGCAATCTGGTTGGCCTCCTTGACGGTAGACTCGTTGGTCATGTTCATCTTGGTGCGGAACTCATACTTGGCGGCGAAGTTGAACTGACCCACCTTATAGTCCACACCGATGATGGGGGCGATGCCGAAGCCCGACTGGTCGCACTGCAGGTTGACACCCTCGCGGTACACGCCGAGCTGCGACATCTGCATCTGTGCCTGCGTCACCTGCTGTATGCCCTGCCCTATCTGTGCGCTCTGAGCAGAGTAGACGGCATCCGTCACCAGTCCGGCACTGTGCGCAGCGTTCAACTGCTCCTGTTTGGCGTTGAGGGCGGTCAGGTTCTGCTCCAGTTTAACGCTTGCATTGTCTATGAAAGAGGAGAAGGGCACCAGTCCGTTGGCGGTGTTCACCTGTATGTTGTCAATCTTCGCCTTGTAAGAGGCACTGCCGTAGAGACCGCGCAGACCGAGGTAGACGGAGAGGTTCTCCTTCACCTTATACGCCGCACCCAGGGTGAAGCTATAATAGTACTGACGGCCCTGCATGTAGCTGCTCATATCGTAGCCCGTTGCGCCGAGCGACTGCAGCTTTGTGGCGACGGTGCCCACGGCACTCTCGAAGGAGCCGAGGCCGTTGGCGAACTCACACTTGCCGCCACCGCCCGTGATGCCGAAGTTGAACTGGAAGCTCCACTTGCCCTTATTGTATGCAGCCTGCAGCGAAGGGAGGAAAGGCACGTGCGCCTTGCCCTGGTAACTCTTTTCGTCCATGCCGTTGTTGTTGACACCATATTTGAGCACTTCGTTCTTCGTCGTGATGTCGCGTGTCTGCCATGCGCACTGCCAGTTGAAGCCGATGTGCAGTCCGTCCTTCATGAACGCCACGCCGGCGGGGTTGCTGTACACGCCGTCGATGCCGATAGCGGCATCGCGTGCCGGGTTGCGCAGGAATGAGATGCTCTGGTTGGTGTTTGTCAGCATGCCGCCCGCCATTGCCGTGGAGAACGATGCCATCGCCATGGCCGCAGCCACAAGAGTTTTCTTTGCCATTTTCTGTGTATCCTTTTGTTAATTACTTTTTGATTTTGCGGCTGCAAAGGTACGGCTATTAGAGCAATGTTCCCTTAGATTGTTCTAAATTTCCATAATTCTTTAACATCTGATAACAAAAAGAAAGGGGCACACCTTATTAATATATAAGGCGTGCCCCACGGCGATATTGTTTGCTTGTCGGGGTGACCGGACTCGAACTGGCGACCCCTACGTCCCGAACGTAGTGCGCTACCAACTGCGCTACACCCCGCAAAACGTCTGCAAAGGTAATAAGAAAAGGTATAAAACCGAAGGAAACAGGAGGAAAAAGTAAGAAAAAACGTCTTTTTTTCATTTTTCTGCAAAAAAGTCGCGAAAACATTTGGTGGTTTCGGAAAAAGTCAGTACCTTTGCACTCGCAATTCAGAAATGACTTGCAAACAACAAACAAAAACGATGGTGCCATAGCTCAGTTGGTAGAGCAAAGGACTGAAAATCCTTGTGTCCCCGGTTCGATTCCTGGTGGTACCACA
>CAVCKM010000017.1:0-15568 GCA_963602765.1 Alistipes putredinis | reverse complement strand
GATGGTCTTTGGATAGTTTCACTTCTGTGCTGCCACGGAAAATATCCGTTGAGCCACAATGCTATCGTTATTGAAAATATTTTCGTATCTTTGTGCCTATATTCTAACTAAATATTCGCGTATGAAAAAGAAAACTTTACTCATTGCATGGACAGTAGGGGTGTTTGCCAGTGCTCCATACGTGGCGTTTGCCGACGAGACGGTGAAGATGCCAGTGCTTAAGGTGACTATGAGTCAGACTCCGACAAAGAATATGGAATACTGTAACGGCAGCTTCGAACTGACGGATGCGGCAGGCAACGTGACCACCAGCTACGCCAAGTTCAAGACGCGCGGTGCTACGGCACAACAATACCTGATGAAACCTGCGCTTAACATGAAGTTCTATGTCGACGAGGCGTGCACGGAGAAGAAGGACATGTCGTTGCTCGGAATACGCGAGGACGGCAAATACCTGCTCGACGCTATGGCGATAGACCGTATCTGCATGCGCAACCGCATCGGCATGGACATCTGGAACGAGTTCTCCAAACTGCCGTACGAGACGGACTACGGTCAGCGTAGCGGTACGGTGGGACAGTTCGTGGAACTGTATCTTAACGGCGAGTACAAGGGAATATACTGCATGAGCGACGAGATAAACCGCAAACTGCTCGGACTGAAAAAGTACAAGGACAACAAGATACAGGGCATTCTTTATAAAAGCGGAACGAACGACATAGAAAATCAAAACACTCCTTGTTATTCTGAAGATTATCTTGCGGCGGTGATAGAATGGCATAATGCCTGGGAACTGAAATATCCGGACGACTACGTAGACGACCACGCAGATGCTACGGCGTGGGAGCCATTGCAAGACCTTTTCAAAAACCGCAAGTCAGTCACTGAGGTGAAGAAGTATTTCTACCTGGAGAACCTCGCCGACTATGAGTTGCATGTGCTCGCTCTGTGCATTGCAGATAACTTCGGCGACAAGAACCACTTCTTCTCCATACGCAACTCGGCAAACGACATCAACGACAGTGATGCAGAAAAAGCCTCTATGCGAAAGGTAATACTGTCTCCGTGGGATTTGGATACGTCATTCGGAGGACATTATGAAGGTAATTTCTATGATGGTACGTTAAATGAGTGGTCTTTGGCGGACGCTATCAAAACTGGTGGTTGCTATCCGTTGTCAACAGTGCAGGGGAACACGGATTTCAAGAACACGCTGAAGGCACGCTGGACAGTAGGACGCACCACGGCTTTTGCACCGGAGAACGTCAACAAGCGCATTGATGCTTACCGTGACCTGTTCGTAAACAGCGGGGCGTGGAAGCGCATGGTGGACTACTGGAACACCAAGTCGAGCAAACCGAAGTACGTGGAAGACCTCGACAAGGAACTGACGTACATAAAGGAATGGTACGTAAACCGCGTGGCGCAGCTGGACGACTATTTCGGCATAGACGTATCTGGAATAGACAATGTCAACGCTGACTTCAACCACGACACAGAAACCCCAGGAGACGGCATCGTATATAACCTGCAGGGACAACGCCTGAAGGACGTCCCGCAGAAGGGCGTATATATCATTAACGGTCTCAAATACAGTAAGTAACGCTATGTACAATACCCGGCTGCGTTCCCGCTTGGTGGGCATCTCGATGCACGAGCCGCGGGCACGTCGTTACCATGGCGCGGGCACGTCGTTACCATGGCGCGGGCACACGATGCACACGGTGCGGGCATTTCGGCGGTAAAAATAAGAAAAAAGTCCGCTGACTACTTTGGAGGTAGTCAGCGGACTTTTTGGTGTCATTATGTATAATGGAGAGATATGTCTTAGTCGTTGGAAGAACCACCGACGATATCAAGCAGTTCGTTGGTGATAGCCTGCTGACGTCCCTTGTTGTACTGCAGGTTGAGCGTGCGGAGCAGCTCGTCTGCATTGTCCGTAGCAGTCTGCATGGCCACCATGCGGGCAGCGTGCTCGGAGGCGTTGCTGTCGAGCAGGGCGGTGTAGACCATCAGGTTGACATAGCGTGGCACGAGGGCGTTGAGGACGGTCTGTAGGTCTGGCTCAACGATGAAGTTGTCGTTGAGGGCGGACACCTGCTTGTTCTCGTATTCCTTCTCGCGCTGGTTCTTCTTCAGATATTCCGTAGCCTCCTCCGTAGCGATGGTGCTCTTGAGGTCGCGGTAATGGTCGTAGTCCATTGCCTCCTCAATGTCGATAGGCAGCAGAGTCTTGTTCTGCAGTATCTGCGAACCGGCACTCTTGAAGTGGTGGTAGATCATCTCTACCTTGTCCACCTTGCCGGCGTTGAACTGCGCCTGCAGCTCACGACCTATCTCGGCACACTCGATGGAGTTTGGCTTGTCTGCCAACTGCAAGAAGTCGCCCGCACACTCCACGTTGAGTTTCTTCACCTTCTCGGCCACTTTGCGACCGATAGGGTAGACGATGACCTTAACGCCCTTCGCCTCATACTCCTCAACAGTCTTCAGCATCAGCTTTATCACGTTGCCGTTGAAGCCGCCGCAAAGACTGGAGTTGCTGGAAAACGCCAAAATGGCTACGGTCTTCACCGGGCGAGCCTGCGTGATGCTACCCTTCGCATCGGCATCGGCAGCGAGGAACGACCTGAGGATGTGCTCCAGCTCGTTTTCGTACGGAAGCATATTCTCAATCATCGTCTGCGCATGGTGAAGCTTGCTCGAAGCCACCATCTTCATGGCACTCGTAATCTTACGCGTGCTCTGTACCGACGTGATACGGTTTTTTATTTCTTTTAGTGAAGCCATAGGCTACTCCTTATGATTTAAACTGTCCTGCTACATCAGCCATAACGCTCTCGATGGTCGCTGTGGCTGCATCGTCTATCTTACCGCTGCCGAGGAGGTCGATGACATCCTTGTGGCTGTTGCGCATAGTCTCGAGGAACTGGTCCTGACACTCGCGAACCTTTTCTACCGGTACTGGGGCCATCAGACCCTTTGTTCCGCAGTAGAGGATGGCAATCTGCTCGCCCACTGGCATTGGAGAATACTGTGGCTGGATGAGCAACTGGTTGTTCTTACGACCACGGTCAAGCGTCATTGCCGTTACGGCATCCATATCGCTGGAGAACTTGGAGAAGCTCTCAAGCTCACGGTACTGGGCCTGGTCAATCTTCAGTGTACCAGCCACCTTCTTCATGGACTTGATCTGTGCCGAGCCACCCACACGGGATACGGAGATACCCACGTTGATGGCAGGACGGAAGCCCTGGTTGAAGAGGTCGGACTCAAGGTATATCTGACCGTCGGTAATGGAGATTACGTTGGTCGGGATATACGCAGACACGTCGCCGGCCTGAGTCTCGATGATAGGCAATGCCGTGAGAGAACCGCCGCCCTTTACGTGTCCCTTCAGACACTCTGGAAGGTCGTTCATATTCTCTGCCACTTCCTGCTGCTCGTTGATCTTGGCAGCACGCTCGAGAAGACGAGAGTGGAGGTAGAAGACATCACCTGGATAAGCCTCACGTCCAGAAGGACGGCGCAGAATCAGGGATACCTCACGGTAAGCCACAGCCTGCTTTGACAGGTCGTCGTATACAACGAGGGCGTGCTCGCCACGGTCGCGGAAGTACTCGCCGATGGCAGCACCGGCAAACGGTGCGTAGTACTGCATGGCAGCAGGGTCAGCCGCCGTAGCCGATACGATGATGGTGTAGGGCAGTGCGCCGCGCTCCTTCAGTGTGGTAACGAGGGCTGCTACGGTGCTCGCCTTCTGACCTATGGCAACGTAGATGCAGTATACTGGCTTGCCAGCGTCGTAGAAGTGCTTCTGGTTGATGATGGTATCGATGGCGATGGCTGTCTTGCCCGTCTGGCGGTCGCCGATGATGAGCTCACGCTGACCACGACCGATAGGAATCATGGAGTCCACGGCCTTGATACCAGTCTGCAGAGGCTCCTTAACGGGCTGACGGAAGATAACGCCCGGTGCCTTGCGGTCCAGAGGCATCTCGTACGAGTTGGTGAGGTCCAGAGGAGCACCACCGTCGATAGCCTCGCCGAGTGGGCTGATAACGCGGCCCAGCATGCTGTCGTTGACGCGGATGGACGCGATGCGCTTGGTACGCTTCACCACCTGTCCCTCCTTGATGCCGCTTGTAGGGCCAAGGAGCACACAACCCACATTGTCTTCCTCAAGGTTCATCACGATAGCCATAGTGCCGTTCTCGAACTCGAGGAGCTCGTTGGCCTGTGCGTTGCGCAGACCGTAGATACGCGCTACGCCGTCGCCCACTGTCAGCACGGTGCCCACCTCGTCAAAATTGGCAGAGGAAGTGACGCCCTTGAGCTGTTCCAGCAGAACCTGGGAGACTTCGCTTGGTTTGATTTTATCTGACATGTTGTGATTTTAATTTTTAAGTTCCTTTAGAATCTTATTCAACTGCGACTTCGCCGAGGTGTCCATCCTGTAAGTGTCGTACTCCAGGATGAAGCCGCCGAGAATCTCGGGGTCTACCTCTGTGGTGAACTCGACAGTGCCGTTAGTTCTACTCTCCACCATCTTGCGCATCTTCTGCTCCATGGCTGCCGATACGGGGACGGCGGTAGTTAGCTTGCCGCGGGTGATATTCTTCTGTTGACGGTAAAGAGTGATGTACGAATTGGCGATAAACTGCATCACCTTCTCACGGCCCTCCTTGAGAACGAGAGCGATGAGGCGTGACGTAGTGTCGCTCACCTTACCGCCGGCGGCTGCCTCAAGCAGCTCTGCCTTCTTCTCGCGGGCTATCATCGGGTTGTCTATCGTATGGCGGAGTTCAGGAACCTTGATGTAACTCTCGGCGAGAGTCTGCATCTCCTGATACACCTGCTCCTCCACCTGCGATTCTTCGCAGCATTTCAGCAATGCACGGGCATACCTTACCGATATTACTCCTAAATCCATATTCGATTTTATTTATTGATTAGTCAACAGAAACCTCATCCAGCAGTTTGTCAATCAATTCCATCTGAGCCTTGTCCTGACCCAGATTCTGGCGAACTACCTTTCCGGCTATCTGCACGGAAAGTTCTGCCACCTGCGTGCGGATCTCGCGGATAGCGGCAGACTTCTCTGCCTCTATCTGAGCCTTGGCATCCGTGAGCAGCTTGTTGGCCTGCTCGCGGGCGTCTGCCTCGGCCTTCGCCACGATCTCGTCGTGAGTCTGCTTGGCCTCCTTGATGAGAGACGCCTGCTTCTCACGCGCTTCCTGCAGCAGTGCTTCGCCTTCTTTCTGAATATTGGCCAGTCGCTCTGTAGCCTCGTGGGCCTTTTGCAATGAGCCGTCGATGAATGCCTTGCGCTCGTTAACCATGTTAACGATGACAGGGAACCCGAACTTCCACAGTATGCCGAGCACACAGAGGAAGACGACGGTCATCCAGAAGAACAAGCCAAAATCTGGCGTTATTAATGACATAAGTTGGACGTAAAAAGAGGATTATACGAACAGTGCGAGGATAGAGATGATCAGGGTGAAGAAGGTTGCACCCTCAACGAGAGCGGCAGCAACGATCATCGAAGACTGCAGCTTTGACTGCATCTCTGGCTGGCGAGCCATTGCGTCCATTGCCTGACCACCAATCTTACCGATACCGATACCAGCACCGATAACTGCCAAACCACCACCTACTGTTGCGCCGAGTTTTGCAAGAGCGTCGGCTGCCAAAATTACTGCTAAACTTGTCATAGTCGTAAAAATTAAAGTTGTTATGAATTTATTCTGTTATTGTTTTTTGTTTGTCACACGTCCGCTTGTAGTTACTCAGCGTGAGAGTGGGACATGTTGATGTAGATTGCTGAGAGCAGGGTGAACACCATTGCCTGGATGTAGCAGACAAGGAGTTCGAGGAACATCATGAAGATGCTCATGAGTACGCTGACCGGGGTGATGATGCCACCCAGAAGGTTGCCCATGAAGCCACCCAAGCCGAACATGATGAATATCATGCAGGAGAGCGAGATGGCGATGGCGTGGCCTGCCAGCATGTTGGCGAAGAGTCGGACCATCAGCACGATTGGCTTGATGAAGACTCCGAAGAGCTCGATGACCGGCATCAGGGGGACTGGACACTTGAGCCATGTCGGTACTTCCGGCCAGAATATTTCGCGCCAGTAGTGTCCGTTGCCCGTCACGTTAGTGATGAGGAAGGTGCAGAGTGCCAGGCACGCCGTTACGGCGATGTTGCCCGTCACGTTGCCGCCGCCCGGTGGGAACGGTACGACACCCATCAAGTTGGCAAAGAAGATGAAGAAGAAACAAGTGAGCAGGTATGGTGCGTACTTGTCTGCCTTCTCGCCCAGTGTGGACTTGATAAGGTCATCGTATATCGACATGATGAACATGTGCATCAGACCAGTGAAGCCCTTTGGAGCTGGGTCGTCTACCTTGTGCGTCTTGCACCAGCGAGCCGGGATGAGGATGCAGAGCAGCAGGATGATGGCGTCGATGAAGAGCACGCACACCTGCTTGGTGATTGAGATGTCGAAGGCGACGGGCTTCAGCTCGTTGCCCACTTTCTCTACAATCTGTCCCTTCTCGTCCTCGGCTCCCTTGATGTAGAATCCGTCAGGACCCTCACGCAGGAGTTCCGCGTTTGGCTCATGCTCGAACTGAGAGCTGCACATTACGTGGAAGCCGCTCTGTTCGCTGTAGAATATCATGGGCAGATGGATGATGACGGGTTCGCCGCCAATGTCCGTGACGTGCCATTGATATGCGTCCTGTACGTGGCCAAACAATATCTCCTTGAGGCTGATGCCGCCCTCCTCCTTCTCGCCCTCTGCCGCCAGGGCAGGGGAGATGGCGAAGACCATTGTCAGCGCGAGCAATATGGATCTGAGATATTTCATTGTTTAGTAATTCTTGATTAGTTACGTTCTCTGGAAGAACAATAGTAGTAAGCTGTGTCGAATATCAGCAGCAGCATGTAGACGACGAGGAATATCAAGGTGAAGAGTTTCATGGTGTCCTTGTCCCCGTGGATGACATACAGCGATACTGCGAATACTCCGAGCGAGGCTATCATCCTTACCAATGTCGTGGCGAAGAATACCTTCGGCATCAGTTCGGGTGACGACTTCTTTATCGTGCGCCACACCATGATGGCTCCGCCCGTCAGCACTGCGTGGAGCAGCAGGGTAATGAGAAGCAATGTCAGCAGCATAACGTGTTGGGTTTGTGCCTGTCGTGGCGTTGCTTGTCCTTATGCCTGTTCGCGCTCTACGCAGAGGCTTACCTCGTTCTTTAGTACCTCGACAAATCCTCCTGCTACGCTTATCTGCACGCGCTCGGCAGCTCCCTTGGGAGCATACTCCACGGTGCCCTTCTGCAGAGCGGAGACGATGGGGGCGTGGTTGTTGAGAATCTCGAATTCTCCCATTACACCAGGCACCTTTACCATCTCCACTTCGCCGTCGAAGAGGACTTTCTCGGGTGAAACAACTTTCAGTGTTAGCATAAGCCTTTTGAGTATTTATTCGTTATACGTAGCTTATGCGTTAGCCTGTGCAAGCAGCTTCTTACCCTTCTCAATGGCCTGCTCGATAGTACCGACGTTGAGGAATGCCTGCTCTGGCAGGTCGTCCAGTTCGCCGTTGAGAATCATGTTGAAGCCCTTGATGGTGTCTTCTATGCTTACCATGACACCGGGAACGCCAGTGAACTGCTCTGCCACAGCGAACGGCTGCGAGAGGAAACGCTGTACGCGGCGTGCGCGGTTTACGGTCTGCTTGTCCTCGTCGGAAAGCTCGTCCATACCGAGGATGGCGATGATGTCCTGCAACTCCTTGTACTTCTGTAGTATCTGCTTCACGCGCTGTGCGCACTCGTAGTGCTCCTTGCCTACGACGTGCGGGTCGAGGATACGTGAGGTAGAGCCCAGTGGGTCTACGGCCGGGTAGATACCGAGCTGTGCGATGTTACGTGAAAGCTCTGTGGTGGCGTCAAGGTGTGTGAACGTTGTAGCAGGAGCAGGGTCGGTCAAGTCATCGGCAGGCACGTAGACGGCCTGTACGGAGGTGATGGAACCTGTCTTGGTTGATGTGATACGCTCCTGCATGGCACCCATTTCGGAAGCCAGCGTCGGCTGGTAACCTACGGCTGACGGCATACGGCCGAGAAGGGCCGACACCTCAGAGCCTGCCTGGGTGAAACGGAAGATGTTGTCGATGAAGAAGAGGATGTCGCCGCCTTGGTCGCGGAACTCCTCGGCAACAGTCAGACCGGAGAGGGCTACGGAAGCACGTGCTCCTGGTGGCTCGTTCATCTGACCGTAGACAAGCGTTGCCTGAGACTTCTTGAGTTCCTCGGGGTCAACGAGGGAGAGGTCCCACTTGCCTTCTGCCATAGCCTCCTTGAACTTGTCGCCGTACTTGATAACGCCGGACTCAATCATCTCGCGGATAAGGTCGTTACCCTCACGGGTACGCTCGCCGACACCTGCGAAGACGGAGAAGCCGTTGTGGCCCTTGGCGATGTTGTTGATAAGCTCCATGATGAGCACCGTCTTGCCTACACCGGCACCACCGAACAGACCAATCTTACCACCCTTGAGGTAAGGCTCCAGCAGGTCGATGACCTTGATACCCGTTGCCAGCATCTCCTTGGACGTGGAGAGTTCCTCGTACTTAGGCGCCTCGCGGTGGATGGGGTAGGGGTTCTCTTTCGTGAGAGTCTTCATGCCGTCGATAGGCTGACCGATGACGTTAAGCATACGTCCCTTGATCTGCTCGCCTGAAGGCATACTGATAGGAGCTCCTGTTGGGGTTACTTCGAGGCCGCGCTGCAGGCCGTCCGTGTTGTCCATTGCCACGGTACGTACAGTGTCCTCGCCGATGTGCTGCTGCACTTCAATGATCAGCTCGCGTCCGTCCGGACGCTTTACGATAAGTGCGTCATGAATCTTTGGCAGCACTTTCTCTGCATCCAGTCCCTTGGTGTCGAAGAAAACGTCAACGACCGGACCGATAATCTGAGATATGTGACCGATAATTTGTGACATAAAGGTTTTTAATATTTAGAGTTATGCTTAGTATCTTAGTATTAGCTAGGCTCGGTGCTTGAAAGAAAGCAAGGGTGTTAGCGATTTGATTGCAAAATTACCAAAAAGTTCGGTAACTCCAAATCTTTTTAACGAAATATAAACTTTTAGAGCACTTTTCTTGCACAATATGATAATATTGCCTATCTTTGCAGCACTTCAGATTTCGTACGCTTCTATTTTTTTTATTTTATAGTACGAAACCATTTCGGAGGCCGGCACGTCCTGTGCTGGCCTCTTTGTAATAAAATTCTGTTATTTTTGTCAGATTTTTTGCCAGTAAGCGGAATTTTTGGTACATTTGCAGCAGAATTACAATCAAAATGTAAGAGGTGGCTTTCATGTCAGGATGCTGTCAGGGCAAAAGTACACCTTATATATAATATAGAGGAGTCACTTATGACGATAATAATTTCGGCCATACTGGTCATCAGTCTGCTCTTTATCGCTACGGAACGATATACGAATATCAACAAGGCTGCCGTGGCGGTATTGGCGTGCACGTTGGGCTGGATGCTCTTCGTGGGCTTCGGTGCGGACTTCGTCGAGTCGCTTCATCATGACGACTATAGCTCCTTCCTTGCCGGTGTGAAACCGAACAGCATCGCTGTGAAGGAATATATCGCCAAGACGATATTCATCCCGTACGTGGGGCATGCCGCCGAGGTTGTACTCTTCCTTCTTGCCACAATGAGCATCGTCGGCATCCTCTACGCCAACGGGTGCTTTGACTTCCTGACACTTTGGATTCGCACGCGAAACAGTAAGCTACTATTGTGGAAACTGACAGCGTTCACTTTCTTCATGTCAGCAAATCTGGACAACATCTCCACCATAGTACTGATGCTCACCATAACCAATGCCATCCTGCCGCGTACGAGCGACCGCAAACTGTATGGGTCGATGGTGCTGTTGGCGACGATATTCGGTGGTGCGCTGACTGTCATTGGTGACCCGGTCGGCCTGGTGTTGTGGACGAATGGTGCAATAACAGCCACCAACTATACGCTGTCCATGGCTCTGCCGTGTTTGATAGGATGGGCTTTGCCTACCTTTATCGTTACGATGCGCATGCCGGAGACGGTAAGCATCGAGTCTGTCACGATGCCGTATCGTGGAGACGATACCACGCTCACCGTATGGCAGCGACTGGTGATGTTCCTTGTAGGTATAGGCGGACTGTGGTTCATCCCGACGTTTACGGCCATCACCCGTCTGCCGCCGTTCCTTGGTGCCACCTGCGTGCTGAGTCTGTTGTGGATAGTCAATGAGGTGTTCAACAGAAAGAAGATTACCGTGCGCAGTATATCCATAGACGACACTCCGCGAAAGATGCAGTACAACTCCATCCAGCAGATACTCTATATCTTCGGCGTGCTGCTGGCGGTCGGCGTCGTCACGGAGACAGGTGCCATGCAGTGGCTCTCTACGCAGATAGACGATTTGGTGGACAATATATGGCTCATCGGAGTCGTGACGGCGTTGATAAGTACTGTGCTTGACAGCTTCGCTTCGTGCATCACGATGGTTTCGCTTCACGACGTAGCGCAGGCTGACCCGTACTATGGTGTCGGCGGCGCATACTGGAAAGTACTCTCGTTTGGTACGTCGGTGGGCGGCAGCATACTTGCCATAGGCAGTATAAGCGGCATCATAATGATGCAGATGCAGGATGTGACGCTGAAATGGTATGTCCGACATGTGACACCAATGACACTGTTAGCCGGAATAATTGCCTTTGTGGTGCTCTGCCTGCAACTGATTTGATGAACGGCACGGGTTTTGCAGGTGTATATATACGGAACTAGTGAGAAAACTGTTTATACAAGTATAAGACAAAAGATTATATTCAAGAACTAACTATTAGGAGAAAACATTATGGGTAAGATTAAGACTATCGGTATCTTGACTTCCGGAGGTGATGCTCCAGGTATGAACGCTGCCATTCGCGCCGTGACGCGCGCTGGTATCAGTAACGGTTTCAAGATTAAGGGTATCTATCGTGGTTGGGAAGGTCTCATCAATGATGATGTGCGTTCCTTTACTACAGAGAATGTTTCGGGTATTATCACTCAGGGCGGTACGGTGCTGAAGACTGCGCGCTCCAAGGAGTTCATGACTCCGGAGGGCCGTCAGAAGGCGTACGACAATATGGTGGCAGAGGGCATCGACGCTCTTGTTGTCATCGGCGGTAACGGTTCGCTCACTGGTGCGAAGATTTTTGCACAGGAGTTTGACGTTTGCTGCATCGGTCTGCCGGGCACTATCGACAACGACCTTTACGGTACAGACAATACCATCGGCTACGATACAACGATGAATACTATCATGGAGTGTGTGGACCGCATTCGCGATACCGCCCAGAGCCACGAGCGCATCTTCTTCATTGAGGTGATGGGTCGTGACGCAGGTTTCCTCGCCCAGAACTCTGCCATCGCATGTGGCGCAGAGGCTGCCATCATTCCGGAGAACGAGACCGACGAAGACCAGTTGGCAGAATTCATGAAGCGCGGTATACGCAAGTCCAAGAAGTCATGTATCGTCATCGTGTCTGAGTCCCCCAAGTGTGGCGCTATGTACTATGCCGACCGTGTGAAGAAGGAGTTCCCGGGTTACGACGTGCGCGTGTCAATTCTCGGTCATCTGCAGCGCGGTGGTTCGCCAACGGCACGTGACCGTATCCTTGCCAGCCGTACTGGTGTAGGTGCCATCGATGCTATAATCCAGGGTCAGCGCAACGTGATGATTGGCGTACGTAACAACGAGATCGTGTACGTGCCATTCTCGGAGGCAATCCGTTCCGACAAGCCAATGGACCGCAACCTCTTCAAGGTTCTCAACGAACTGAGCATATAATATAATAAGGTGTGCCACGCATTGCGAGGCACACCTGCATCCCCTGGGCAGTCTGGTGACAGATTGCTCAGGGGCTTTGCTTTCGAGTGTTCTTTGTGTGTGAATAAATATTAAAATCTGCACTTTTTGTAATCTCTGCTTTGCAAATTGGAAAATAATGTATACCTTTGTACATCGAAAGGGAATACCTACAAATGAGTAGCTATTCTTAATTAACCTATCGTAAAGTAGAACAAATTTGATGGAAGATTTTTACAGCACTCACAAGTATCTCCTTGAGCATGTCAATGCCCCTGTGCGCCGTGCGTTGATGGACGAGATAGACTGGAGCGCACGTATGATAGGTATAAAAGGTACCCGCGGAGTGGGGAAGACAACGTTCCTGTTGCAGTATGCCAAGGAGAAGTTCGACCCGTCCGACCGCCGTTGTCTGTATATAAACATGAACAACTTCTTCTTTCAGGGGAAGGGCATAGCGGAATTTGCAGGCGAGTTCTATCGCCAGGGAGGCAGGGTGCTGCTCATCGACCAGGTGTTCAAGCAGTCAGAGTGGAGCAAGGAACTTCGCCGCTGCTACGACCTCTATCCGAAGTTGAAGATTGTCTTCGCCGGTTCGAGCGTGATGCGCCTGAAGAGGGAAAATCCCGAACTGGGGGACATTGTAAAGAGTTACAACCTTCGTGGTTTCTCTTTCAGAGAGTATCTGAATCTCCGTACGGGCAACAGTTTCCGCTGGATGACGCTGGACGAGATACTGCGCCATAAGGAACAGATAGTGCAGGAGGTACTTGCCAAAGTGGACCCCCGCATTTTCTTCGACGAATACATAGAGCATGGTTTCTATCCGTTGTTCCGCGAGCATGACAACTTCTCGGACAACCTGCTGAAGTCTACGAATATGACGATAGAGGTGGACATCCTCCTCATCAAGCAGACCGAATTGAAGTATCTGACGAAGATAAAGAAGCTGTTCTATCTGCTGGCTGTCGCAGGACCGCAGGCCCCGAACGTAAGCCAGTTGGCGGAAAAGATACAGACGAGCCGCGCCACGGTGATGAACTATATAAAGTACCTCAGCGACGCGCGTTTGATAAACATGATTCACCCCGTAGGCCAACGCTATCCGAAGAAGCCTACAAAGGTGATGCTCCATAACCCGAATCTATATCAGGCTATATATCCTATAACCTATGAGAAACAGACTCGAATGGAGACGTTCTTTGTCAACACGATGTGGAAGGACCACAAGGTGAACCAGGGTAGCAAGGACCTTTGCTATACCATTGACGGAGAGCGGCGCTTCAAGATAACGGCTGACAGCCTGATGCACGGCACGACGAACGTCATGTACTGTCAGTACGCCAACAACGACGTGGCAGACAATATGATACCACTATGGCTTCTGGGCTTCCTTTATTAGAGGGAATGCCCGTGCCGTTGTTTATGCGTGTATAAATAAGAATTGTACGCCTATAAACAATATTAATATACGAAGACGAATAAACATTTTATATAACCTTATCTCATTAACAAAATGGCTAAAGAAAAAAAGTTTATCACTTGTGATGGTAACGAGGCTGCAGCTCACGTGAGCTACATGTTCTCTGAGGTAGCAGCTATCTACCCTATTACTCCATCATCTCCAATGGCAGAACACACTGACGACTGGGCTGCACGTGGTCGCAAGAACATGTGGGGTCAGACTGTACTCGTACAGGAAATGCAGTCAGAAGGCGGTGCAGCAGGTGCTGTACACGGTTCTCTGCAGGCTGGTGCGCTGACAACAACGTTCACCGCTTCTCAGGGTCTTCTTCTGATGATTCCTAACATGTACAAGATTGCCGGTGAGCTCCTCCCATGCGTATTCGACGTTTCCGCTCGTACGCTGGCTTCTCACTCTCTCTGTATCTTCGGTGACCACCAGGACGTTATGGCTTGCCGCCAGACTGGTTTCGCTATGTTCGCGTCAAGCTCTGTACAGGAAGTAATGGACTTGACAGCCGTTCCTCACCTCGCAACTCTCGAGACAAAGGTTCCTTTCATCAACTTCTTCGACGGTTTCCGTACTTCTCACGAGTACCACAAGATCGAGGTTATGGACATGGAAGACATCAAGGCTATCACTCCGATGGAGTGCGTAGAGGACTTCCGCAACCGTGCCCTCACTCCTGAGCGTCCTGTAACACGCGGTACTGCTGAGAACCCTGAGACCTTCTTCACACACCGTGAGGCTTGCAACGCTTACTACGACGCTATCCCTGAGGTAGTTGAGAAGTACTGCGCTAAGATATCTGAAATCACCGGTCGTGAGTACCACCTCTTCAACTACTACGGTGCTGCTGACGCAGAGAACGTCATCATCCTGATGGGTTCTGCTTGTGAGGCTGCCAAGGAAGCTATCGACCACCTCGTAGCTGAGGGCAAGAAGGTTGGTATGGTTAACGTACACCTCTATCGTCCATTCTCTGTTAAGCACCTCCTCGCTGCTGTTCCTGCTACCTGCAAGAAGATTGCCGTTCTGGACCGCACAAAGGAGCCAGGCGCAGAGGGCGAGCCTCTGTACCTCGACGTGAAGTCTGCTTACTATGACGTAGAGAACCGTCCTGTTATCGTTGGCGGTCGCTATGGTCTGGGTTCTTCAGACATCACTCCAGCCAAGATCATCTCTGTATTCAACAACCTCGAGCTCCCAGAGCCAAAGAACCACTTCACTGTTGGTATCGTCGACGACGTTACAAACCTCTCTCTCCCTGCAGTAGAGGAGATGGCTCTCGGTGGAAAGTCTATCTACGAGGCTAAGTTCTTCGGTCTCGGTGCCGACGGTACCGTAGGTGCCAACAAGAACTCCGTTAAAATCATCGGTGACAACACCGACAAGCACTGTCAGGCTTACTTCTCTTACGACTCTAAGAAGTCTGGTGGTTTCACATGTTCTCACCTCCGTTTCGGTGACGAGCCTATCCGCTCTACATACCAGATCACCACTCCTAACTTCGTAGCATGTCACGTACAGGCTTACCTGAACATGTACGACGTGACACGTGGTATCCGTGAGAACGGTTCGTTCCTTCTGAACACTATCTTCGACGGCGAGGAGCTCGTTAACTTCATCCCTAACAAGGTAAAGCGTGTATTCGCTCAGAAGAACATCACTGTTTACTACATCAACGCTACCAAGATAGCACAGGAGATTGGTCTGGGCAACCGTACCAACACCATCCTGCAGTCTGCATTCTTCCGTATCACAGAGGTTATCCCTGTTGACCTCGCTGTAGAGCAGATGAAGAAGTTCATCGTGAAGTCTTACGGCAAGAAGGGTCAGGACGTTGTAGACAAGAACTACGCTGCCGTTGACCGTGGTGGTGAGTACAAGCAGCTCACTGTAGACCCAGCATGGGCTAACCTCGCTGACGACGTAAAGGCTGAGGACGATGCACCAGCATTCGTTAAGGAGCTCGTTCGTCCTATCAACGCACAGGCAGGTGACCTGCTGAAGGTTTCTGACTTCGTTAAGTTCGACACCGTTGACGGTACATGGCAGAACGGCACCGCTGCTTACGAGAAGCGTGGTGTAGAGGCTTTCGTACCAGTATGGAACGTAGAGAACTGTATCCAGTGTAACAAGTGTTCATTCGTTTGTCCT
>CAVCKM010000016.1:0-35759 GCA_963602765.1 Alistipes putredinis | reverse complement strand
TACTTTCATACAATGGCGTCAAATCGACTGGTACATTTCACTTCTGTGCTGCCACGGGAAGTCCCCGTTGAGCCATTTACATATAGCCTATCTCAGAAAAATCGCGGAAAACAGACAAAAAGTGTCGGGAACATTTCGGAGTGTCGTTTGAAAAGTGTAATAATATGTCCGATAGTTAAATATTCATAAAAATTAGATGTTTTGGCCTGTAGGATTTCTCTATGTCATAGATAATGAGTAATTTTGCGGACCGATTATTTCGGGGTTGACTTAGAGCCCCACGGGTGACGGTGTTAATAGTCCTTGCGTTTGGCCACGCAGACGGTTAGTGAATCCGCGCTCGAAAGAAATGTTTTTTAGTAGTAATAATTATTTTAAAGTAAAGAATGAACACTTTAAGTTACAAGACAGTTTCTGCTAACAAGGAAACTGCAAAGAAGGAGTGGGTCGTAATCGACGCCTCAGAGCAGGTTGTTGGTCGTCTCGCCTCTAAAGTGGCTAAGTTGCTTCGCGGTAAGTACAAGCCAAACTTCACCCCACACGCAGACTGCGGTGACAACGTTATCATCATCAACGCAGCCAAGGTGGTTTTCACCGGTAAGAAGGAAACAGACAAGGTTTACACACGCTACACTGGTTACCCGGGCGGTCAGCGCTTCAACACTCCTGCACAGCTCCGTCAGAAGGAGGGCGGTATCGACAAGATGCTGCGCCACGCCATCAAGGGCATGCTGCCAAAAGGACCTCTCGGTCGTAGCCTCATGAACAACGTATTCATCTACGAGGGTACAGAGCACAAGCAGGAGGCTCAGCAGCCTAAGGCTATCGACATCAACCAGTATAAATAAACCTAAGGTATACATAACACAATGGAAGTAATAAACGCAATCGGCCGTCGTAAGAGCGCCGTAGCTCGTGTATACCTCTCTGAGGGTACCGGCAAGATCACTATCAATAAGGTAGACATCACAAAGTATTTCCCATCAGCAATTCTGCAGTTTGTCGTAAAGCAGCCATTGGAACTGCTCGAGGCAACTGAGAAATATGACATCAAGGCTAACCTTGACGGCGGCGGCTTCACAGGCCAGAGCCAGGCTCTCCGCCTCGCTATCGCACGCGCACTCGTCAAGGTTGACGCTGAGGATAAGAAGAACCTGAAGGACCACGGCTTCCTGACACGTGACGCACGTGAGGTAGAGCGTAAGAAGCCAGGTCAGCCGAAGGCTCGTCGTCGCTTCCAGTTCTCTAAGCGTTAATATAGAGGACCACCGTTTAGTATCTAAACCTGCGAGACTCAGTATCCACGCCGAGGTGCGAATCGGTTGCACCAAGGCACACTGGCTACCCACAGGCTGATTCTAACAAACAGAATTAAAAAGAAAGTAAACACATCTAAAACAAAGAAAGACAATGTCTAGAACAAACTTTGAACAGTTACTCGAGGCTGGCTGTCACTTCGGCCACCTGAAGCGCAAGTGGAACCCAGCTATGGCTCCTTACATCTTCATGGAGCGTAACGGCATCCACATCATCGACCTGAACAAGACCGTTGCCAAGGTTGACGAGGCTGCAGAGGCACTGAAGAATATCGCAAAGCAGGGCAAGAAGATCCTGTTCGTCGCTACTAAAAAACAAGCTAAGGACGTGGTTGCCGAGAAGGCACAGAGCGTTAACATGCCTTATATCAACGAGCGTTGGGCTGGTGGTATGCTTACCAACTTCCAGACTATCCGTAAGGCTATCAAGAAAATGGCGAACATCGACAAGCTCACCGCTGACGGTACTTACAGCAACCTCTCAAAGCGCGAGCTGCTTCAGATCTCTCGCCAGCGCGCCAAGCTGGAGAAGAACCTCGGTTCTATCGCTGATCTGACACGTCTTCCTTCTGCTCTCTTCGTTATCGACATCGAGAAGGAGCACATCGCCGTTAAGGAGGCACACCGTCTGGGTATACCTGTATTCGGTATCGTTGACACCAACGCTAACCCTAACCAGGTTGACTTCGCCATCCCTGCAAACGACGACGCCAAGGACTCAGTAGACGCAATCCTGTCTGCATGCTGCGCTGCTATCAGCGAGGGCATGGCTGAGCGTAAGGTAGAGAAGGCTGACGAGAAGGCTGCTGCTCAGCAGGAGGACCAGCCAAAGGCAGAGTAATCTCACACACTGCTGAGACAACTCGACCAAAGTAATTGTTTAATCATATGGCGGGAGCCAACGGGTCCCGCCACATAAAAAGCTTATAGAACAATGGCTATAACAATGGAAAGCATCAAGACCCTCCGCGCTATGACCGGCGCTGGTCTTGCTGACGTAAAGAAGGCTCTCACCGAGGCTGAAGGCGATATGGAGCGCGCTAAGGAGATTCTCCGCGAGCGTGGTCAGGCTATCGCTGCTAAGCGTGGTGACCGTGAGACAGCTAACGGTTGTGTACTCGTTAAGGCTGAGAATGGCTTCGCTGCCATGATCGCCCTGAAGTGCGAGACCGACTTCGTTGCCAACGGTGCTGACTATATCAAACTGACACAGGAGATTCTCGACGCTGCTGTAGCTGCTAAGGCTAAGAGCCTCGACGAGGTTAATGCTCTCACACTGGCTAACGGCCAGACCATCCCTGCTGCCGTAACAGAGCGTTCCGGCGTAACGGGCGAGAAGATGGAGCTGGACGGCTACCTCTTCATCGAGGGTGAGAACGTGTCTGTTTACAACCACATGAACAAGAACATGCTCTGCACAATGGTTCAGACCAACAAGCCGGCAGAGGAGCAGGCACACGCTGTTGCTATGCAGGTAGCAGCCATGAAGCCTGTTGCCCTCAACCAGGAGTCTGTTCCTCAGTCTGTTATCGACGAGGAAATCAAGGTGGCTGTTGAGAAGACAAAGCAGGAGCAGGTACAGAAGGCTGTTGAGAACGCCCTGAAGAAGGCTGGTATCAACCCTGCACACGTTGACTCTGAGGAGCACATGGAGTCTAACATGACCAAGGGCTGGATTACCGCTGAGGACGTTGCCAAGGCTAAGGAGATCATCGCTGCCACTTCTGCAGAGAAGGCTGCCAACTTGAACGAGCAGATGATTCAGAACATCGCAAAGGGTCGTCTGAACAAGTTCTTCAAGGAGTCTTGCCTGCTGAACCAGGAGTTCATCCAGGACAGCAAGATGAGCGTTGCTGACTACCTGAAGGCTGCTGACAAGGAGCTGACAGTAGTTGACTTCAAGCGCTTCTCTCTCCAGGCTGACTAATACTCTCTCAGTCTCTAAAAGAACAAGACATACGAGCGTCAGTGCCATATATAGGCGCTGACGCTTTTCTTTGCCTTAATATCTTAGCAACAAACCCAAAATGAAGATATTTGCAGTGGGCATGAACTATGCCTTACACAATAAAGAACTACAGACTGCGTTATTACAACAAGGAACGGGCACTGCCGACGACGACCGCAAGCGCGACCCCGTCATTTTCACCAAGGCAGACTCGTCGCTCCTCAAGGACGGCAAACCCTTCTTCATCCCTACACACCTCGGGCGTGTAGACTACGAAACGGAGGTGGTGGTGCGCATCTGCAAGCTCGGCAAGAGTATTCCAGAGCAGTTCGCACACAGATATTACGATGCCGTAACCGTAGGCATCGACTTCACAGCCCGCGACCTGCAGAAGCAGCTGCGTGAGAAAGGCCAGCCGTGGGAGATAGCAAAAGGCTTCGACGGTGCCGCCGTCATCGGGGAGTGGGTGGAGAAGGACAAGTTCCTCGACTGCCAGGGGCTCCGCTTCGCCCTCGACATCAACGGCGAACGCAGACAGGAGGGGTGCACGTGCGATATGCTCGTCAGCATCGACCGGCTGATAGCCTACATCTCGCAGTTCTTCACCCTCAAGACGGGCGACCTCCTCTATACCGGCACGCCAGTCGGTGTAGGACCCGTAAGCATTGACGACCACCTTGAAGGCTATCTCGAAGGACGAAAGGTGCTCGATTTCTACTGTAGATGACAAAAAGAATACTATACATACTGTTAGCTGCAACAGTGGCTGTCAACGGCATAAGTGCTGACAAAGTTGCCAGGAACGTATCAAGGGAAGGCAACTTTGTGACGCTTGTGTCTTCCGACGTACACATTGACAGCACACTGCCGCGCCAACAGATATTTTTCCCATTGCCGAAGGACTATGCAGACTCCATATATAGCGTGCGTCTGCTGTATCCCGAATATACAAAGCTCAAGCGTAAAGAGGCGCGCCGCTACCGCCGTGTGTTCGGCAGCGACAGTCTGGCTGCCTCTCCATCGCTCTCCTGCAACGTGCTCCGCGAGCGACTGTCGTCGACACTCTCGGCGGAGTTCAACCCCATAGTAAAGCGCGGCAGACGACTTTACTACCTTTCATCCTATAAGCCACAACTCCTTTCCTCGCCAAAGCAGCAGACGAGTCTGACATCCACAGACCAACTGACGTTAGCAGCCGAGAGTACAGCCTCCCAGCGCTATGCCGCCCATTCCGTACTTGCAAACGGGAAATGGGCAAAGATTAGCGTTGCAGAAAGCGGCGTACACGCCTTGACGAGCGAGGTGTGCCGTCAGGCAGGATTCAGCGATATATCAAAGGTAAAGATATACGGTTATGGAGGAGCCATGGTGCCCGAGACATTGACGGGCGACTATCTGACAGCCCACGACGACCTGAAGGAAGTGCCCTCGCTACTTCAAGACGGTAAGCGATATTTCTATGCGCAGGGGTCTGTCAGTTATTCCGACATAACTTCCACGACACGCATACGCAACCCATATTCTGACTTTGGGTATTACTTTATAACCGAGAGCGACGCCACGCCGGCTGCATGTACAGAGGCTGACCTGCAGGCATTACAGACTGCAGACACCGGTCAGTATCATACACTTCATGAGACCGATGCCTTCGCCTGGACAGAGAGCGGACGCAACCTCTTCGACAGCAAACTCATCAAGTCCGGCAATAGCGAGACGTACAGTCTTGCCATACCAAAAGGCAATACGTCGGCCAAGTTGACCGTAGTATTGACCTCCGCAGGAACTTCCAACGTGAGCACTGCAATTGCTGTAGGCGAGACAAACCTGGCGACACAAACCGTCAGACAGTCTTCGAGTTCATACGCGAAATGTGCCGTCAGTCAGGCTACATACACGGTGGACAATCTAAGCGACTTCGTACAGGCAGACGGCACGGTGTCATTGCCGGTGACACTCACGCCAACAGGCGGTGACATACGCCTCGACTACCTCCTTGCGACATACCAGACGGCAGATGCGTTGAATCTTGCGTCTTGCAAGACTGCCGCCTACGAATATAATATAACAAACCAGGACCACCACGCCGATGCGTCCGTGGACTTGGTTATCATCATACCTACCTCACAAAAGTTGCTTTCGCAGGCAAAAGAACTGGCGCAGTTGCATGAACAGTACGACGGTATGACAACGCGCATAGTGCCTGCCGACGAACTGTACAACGAGTTCTCCAGTGGTACGCCGGACGTTTCGGCTTACCGCCGCTACCTCAAGATGTTCTACGACAGGGCAGAGACGGACAGCCAGTTGCCGACGCATGTCCTGCTCTTCGGTGATGCGAAGTGGGACAACCGACTCTTGTCCCTCAGCAGGAATAACTATTCGGCAGACGACCTCCTGCTCTGCTACGAGACAGAGGACTCATACAACTTCCTGAGTAGCTATACGACGGACGACATCATCGCCATACTGGCTGACGGCAAGACGCTGACACCATACAATGGCAGTGACCGCACGCTGCAGTTTGACATTGCAGTGGGACGCATACCTGTCACTACAAGTACAGAGGCGGAGGGCATTGTAAACAAGATACGGTCGTATATGGAATGTCCGGCGAGCGGCAGCTGGCAGAACACTGTTGTCATTATCGGTGACGACGGAGACAACAACCTCCACATGACCGACAATAACGCCAACGCAGATGCCATAGTCAACCTCAACCAAGGGTATGACGTGAAGAAGATAATGTTTGACGCTTACGAGCGGCAGTCCACCAGTGTGGGCAACCGTTATCCTGCCGTCAATGCGCTCATAAAGCAATATCAGGAGTCCGGCGCGCTATTGATGAACTACGCAGGACATGGTGCTCCCACTACCCTGTCCCACGAAAATATCCTGTCGCTTGCTGATGTAAATGCGTTCAGCAACACAAAATATCCAATGTGGATAACGGCGGCGTGTGAGGTGGTGCCATACGATGCTACAACGGGTAGCATAGGAAAGTCGTTGCTGACAAATGCCAACGGCGGTGCGATAGCCTACTACGGTGCTACGCGCACGGTGCTCGCCAGTCGTAACGCAAGTATAAACAAGGCACTCACCCGTTACCTCCTCACCCTCTCTGATGACGGTACGCCACGCACCGTCGGACAGGCACAGCGTCTTGCCAAGAACGAGATAACAAGAGCCGGCAGCGAGGCTTCTGACAACAAACACCAGTACGTGCTTATCGGCGACCCTGCACTGCGCCTTGCCGTACCAGGTCTAAAGACCGTCATCGACGAGGTGAAGGAAGTGAACAGTGGAGCTACGACAACGCAGGATGGTTCGCCGATAATCAGGGCAAACAGCGTTGTCACTGTCAAAGGACACGTGGCTGACGCTGGAGGCAACAAGCTACCTTCATTCAATGGAATGGCTACGCTGGTGGTTCAGGATTCGGAGGACAAGGTGACATGCAGGGCAAACAACGGAGAAGAGACACCGTTTGTGTACACCGACCGTACCAGCCGACTCTTCCAAGGAACGGACAGCGTACGTGGCGGTGAGTTCACCATCACCTTCCGCGTTCCCCGAGATATCCACAACTACTCCCTGCCGGGACGCGCCATGGTGTACGCTACCAACCAGAAGCAGGCGGCACACGGAGAGACGGACAACTTCTATGTGCTGGACTATAGTCCCGTCTCCAACGACTCCATTGGTCCTAACGTCTACTGCTACCTCAACAGCCCGTCATTCGCCAATGGCGGGACAGTCGGACGTACGCCCTATCTGGTTGCAGAGGTACAGGACAAGGACGGTCTGGACGTGATGGGTACGGCGTTGGGACAGAACCCGCAACTCGTCATCGATGGGCAGGCGGACAGGACGTACGAGCTGACCGACTACTTCACGTTCGATACGGGCAGCTATACGAGCGGACAGATACGCTACGTCATACCCGAACTGGAAGAAGGCAGGCATACGCTGCACCTGCGCGTCTGGGACTTGCTCGGCAATATGACCGACGTGCCGCTACAGTTCTATGTGGAGCGAAGTATACAACCGGCGATAAGCGATGTCTACGTCTCGCCGAACCCGATAAACGGCAATGCCACGTTCTACATAACGACAGACATGACAGGCAGCGAGGCAAACGTCTGCGTGGATATCATATCAACGACAGGACACGTCATGCAGACCGTCGAGTGGGACACTGTGCTCGGCAGCACCACGTCGCTCTCATGGCAACCGACAGGACTGCCCCAGGGACTGTACCTCTACCGCGTGCGCATCAGTTGTGATGGATATAACTACGTCTCGACGACAAAGAAGCTGATCGTACAATAAACGCAGAGGCTATGCGTTATATAATTGACACAATCAGAAAAAGATGAAAAAACTACTCACTATACTCTTGACTGCTTTCTGCGCTACGGCATCCCATGCCGCCAGCGACCGTTACGTGTCGTTCAATCCCGTACACACCGCCTTGATATCTGCCAACGTCGCACCCGATGCACGTTCCGGCGGTATGGGCGAGGTAGGTGTGGCGACAGACCCTGACGCAGCATCGCAGTATTGGAATCCTGCAAAATATCCGTTCTGCATCTCCAGGGCGGCTATACAGATGAGCTATACGCCATGGCTGCGCAACCTCGTCAGCGACATGAACATAGCGTATCTGTCGGGCTACTACCGTATCGGTGACTACAGTGCCATAAGCAGCTCACTGCGCTACTTTTCGCTCGGTGAGGTGTACATCAACTTCCCGGAGGATGGCAATACCAGTTCAGCAAATACCGTGAAGCCATACGAGATGACCTTCGATGTAGGCTATTCCATCATGCTCTCCGAGAAGTTCTCGCTGGCAGCGGCGGTGCGTCTGCTCCTGTCAGACATGTCGTATACAGGTACGGAGGAGTCAAGTGCCGCAACGGCGTTTGCTGCAGACATAGCGTGCTACTACCAGAACTACGTCAACATAGGACCGCGTGAGTGTCAGTTGGGATTGGGTCTTAACATCAGCAATATAGGTTCTAAGATACGCTTTGCAGGCAGCGACCGTTCCGAGTTCCTGCCTACGAACATGCGACTAGGTGCTTCGCTGATGGTGCCTATCAACGAATACAACAAGTTCACCGTGGCTGCCGACCTCAATAAGTTGCTCGTGCCGACTTATCCACAGCTGCAGGGTGATGAGAATAAAGCGTCTACAAGCTATAAACAGCGTGAGGAAGACTACTACAACACGTCGTCCATAGCAGGTATCTTCAAGAGCTTCGGCGATGCGCCCGGCGGTTTTAAGGAGGAACTGGAGGAAATACAGTGGAGCCTCGGCGCGGAGTACACCTACAACGAGCGTTTCTCACTCCGTGCAGGTTATCACCATGAGGCGGAGAGCAAGGGCAACCGCAAGTACTTTACCGTCGGAGCCGGTGTGCACCTCAGTGCCTTTACGCTGGATGCCGCATACGTACTCTCTACTACCAAGAGCAATCCGCTCGACAAGACGTTACGCTTCTCACTGAACTTTGACCTTGACGGACTGAAGGACCTCTTCGGACGTAGATAGAATACCTACTTATGGGCAGACCAGGTAATAAATATATGCGTATGACGAGGCAGGACTACTTTGTTCTTGCCGGCTTTGTCGGCATTGTTGTTGCTGCCGTAACGGCATTGTATTTTCTGCATAGAGAGCCTGACAAACAAAAGACTGCCGAACTGACTGGGCGTGAGAGGTACGATAGAAAACCAAGTGTGCACTATGCACAAGACGGAGCTAATGACGGGTCGATGCCTGCCGACATGCACATAGCGAAGTTGCAATACTTCGACCCAAATACGGCGGACAGCACGGTGCTGCTCGGGCTGGGACTGCGCCCGTGGCAAGTGCGTAGCATATATAAATACCGCGCTCACGGCGGACGCTATTATGCACCAGAAGACTTCGCCCAGCTCTACGGACTTACCCTAAAGCACTACCAGATATTGCGTCCGTATATACGCATTAAGGCAGAGGTGATGGCACGCGATGTCGTGACACGGCACAAATATAAACGTGGAGACTCATACGGAAGTTTGCAAAAGAATGACGCAAACCTGCAAAGCCCAACGGCCCAAGCCCCTCATGTAGACTACTATGCTACGCATCCACGTCAAGAGAAAATACGGCAGGGGCAAACAATCGACATCAATTCTGCCGATACGACAGAACTGAAGAAGATACCTGGCATAGGCAGCTACTACGCACGGCGCATCGTGGAACTCAGAAAACGGCGAGGCGCATTCGTCAGCGAGAGCGAGTTGCTTGCTATACGTAACTTCCCAGAGACAGCACTGGAATATATGAAGGCAAACCAGAACTTTCCTTCCGTGCATATTAACAGTGCTACACTCGCGGAACTGGAACGGCATCCGCTCATCAACCATACGCAGGCAGCCGACATACTGTCTTACCGCCGTCTGAAGGGAAGAATAGCTTCCATAAGCAATTTGGCGAACCTCCCGTCATTCACGACTGCCCAACTAACCCGTCTTGAGAAATATATTGTCTTTCAGTAAAGAATGGCTGCTCAGAACTATACGGCCACTACACTAAAACCCAAACTATGTACAGAATCAAGTCTACTATAATGGTCATGGCAACACTTGCCATGGGAGTGCCGTATGCTACGGCTGCAAGTAAGTTGTCCACAGTTGATGAAACCGCAAGACTGCCACTACGACTGTGGTACGACAAGCCGGCACAGTACTTCGAGGAATCGTTGCCCATTGGCAACGGACGGCTCGGTGCATTGGTGTACGGCGGGGCGGTAAACGGAGAAGTTGTTTTCAACGATATCACGATGTGGACTGGCAAGCCAGTAGACACCAACCTTGGCAAAGGGACAGCAAAATGGATACCAGAGATACGCAAGGCACTCTTCGACGAAGACTATGCGCGGGCGGACTCGCTGCAGTTGCACGTGCAAGGACCCAATTCGCAGTTCTATCAACCGCTGGCGGCCCTGCATATCATTGATGCCGACTCCTTGACGACCATGACCGCCTATCACCGTGAACTAGACATCGATTCGGCAATATGTCGGGATACTTACACCCGCAATGGCATCGTTTATAAAAGAGAGTACATTGCCTCACATCCCAATGGCATCGTAGCGATTCGTGTCACGGCGAGCAAACCGCATGCCATCAACTATACGCTGAACCTTTCTTCACTCTTGCCACACGCTGTAAAGGCTACAGCTGATGACAGCGGTAAAGAAACTGCCGGACGTATAACAATGACGGGACACGTCATGGGCAATCCTGCGGAGTCGATACATTTCGGCGCAATACTCGCAGTGAATACCGATGACGGACAGGTCATTACCTCTGACAGTACCTTGTATATAAAAGGTGCAACGGACATGACACTCTACTTTGCAAATGCCACGTCGTTCCGTGGGGCTGACAAGATGCCCGGAACGGACGAAAAGGTACTCGTTGAGACTGCTGCCGCTGCAATAGACAAAGCCGTTGCTACGGACTACGCAGACATACGCAGTAAGCACGTGGCAGACTATCAACGGTTGTTCTCGCCATTCCAGTTTTGCCTTGGCAGTGCCACCTATGATACGGGTCGAACTACCGAGCAACAGTTGAAGGACTATACGAAGAATAATGGTGACAATCAGTACCTTGAGATGCTTTATCCACAATATGGCCGCTACCTTCTGATAAGCAGCTCGCGCACCCCTGACGTGCCTGCCAATCTGCAGGGACTGTGGGCACCGACACTATGGTCGCCGTGGCGAGGCAACTACACCATGAACATCAATCTGGAGGAAAACTACTGGCCGGCAGAAGTGACGGGACTGGGCGAGATGGTGAAGCCTTTGGAGGGATTCGTCAGCGCATTGGCAAAGAACGGTAGCCATACCGCAAAGAACTTCTACGGCATACAGCGTGGTTGGTGCGCAAGCCACAACAGTGACCTGTGGGCAATGACAAATCCAGTAGGAGAGAACCGCGAGAGTCCCATGTGGAGCAACTGGAACATGGGTGGAGCATGGCTCGTCAACACGCTGTGGGAGCACTACGCCTTTTCGGCAGGAGATACGGAGTGGTTGCGGTCCACGGCATACCCCTTGATGAAGGGCGCAGCAGAATTCTGCCTTGACTGGCTCATCGACAACCCAAAGAAGCCAGGCGAACTGATAACAGCCCCGTGCACCTCGCCAGAGGCGCAGTACGTTACGGACAATGGGTATACAGGATGTACGCTATATGGCGGCACGGCAGACATGGCGATAATGCGCGAACTGTTCACCAATACGCTGAAGGCAGCAAAGACTCTTGATGCCGATGCTGCTCTACAGGCAGAACTGACAAGGGCGCTCAACCGTATGCGACCTTATCAGATAGGCAAGCGCGGAAATCTCATGGAGTGGTATCATGACTGGGACGACCAGGACTGGCACCACCGCCATCAGTCGCACCTCATTGGACTCTATCCGGGGTCTCACGTCACGGATGCCGCGTTGCAGGCTGCGTGCGCCAAGACGCTGGAGATAAAGGGTGACTACACCACGGGTTGGAGCACCGGTTGGCGCATAAATCTTTGGGCACGCCTGCACAATGCCGACAAGGCGTACGGCATACTTCAGCGACTGCTGACGTATGTAGACCCTGCCCCCAATGCTCATCATACCGGAGGTACATATCCCAATCTGTTTGACGCTCATCCACCGTTCCAGATTGACGGTAACTTCGGTGGTACAGCCGGTATATGCGAGATGCTGGTGCAGAGCCATACGGACTGCATAGAGCTGCTTCCGGCACTGCCCAAGCCATGGACCGAAGGGGCTGTAAAAGGCATTCACGCACGCGGCGGCTACGTTCTTAACATAGAATGGAAGGACGGCAAACTGGAGAATGCCGAGATACTGTCCCCCAAAAACGGAACCGTAAAGCTGTCGTACCAAGGACAGACGAAGACTGTGAAACTGAAGAAGGGCAAGTACGTGACGGCGTACTAAACCAGTAAAACCGAGTCAACGGCAAACTACATACACTTTGCCAGCCAGTGGCCTAACAGTACGGCTGCGAAACCTACGGCGAGGCTTCCGAAAACATAGCAAACCATAAGAGCGTAGTCTGAGCCGCGGGCGAGGGCTACGCTCTCATTCATATATGTGGAAAATGTAGTGAAACCTCCACAAAATCCGGTGGTTAGGAGAAGTTTTACTGTAGGCGACATGTAGTGGCCTGTCCAGGGAAGTCCAGACAGAAATCCTATAAGCAGACACCCCAAAACGTTAACTGCCATGGTGCCTATAGGGAACGCAGTACAATGGAACATTCCTGCTGCATACTGCTGCAACAGTTTGGAAACAATAAAGCGCAGACCGCCTCCGAAGAAGCTGCCTGCGCTGACTATAAGTATTTCTTTCATTTTTTGTATATATTGCTTACAGGGCATTGAGCACCTGTTCCTTTATCTGCTCCAACTCATCCTTCATCTGCACTACGATGTTCTGCATCTCTGCCTGATTGGACTTGCTGCCGGTGGTGTTTATCTCGCGTCCCATCTCCTGAGCGATGAAACCAAGTTTCTTGCCTTGACTTTGTGGCTCGTCGAGAGTCTCGCGGAAATACTTAAGGTGGTTGGTCAGACGCTGCTTCTCTTCCGAAATGTCGAGCTTTTCGATATAGTAGATAAGCTCCTGCTCCAGACGGTTCTTGTCGTACTCCACGTCGGGGATGCTCTTGAGGTTGTCCGTCAGACGCTGGCGGATCTTTTCCACGCGAGACTGCTCGTAAGGAGTGATGCTGGCGAGCAGACTTTCGATGTTGTTGATTTTCTCCTCAAACTTCTTGCGGAGGGCGTTGCCTTCCTGCTGGCGGAAGAGTGTGAACTGCTTCACGGCCTCATTGATAGCGCCCTCTGCTACTGCCCATTCTTCGTCAGATAGCACCTCCACTTCCTGACGGCTCAGTATGTCTGGCATGCGGAGTAGGGTAGGGAGGATAGTGGCCATATCTGGTGTGGAACCGTCAAGGCTCTGCTGAAGGGCGGTAAGTTGGCGGTAATAATTCTCTGCCAGAGGAAGATTTATCTGTGCCGAGTCGGCACCGCCGTCCTTCTCTACCCAAATGGAGAAGTCAATCTTGCCGCGCACGATGCTCTCTTGTAGGCTCTTGCGAATCTGCATTTCTTTCTCGCGGTAAATCGTAGCGATACGTGTAGAGCAGTCGAAGGCTTTGGAATTGAGAGCCTTAACCTCTACGTGGATGGTTTTGTCACGGTATTTCGCTACGGACTTGCCGTAGCCGGTCATGGATAGAATCATGTTGCTTAAAGTTGTTTCTTCTCAGAATTCGATGTTAAATTTCTGCAAAAGTACAAAAAATCGGGGAAAATGTAGTACTTTTGCGAAATAATTTGCAGAAAAAGTTTTACAATGGCTTGTATACTACATATAGAAACCAGTACCGACGTGAGTAGCGTTGCCGTAAGTCTCGATGGTTTTGTGCTTTACGACAAGGTGGACCGCAACGGTATGAACCATTCGGAGCGTATCGGCTCGTACGTTGACGAGGCGATGAAGAAAATAGAGGAGAAGGACATGAAACTGGAGGCTGTCGCCGTCAGCTCCGGTCCGGGTAGTTACACGGGACTGCGCGTCGGTGTGTCCATGGCAAAAGGCCTGTGCTACGGTGCCGATGCAAAGCTCATCAGCGTGCCCACACTCGAATTGATTTGTGTACCTCTGCTCTTGAGCGACCGCGTCAAATATATCTCTTACATAGACGGCGAACGCCAGAACGGCGAGTGCGAGATGGAAGAGGACGCTTTGCTCTGTCCGATGATAGACGCGCGCCGCATGGAGGTGTTTGCCGCACTGTATAACCGTGCACTGAAGCCGGTGCGCGCTGTGGGGGCTGATATTGTGGATGCCGAAACATACAAGAGTTTCCTCGATGAACATGTGGTCTACTTCTTGGGCAACGGCGCAGAGAAGTGTCTGGAGGTTATCAACCATCCCAACGCCCGATTGGTAAAGGGTATTGACGCTTTGGCAAAGAATATGGTGCCACTCGCAGACATGCGTTTCAACAAAGGACAGTTTGAGGACGTGGCATACTTCGTGCCGGAATACTTCAAGGATTATCAGGCTAAGATGCCTAAAGACTTACTGAAAAGAAAATGACAGAGACAACATACCGTACAAACGGACTGGAATACAACACGGAGCGCGAGAAGCTGCGCCTCAAGGCTTACGGTCGTGAGGTGCAGCAGATGGTGGACTTGTGTGTGGCACTGCCTACAAAGGAAGAACGACAGAGAGCGGCGGAGGCTATCATAGACACCATGAAGCGTATCATCCCGAGCCAGCAGAGTTTCAAGGAACGCACACCGATGCTGTGGTATCATTTGGCACTGATGAGCGACTTCAAACTCGACGTAGACTACCCCGTGGAGTTCCCGCAGGTGTACACCATGTCGACACCGCCTGAGTCCATTGACTATGGCAAGAATAGAATTAGGGCACGCCATTATGGCAAGCTGCTCTTCAACGTGTTTGAAAAGCTGAAGGAGATGCCCGACAGTCCCTTGCGCCACCAACTGGCGGTGAAGGCAGCCATGCAGATGCAGCGTTGCCTGGACGTATGGGGAGCAGGCTCCACGCAGAAGGAACGCGTGGTCAGCGATTTGGCGCGATATACCGACGGTGTGATACAACTCTCGCCCAACGACTTCAAGTCGCAGGTGAGCAAGGTGGCTTCCATTGCCGACATCGTTTCGGATGCATCCGGCAGTAAGAAAAAGAAGAAGAAAAAATAAGCTTATCCCCATGGAGACGTTTGTCATAGAAGGCGGTCATGCCTTAAAAGGAGAAATAACACCTCAGGGTGCCAAGAACGAGGCACTGGAGGTTATCAGCGCAGTGCTACTCACCGACGAGAAGGTGACAATCAGCAATGTGCCCGATATACTGGACGTAAACAACCTCATCAAGCTGCTCAAGCAGATAGGGGTCAAAGTGGAAAACCCGGATAAGGGTACTTTCACCTTTCAGGCCGATGAGCTGGATCTGGACTACCTCTCCAGCGATGCATTCGTGAAGGAATGTGCCATGCTCAGAGGTTCCGTACTGATGATTGGCCCATTGCTCGGCAGATATGGGCGCGCTACGGTGGCTAAACCAGGAGGCGACAAGATAGGCCGTCGCCGACTGGATACGCACTTCCTCGGTTTCAGAAATCTTGGCGCATCGTATAACCGTGTCGTAGGACGCGACGTGTATGAACTGCACGCCGAGCGACTGAAGGGATGCTATATGCTCCTCGATGAAGCATCGGTGACAGGAACGGCGAACATTATCATGGCGGCGGTTATGGCGGAAGGAAAGACTACCATATACAACGCAGCGTGCGAACCCTACATACAGCAGCTCTGCCGTATGCTCAACCGCATGGGGGCTAACATCAGCGGCATCGGCAGTAACCTACTATATATAGAAGGTGTAAAGAAACTGGGTGGCACGGAGCACAGACTCCTCCCAGACATGATTGAGGTAGGCTCGTTCATCGCCATGGCAGCAATGGTGGGCGACGGCATTAGAATAAAGAACGTCTCCATCCCTGACCTCGGCATCATACCAGATGCCTTCCGCCGATTGGGTGTAGATGTGCAGGAAGAAGGCGACGACCTCTTCATTCCTCGTCACGACCACTACCAGATAGACTCGTTTATCGACGGCACCATAATGACGCTGAGCGACGCTCCGTGGCCAGGACTCACGCCAGACTTGCTCTCCGTGCTGCTCGTCGTGGCAACGCAGGCGCAGGGGTCAGTGCTCTTCCATCAGAAGATGTTCGAAAGCCGACTCTTCTTCGTTGACAAACTTATTGACATGGGGGCGCAGATAATTCTCTGCGACCCACACCGCGCCGTTGTCGTGGGGCACGACCGCAAGATACGCTTGAGGGCTGCACGAATGTCGAGTCCCGATATCCGCGCCGGCATTGCGCTCCTCATCGCTGCACTCTCGGCAGACGGCACGTCGCAGATCAGCAACATAGCCCAGATAGACCGTGGCTACGAAAATATCGAGGGACGACTGAACGCTCTTGGAGCACGTATTAGCAGGCAATAATGATAAAGAAAGAAGACGTATATCGCATAGGAAAGCTCGGTAAGGCGCACGGCGTCAAGGGGGAGGTGACGATGCAGGTGGAGGACGACATCTTCGACCGTGTCGATGCCGAATACCTCGTGCTGGAACTCGACGGCATAATGGTGCCTTTCTTTATGGAGGAGTATCGCTTTAAGTCGGACGAGACGGCACTGATAAAGTTTGAGGACATAGACACCCAAGAGCGTGCCCGCGAATTGACAGGCACGCTGGTCTACTTCCCACGCGCCGATGCGGAAGAGGCAAGCGACGGCGAACTGAGTTATGCACAACTGGTGGGGTACACACTGGTGGATGCCAACACTCAGACGGCAGTCGGAGAGATAGCCGCAGTCGACGAGCAGACCATCAACATCATGTTCGAACTGACTGACGGAAGACTCATCCCGGCATCGGAAGAACTCATCGTGGGCATTGATACCGAAGGGCACACGATAGCACTGAACCTTCCTGAGGGAATACTGGATTTGTAATACACGTTTTGGGGAATACTACATTTGTAATGGAGAAACAACAGATATGCATCCTTGGCTCTACGGGTTCCATCGGAACGCAGGCCCTGGAGGTGATAGAAGAACATAGCGACCGCTTTGAGGCTTATTGCCTTACGGCGAACAACCGCATAGAACTGCTCGCTGAGCAGGCACGCAAGTTCAAGCCTGCCTGCGTGGTGGTGGCTAACGAAGACAAGTATGAGGCCCTGAAGGCACTACTTGCCGACTGTCCCGACATCAATGTATATGCCGGAGCGCAGGCTCTCTGTGACGTTGCTGCGGCGCAACCCGTCAATATGGTGCTCACAGCAATGGTGGGCTTCGCCGGACTGGCACCTACCATCAGCGCCATCAAGGCGCGCAAGAAGATATGTCTGGCAAACAAAGAGACACTTGTCGTTGCCGGAGAACTCATCTGCGACCTCGCCCAACAGTATCACGCACCCATCCTGCCAGTGGACTCAGAACATTCCGCTATCTTCCAAAGCATAGTGGGAGAGGGAGACAACGAGGTGGAGAAGATACTCCTCACGGCATCAGGCGGTCCGTTCCGCCTGAAGACCCTCGACGAGATGCGCTCCATGACAGCGGCAGACGCACTGAAGCATCCCACATGGGATATGGGTGCGAAGATAACCATCGACTCCGCTTCCATGATGAACAAGGGCTTCGAGGTGATAGAGGCGAAGTGGCTCTTTGGCGTTGAGGCTGACAAGATACAGGTGCTTGTGCATCCGCAGAGCATCGTGCACAGTGCGGTGCAGTTCCGCGACGGAGCAGTCAAGGCGCAGCTCGGCGTGCCCGATATGCGACTGCCCATACAGTATGCCTTCACATACCCCGACCGCCTGCCAATGAGCGGAGAGCGTCTGGACTTGTTCAAACATCCTCTGGAGTTCTTCGAACCAGACCAGCAGAAGTTCAAGTGTCTCGCACTGGCATTCGAAGCACTGCGCCGCAAGGGAAATGCCGCCTGTGTGGTCAATGCTGCCAACGAGATAGTGAATCTGGCCTTCCGTCAAGGCAAGATAGGTTTCCTTGACATGGGCGATATCATTGAGAAGACTCTCGACCAGGCTACCGTCATCACGACACCAACGTACGAAGACTACGTCAATTCTGATGCAGAGGCACGCCGCATAGCGACATCATTCATTTAAGCAAAACACAAGTAACTCATAGGTATATCCACACTTACACACTAAACTAAAGCATGGATCCAATAATAGTACGTACGCTGCAGTTCATACTGGCTATCACTATCCTCGTAGCACTCCACGAGGGCGGACACTTCTTCTTCGCTAAACTCTTTGGCGTACGCGTAAACAAGTTCTACGTCTTCTTCGACTATAAGTTCTCACTATTCTCCACCAAGTTCACATGGTGGCGAAAGTTGCGCGGCAAAGGTCCCGCAAAGAAGAATGAAGACGGTACGTATCCATACGAGGGCACGGAGTACGGTATCGGCTGGATACCTCTTGGCGGCTATTGCCAGATAGATGGCATGATAGACGAGTCGCAGCATGACCTCGATAAACTTCAGAATGCTCCGGTGCAACCATGGGAGTTCCGAAGCAAGCCTTGCTGGCAGAGACTGCTCATAATGATAGGCGGTGTGCTTGTTAACTTCATACTCGCACTCATCATCTACTGCGCCGTGTTCCTCTCGTGGGGCAACGACTATTATGCCGTTAAGGACATGCCGTTCGGCATGAAGTTCAACGAGCAGGCAAAGTCATACGGATTCCGTGACGGCGACAAGCTAATCGGTACAGAGAACGGCGAGTTTACCTCCTTCGATGCCAATCTCGTTCGCGACCTTTCCACCGCAAAGACTGTGACAGTAAACCGTGGCGGTAAGGACGTGACAGTTAACCTGCCAGGCGACCTGTCTTTGCTCGACATGCTGAAGAGCTCTCCAGTATTCTGCCGTCCGTTCGTTCCGGCAGACGTTGACAGCGTCATTGCAGGCACACCCGCTGAAAAGGCGGGCTTGAAGAAGGGCGACAAAATCGTTGCCATCGGCAAGACCTCCGTTGACTCATGGAACGAATTCACTGAAGCGTGCGGAAGAATAGCCGATGCACTTGCTGACTGCAAGACAACGGCAGACTCTGCTAAGGCCCTCACTACTACTATAGTATATGAGCGAGCTGGCGTACGCGACACTGCCGCTGTACAACTCGAGTCAAACGAAGAGCGGGTTCAGCTTGGTGTAGGAATGACTACGCTGGGCAACTACATGAAGCCTACCCACATCGACTATAATATCATCACATGTATACCAGCTGGTGTCGGTTACGCCATGGACATGCTCGGTGGCTACGTCAGCGACCTGAAGTACCTCTTCAGTAGTGACGGAGCAAAGCAGTTGGGCGGTTTCGGTGCCATCGGCAGCATGTTCCCGCCCGTCTGGGACTGGTATATGTTCTGGATGATGACGGCGTTCCTTTCCATCATACTTGCGTTCATGAACATCCTGCCTATCCCGGCCTTGGACGGCGGACACGTCCTCTTCCTTCTCTATGAGATGATTTTCCGTCGCAAACCTGGCGACAAGTTCATGCTCTACGCTGAGTACGTCGGCATGGGCATACTGTTCCTCCTGATGTTCGTGGCGAACCTCAACGACGTCCTCCGTTGGATTGGAGTTATGTAATTATATTGTAAGGGAAAAAGATATAAACCCAATGGCAAAGCTATTAATATTTTCTGCCCCCAGTGGCAGTGGAAAGTCAACGATAATCAACTGGCTGATGCAGGAGCATCCAGAGCTGAAGATGCACTTCTCCATCAGCTGCACCTCTCGTGCACCACGCGGTACGGAACGGAATGGCGTAGAGTACTTCTTCCTCACCCCAGAGGAATTCCGCACGAAGATTGCTGCGGAGGAATTCGTAGAGTACGAAGAAGTGTACACCGACCGCTTCTATGGTACGCTCAAGAGCCAAGTAGACAAACAGTTGGCGGCAGGCGAGAATGTCGTCTTCGACGTTGACGTGCATGGCGCAATGAATATCAAGAAAGCGTACGGCGACAGGGCACTAAGCCTCTTCATTCAGCCCCCGTCAGTAGAGGAACTTCGCAAGCGTCTTAACGGCAGGGGAACAGATGCCCCTGAGGTGATAGAACAGCGCATTGCCCGTGCGGAGTACGAACTGACATTCGCCGACAAGTTTGATACAGTAGTCGTAAACGACGACCTCGAGGCCGCCAAGCAGGACGCACTGTCCAAGATTACCAATTTCTTGGTAGACTAAATGCAAAGTTGAGGCTTTCTGAGCCTCCCATTGCAGAATTGTAAAGTCAAGATAACCAATTAAGAGTATTTTAATACAGATGCAGCAGCTTTCATGTAGAACGCTTCTGCATCTGTATTTTTTTTTGTACCTTTGCATCGGAAAATCAACAAGCACTAAATATGGAAAGTACAAAGACTCAATGGAGAGGTTTTAAGGGCACCTCTTGGAAGACAGAAGTAAATGTTAGAGACTTTATTCAGAAGAACTACACCATCTACGACGGTGACGAGTCCTTCCTCGAAGGTCCTACGGAAGCAACCAACAAGCTCTGGGGCCGCTTGCAGGAACTTCAGAAGGAGGAGCGCGCCAAGGGCGGTGTCCTTGATATGGAGACAGAGAAGCCTGCACGTCTGACCACATACGGCGCAGCATACATCGATGAGTCAATGAAGGATTTGGAGACTGTCGTAGGTCTGCAGACCGACAAACCCCTGAAGCGTGCCTTCATGCCGGGCGGTGGTCTGAAGATGGCTGAGCAGTCATGCATCAACTATGGTTATACACCTAACGAACAACTCCACGACTTCTACACACAATACGTCCGTACGCACAACGATGCCGTCTTCGATGCCTATACACCGGAGATGAAGCTTGTGCGCCACAATCATATCCTCACCGGTCTGCCCGACACATACGGTCGTGGTCGTATCGTAGGTGACTACCGCCGTGTGGCTCTCTATGGTATCGACTACCTCATCGAGGAGAAGCGCAAGGACCGCACTGAGATGGGCGAGCACGAGATGTCCGACGAAGTAATCCGTCTACGCGAAGAGGTGGCACTGCAGATAAAGGCTCTGAAGGGCCTGCGCAAGATGGCTGAGGCTTACGGTTTTGATATCTCACAGCCAGCGAAGAACGCCCGTGAGGCTATACAGTGGCTCTACTTCGGTTACCTCGGAGCTGTGAAGACACAGAATGGTGCAGCTATGTCCGTAGGACGTGTGGCTACGTTCCTCGATATCTATATACAGCGTGACCTCCAGGAGGGTACCCTCACCGAGAGCGAGGCGCAGGAGCTTATTGACCACCTCGTGATGAAGTTCCGCATGGTGAAGTTCGCACGTATACCGGCATACAACGAACTCTTCTCCGGCGATCCTGTATGGGCTACACTTGAAGTGGGCGGACTTGGTCAGGATGGACGCTCTATGGTAACAAAGACCGACTACCGTTTCCTTCATACCCTCATCAATATGGGTCCTTCGCCAGAGCCAAACCTCACCGTACTCTACAGCTCACGCCTGCCGATGAACTTCAAGAAGTACGCTGCTATGATTTCCGTTAAGACCAGCTCTATACAGTACGAGAACGACGACGTGATGCGTCCGGTATGGGGCGACGACTACAGCATCTGTTGCTGCGTCAGCGCAACTCAGACAGGTAAGGAGATGCAGTTCTTCGGTGCTCGTGCCAACCTCGCAAAGTGTCTCACATACGCTATCTCCGGCGGTGTAGACTCCAAGACCCGTGAGCAGTGCGGACCCAAGTACCGTCCTATCGAGGGAGACGTGCTGACATACGACGAGTTCATGCCGCGCTTCATGGACATGATGAACTGGCTCGCCGGTGTCTACGTGAAGACTCTGAACGTCATCCACTATATGCACGACAAGTACTTCTACGAGGCTTCGCAGATGGCACTCATTGATACCGACGTGCGCCGCACCTTCGCTACAGGTATAGCAGGCTTCAGCCATGTCGTTGACTCTATCAGCGCCATTAAGTACGCAAAGGTAAACATCATCCGCGATGAGACTGGCTTCCCGCTCGAATTCAAGACCGAGGGCGACTTCCCACGCTACGGCAACGACGATGAGCGTGCTGACGAGATAGCAGTATGGTTGCTCAAGACATTCCTCGGAATGGTAAAGAAGTACCACACCTACCGCAACTCAGAGCCTACTACGTCCATCCTTACCATCACCTCAAACGTGGTTTACGGCAAGTACACCAGCAACATGCCTGACGGACGTCCTGCCGGTGCTCCTCTCGCACCTGGTGCCAACCCGTCTTATGGAGCAGAGAAAAATGGTCTGTTGGCTTCGCTCAACTCCGTTGCCAAACTGCCATACGAGTATGCCCTCGATGGCATCTCCAATACCCAGACCATCAACCCCGGTGCACTGGGACACACCGACGAGGAGCGTGCCAAGACACTCGTTAGCGCAATGGACGGTTATTTCGATCAGGGAGCACACCATCTCAACGTCAACGTCTTCGGCGTGGAGAAACTCAAGGATGCTATGGAGCACCCAGAGAAGGAAGAGTACCAGAACTTCACCATCCGTGTCAGCGGTTACGCCGTGAAGTTCATCGACCTCACACGCGAACAGCAGCTCGACGTCATCGCACGCCAGGCTCACGAGAGACTGTAATAACGAATATACTATAAGTACACGAAAAAGCCACAATTCATAAAATATATCAATGAATTGTGGCTTTTATTATGAATTAAGCATTATGAGCTATGAATTAAATACCGCTTTCGTCCACAGTACAGAGAGCTTCGGCTCGGTGGACGGCCCAGGCATACGTTTCCTTATATTTCTGCAAGGCTGCCCCATGCGCTGCCAGTACTGTCATAATCCCGACTCGTGGAAGACTGGGGTGGGGGAGCGGATGACAGCTGACGAACTGTTGGACCGTGCCGAGCGTTTCCGTCCATATTGGGGCACAGAGGGCGGCATCACTGTGAGCGGTGGTGAGGCACTCATGCAGATAGACTTCCTGCTGGAACTATTCACCAAGGCGAAGCAGCGCAACATCACTACCTGTCTTGACACGTCGGCACAGCCCTTTCGCCACACTCAGCCATTCTTCGACAAGTTTGAAAAGCTGATGACCGTCACCGACACCGTGTTGCTCGACATAAAGCATATCCGCGATGCTGAGCACCGCAAACTGACTGGCCACACCAATGCCAACATCCTCGACTGCGCCCGCTACCTCAGCGAGCGTAACATTCCCGTATGGATACGCCACGTCCTAGTCCCCGGCATTACAGATAAAGTAGACTGCCTGCAAGAGCTTGCCGACTTTATCCACACTCTCCGTAACGTAAAGCGCATAGATGTCCTGCCATACCACACCCTCGGCATCTTCAAATACAAGAAACTCGGCATAGAATATCCCTTGCCCGACGTGCCTTCCCCGTCGCCAGAGAGCATAGCACGTGCCAACGAGATACTGTCTGGAGCCCTGTAGTTTTTGAAGATAACTTGAGCATTACAAAGCAGGAAATTTCTTTAGGTACTTCCGCAGACCCGACGCGACAGAAATTTTCAGTAAAACATTTGGCGGTTTCATGGGAAAAAGATTAGGCCAAGTCATAAAACGGTCATGAGGGACCGGGGACCAGGGGCAGTTACGCGTGACCCGCCGGCACGTTTCTTTACACTCCCAAGATTATGTTGGCGTCGATTCCCAATACTCTGTGCATCTTGCGCGCGACATTCAGCGTGGGCTCACATCTTCCCGAGAAATAGTCGCTGATACGGGAAGGGCTGACACCCAGCAGTTCCGAGAGCTTGCTTTGGTTGAGCCCCATTTCGTACATCCTCAGTTTCAGTACGTCTGTCAAGGATGGCGACTTTATGGGGTAGTGCTCGTCCTCATATTCTGACACAAGCTCGGACAGGAGGTCCAGTTCTATCAGGTTCTTGTCGGTCTTGGAGGTATCGTCGTCCACCAACGGCAGGAGTTCTTCTATCCTTGCCATTGTTGCATCGTATGCGTTCTTGTCTTGTATCTTAGCCATAGCCTTAAATGTTTTTTACGTCGATTTTATCATATTCCGCATGAGTGCCAATGAAGCGTATCAACACAGTCTTGATGGTAAACTTCACGACTACAATCAGGCGAAAATCATTGCCCTTGATATTGAAGACATAATGTTGGTTGCCTACGCTGTCAACACTGTTGAACGTTTTCTTCATGTCTGCAAAGCAAGTCCATTCCGCCTTCTTCGTTTTCTGGTACCATTCTTCCAGGGCAACTTCTGCCGAAGCATGCTCTGTATAATATTCGATGATTTTGCTTCTTGCAATTATTCTCATTATATGATGTTGTAACGATGGTGCAAAAGTAATAAATATCTTTTGCATTTCAAAAGTTTTTGTTGGAAATCACGAAAAAAGAGGCGGTTTCATGGGAAATCCCCGTTGAGCCTTATTCTTTCAAGTATCGGTCGAAGAATTTGAGAGCTTGTTCCTGCACTTCCTTTCCGCAGGAGTGGGGGATGTCCCACAGTTCCGTGTGCAGGCAGCTGTCTGCTCCTTGACTTTTCCACACTTCGTGCATGGTGGCGAATGCATCCTCAGCTCCCGGAATAGGAAAGAGCTTGTCCTTTGTACCGTTGATGAAGAGCATCGGTTTGGGGCATGCTAACGAGGCTATGTGTGGGTAGTCAAGATATTGGCGTAGGGCTGGGATGCAGTTGGCGAAACCGCCGTTCTCTTTGCGTCCGAAGCGTTTGGTCAACTGCGCGTCTGTCGTAGTCATCCAACAGACCGAGATGCCAGTCTTTATCCTATCCGACATGGCGGAGAGCATCCACGAACGGTAGCCGCCCATGGAACATCCTATGCATCCTATGCGCTTGCTGTCCACGGCAGGCAGTGATGCAAGAAATTCGGTGCTCTCTATGTCGTCGTAAGTCATGAAGGCCGAGAGGTCTCGCCCCAGCATCATCATGTTGCCGGCTATGATGTCATATTTGTTGCGGTCCACTCCCTCCTTGCGCCCGCGTTCTCCCCATAACGGGGCATCCATGGAGAATACCACGTAGCCGTGCTGCGCCAGGTAGTCGCCAATGTACTGACCGTCGTAAAGCTGGCGAGCCCATGCGTCGGCATCGTCCAGCACTTCCTGTGTGTCGCCGAACGGACGTATCATCTTCTCCTTTCCGATGAAGAGGTGTGCGCCGTGGTCGTGCAGGGCGTTCACGGTGGGGAAAGGACCCTTGCCGTCTGGAATGAGCAGGTAAGCCGTGACGCGCGAGTAGGCACTGATGTTGAAGGCTATCTTCTGCGCCTTGTAACCGTCGCGTTGTTCCTCGGCAAGCACCTCCATGTCCCACGCTGCCGCCTTCTTCGGCGGGGTCATCATGCACTCGAACACTTTCGCCCTTGCCGCCTTCTTCCATTTCTTGAAGTTCTTCACGGGACTGTTTCCCCACGCCATAGGGTAGGTGAGTTCCTTCTTCAGGTCCTCCACATAGACGGGTATCTCGCCGTCCCACTCGTATTTGTCGCGTTTCTGCAGCGTCTTCTTGTTGCCTGCAGCTTGGGCAGATGTCGTGAGTGTGACTGCAAGGCAAAGTAGAAGGAGGTAAAGTCTTGACATGTTCATATACTATTACTTACTCTATTCCCCGTTCGTTCAGTGCTTTGGTGTATTTTGCCGCATTGGCGAGATGCTCGCTGTAGGTGCGGGCAAAGTTGTGGGTGCCGGAGAAGTCCTCCTTTGCACACATATACAGGTAGTCGTGGTGGACTAGATTTAACACTGCGTCTATGCCGGCTACTGACGGGATGCGGATTGGTCCTGGGGGCAGTCCCTCGTTGACGTACGTGTTGTACGGTGACTTGACGTGCAACATATTATTGTATATGCGCTTTAGGGCAAACTGCTTTAGGGCGAACTTTATCGTCGGGTCAGCCTGTAGGGGCATATGCTTCTGCAGGCGGTTGTAGTACATGCCTGCCACCATTGGCTTCTCGGCGTTGTTGGCGGTTTCTTCGTCGATGATGCTGGCAAGTGTCATCACCTCCGTCTCGTTCAGCCCGAGAGCGTCAGCCTTCGCCTTGCGGTCGCCGTTCCAGAATGTGCCGCTCTCCTTCTGCATACGCTCCATGAGGCGCGGCAGTGAGATGTTCCAGTAGACCTCGTATGTGTTGGGGATGAAGAGCGTCATCACCGTGGCTGTGTCCATGCCGTACTTGGCGCACGAGTCGTTGCTGGTCAGCGTGCCCAACAACTGCTCTTTTGTAAGCATCAGTTTATCGGAGAGTCCAGCGGCGAGGTCGTCGACGGTGCGTACGGACGGTATGGTCAGCTTGACAGGCTCCTGCTGTCCGTTGCTCAGGTGGCGGTAGAGTTGGAAGGCACCCATGTTAGGGGTGATGGCGTAGCGTCCTGTGTGGATATTCTCGTCGTACGAAGCGTGGCGCATGACGGTGCGCAGGGCTGCTATGCCGTATTCGTGGCAGTCCTTCTCCAGTTTTGCGGAGATGGAGTCCACGTTGTCGTCTGCATCGATATAGAGGTAAACGGTGTCGCTGGCCTTGCTTACTGGTGCCAGCAGATAAAATACGACTGTCGCCACGATGACTGCCAGTACGGCTGCCAGTCCGAGGGCGAACGGCTTGTTCTTGCTTAGTTTCATGTGTTGATGTATAAGTTTGCTGCAAAAGTACTACATTTTTGAGGAAGACTCATGCAGAGCGTCCGCTTTTTAGTCTATATCTGTTAAGAATATTTAAAAGTTTGGTCGTTGGTGTGCGCATGTGCCTATCAGTCAATAGAAAAGTAGTATCTTTGCAGCCGACTTCCACCGTAGGGGGTCATTAAACTTTTATTAATTAACATGTCTAACTTTAAAAATGTACAGCCACTCGACGACTTCAACTGGGACGAGTTCGAGAACGGCAGTATCTCAAGCGTAAGCAAGGAGGCTCAGGAAGAGTCTTACAATGCTACACTGAACAAGGTGTCAGAAGGCCAGGTGGTTGACGGCACCGTTATCTCTCTCGACAAGAAAGAGGTTATCGTAAACATCGGTTACAAGAGCGACGGTATCATCGCCGCTTCTGAGTTCCGTTACAATCCAGACCTGAAGGTAGGCGATACCGTTGAGGTATACGTTGAGAATCAGGAGGACAAGAAGGGTCAGCTGATCCTTTCTCACAAGAAGGCACGCCTCAGCAAGAGCTGGGATCGCGTTAATGCCGCTCTTGAGAACGAAGAGATTATCCAGGGTTACATCAAGTGCCGCACTAAGGGTGGTATGATCGTTGACGTATTCGGCATCGAGGCATTCCTTCCAGGCTCACAGATTGATGTACATCCAATCCGTGACTACGACGTATTCGTAGGTAAGACAATGGAGTTCAAGATTGTTAAGATCAATCAGGAATTCCGCAATGTTGTCGTTTCACATAAGGCCCTCATCGAGGCAGAGCTCGAGGCACAGCGCCAGGAGATCATGTCTAAGCTTGAGAAGGGTCAGGTATACGAGGGTACTGTCAAGAATATCACCTCTTACGGTGTATTCATCGACCTCGGTGGCGTTGACGGTCTCGTACACATCACAGACCTCTCTTGGGGCCGCGTAAGCGATCCACACGAGGTTGTAGAGCTCGACCAGAAGATCAACGTTGTTATTCTCGACTTCGACGACGAGAAGAAGCGTATCGCTCTCGGTCTGAAGCAGCTCACTCCTCACCCATGGGACGCTCTGGACGCAAACCTGAAGGTTGGCGACCGCATCAAGGGTAAGGTAGTCGTTATCGCTGACTACGGTGCATTCGTAGAGGTAGCACCTGGCGTAGAGGGTCTCATCCACGTGAGCGAGATGTCTTGGAGCCAGCACCTCCGTTCTGCACAGGACTTCCTCTCTGTAGGCGACGAGGTAGAGGCTGAAATCCTCACTCTCGACCGCGCTGAGCGCAAGATGTCTCTCGGCATCCGCCAGCTGAAGGAAGACCCATGGGCAGAAATCGAGACTAAGTACCCTGTTGGCAGCAAGCACACTGCAAAGGTTCGCAACTTCACTAACTTCGGTATCTTCGTAGAGCTCGAAGAGGGTGTTGACGGACTTATCCACATCTCTGACCTCTCTTGGACCAAGAAGGTAAAGCATCCTTCTGAGTTCACACAGGTAGGTGCTCCTATCGAGGTTGTTGTACTGGAGATAGACAAGGACAACCGTCGTCTCTCTCTCGGTCACAAGCAGCTCGAGGACAACCCATGGGATACATACGAGACAATCTACACTCCAGGTTCTGTACACAAAGGTGTTGTATCTGAGGTTATGGACAAGGGCGCAGTTATCGTTCTCAACGAGGGCGGTGAGGGCTTCTCTACTCCAAAGCACCTCGTTAAGGAGGACGGCACTCAGGCACAGAAGGGCGAGGAGCTCGACTTCAAGGTAATCGAGTTCGTCAAGGAGACAAAGCGCATCATCCTCTCTCACTCTCGCACATTCGAGCCAGAGAAGGAAATGGACGCTCCTAAGGCTCCACGCAAGCGTGGCGGCGCACAGAAGTCAGAGTCTGTTGCTATCAACAACGTAGCAGCTGCTCAGTCTCTCGGTGAGTTCGACGCTCTCGCAGCTCTGAAGGCTAAGATGGAGAAGGGTGAGTAATCTTCCCGATTCATTTCGACCATAATATAGCCCCGCTGAACGCAAGTTCGGCGGGGCTTTTCTGTTTCTTTTTCATAAAAGATGTATTTTCTTTTTGCAAGTTTTGCTTATTATAAAAATAATGTATACCTTTGATGCCGTAAACGCATGAATGCAATTGTCTGTATATCTTATTAGCGGACAAATATTAATAAATAGATAGAAGAACATGTTAAAACTAACAAGAGGCTTACTCCTTGCGGCAAGCATCATTATGGTCAGCTCCGTGCAGGCACAGGAACTGCAAATCCGCGCCAACGAAAAGGGCAAAGTGGGTTATGTGGACAAGGCTGGCACGGAGGTTATCAAGTGTCAGTATGAGACGGCTTACCCTTTTGAAAACGGTTATGCCATAGTAGGCAAAGGCAACAAGTATGGCATCATTGACGCCACGGGCAAAGAGGTACTGCCATTGAAATATACGTCCATCTCCAAATGGTCGGCTGACGTGTATCAGATAAAGTCTGGCAATGAATTTGGTTTGGCGAAGAAGACAGGTGAGATAATATTGAAGCCCGACTACAAACTGATAACCTCCCCCAACTGCTACGGCAAGGCACTCGTTGTTAGCGGCGGCGCACTTACAGGTGAGGGCGAAAAGCAGTATTACAATAACGCCAAGTACGGTGTTGTTGATGCCTCGGGTAGGGTCATTGTAGAGCCCAAATACAAGGGACTGTACGAGTTCTCCTATGCAGGAGAGAAGAGCATATTTTATACAGAAGGTGCACGAATGCAGTATAGCTTCCACTATGTGAAGGATACCCTTGTCACAGACTGTTCATACATTGGTGTCAGCAATGACAACGACGGTATATTCAAGAGCGGCATACTGGATGCCGACGGCAAGGAGATACTTAAGAGCGGACTGTACACGTTAGTTATGAAACCGCAGGGAGGTATGGTGCGCTACTATATCTGTGAGAAGAAAAAGACCATCTGCGGTTACCATAACCTTGCTACTGGACAGTCCTTCGTGGCTGCAACCTTCGATGTCAATTATGAGAAGATAGATTATTGGACTCACGGAGACTTCGCCGGTTCCGTAGCTCCAGTGTACACAGGCACAGAGTGGACCTTTATTGATAAGGAAGGCAAGACGGTGCGCTCTGGCTTTAAGGATGTGAAGCACAGTCAAATTGCGGGCCTGTGGGCTGCTACAGAAGCAAATGGAAAGATTAAGGTGTTTGACGAGAACAATAATGACCTGGCTGCTCTCTCTGGCTACGAAGACATACTCTTCCCGCAGGTAAAGGGCGATGCGGATATTTTCATCGTAAAGAAAAGCAACGTCTACGGCGGTGTAGACCGCCAAGGCAAGACTGTCATACCTTTCGACTACCAGAAGGCTATCGCTCCTTCGTATGACGTAGTACGCGTATGCAAGAACGGCATGTGGGGTGCAGTGTCGCCGACTGGTCAGGTGATTGTGCCTGTCCAGTATGCCAGCGTCGTTGAGCCTTCAGAGCGCGGAGCACAGCACCTATGGGTGACAAAGAAGGACAATCGTTATTATCATTACAACGCTGCTGCCCAGAAGCAGTCACCGACTGGCTACGCCATGGCATACAACTTCTACAAATCTGTGGCGCAGGTACGTCCCGTGAACATGAAGCTGGAGAACAGCAATATCAATAAGGCACAGATACTGCCGCCTAACACGCCGCAGGTGAAGATAGACACCGTGCAGGTGCAGAACTACGCCAAGGACTTTGGTTATCTGCTTTCAGACAAGGACGAGCTGCTCTTCGACCGTCCTGTCTATATGACAAACATAGAGACCGTAATAAGCACTCTCGAAAAGGTAAACTTCCGTAAGCTCAACGAGACAGAAAAGAAGTCGTTGCTCCTTTACGTGACACGCCAGAACAGAAGCTACAAGCTCGACGAGGCTATAGGGGAAGACGAGTGGGACTATTAAATCATAAAGGAAAGCAGATATGAAGAATATACTATTAAGCATATTGCTGGGTTCCACCGTTGCAACGGCAAGTGCCCAGGTAGACGATAAAATGCCGGAGATGCAGTATCGCCGCAGCTCCATCTATTCGTTGCTCATCAACCATGTTGACCAGCAGTTCGCCAGTGAGATAAAGGATGCCTTCGTGCAGATTCCCGTGCCAGACAAGTTCAACGACCATAACCTGTCCGTCAAGGTGCTTACTCTTGACAAGAAGCTCGACGATGCCAAGAGTGACAAGGAGAATCCTACAATTACCGAGTTCCTGAACAACAATAAGGTGGCAAGCCGTCTCGTGGCCCGTTGGTTCAACCGCGACAGTTACACCGGTGTCTGCGATATGGAGCTGGTTAAGGAGCGCGGTCTCTACAATGCCAGCGAGTTCGACCGTCAGTTGGCACTCCATTCCGCCCGCGGACTGGCGATGCTTCAGGATGCCGGCGAGGACCTCATCGGCAATACCTTCGTACTTGTCAACGACATCCGCTATGTCGACAAGAACAAGGCTGCCAAGACAGCTGGCTCTATATTCAAGCTTATGGGAGCCATAGGCGGTGCTGTAATGACGGCAAATAATCAGTCGTCAAATGGAAGAACGATAAGTGGCCTTGGCAACCTCGTAGGCGATATGGCAGAAACGCTCAAGGGCTTTACAGTAAGAATAAACACGTTCCTCTATCGCCTCGAATGGAATGACGAGCAGGCAGGTGAATTCTATCAGGAACAGTATGCAGACAAGCCGGATGCCACTAAGAAAGCAAACTTCGAAAACGCTCGCGGCAAGTATCGCCTCCGCTACGTCGGAAAGGTGGAGAGTAAAGGCGGCACGACATCGTTCCTCGGCATCAAGGAGGACGAGCCGGAAGTAATGGTGCGCAAGGCGTGCCAGCGTGCGTTGGACGAGAATATCGTCGACCTGCAGCGAGGCTATGAGGAGTTCCGTACGAAGACTCCGCTTGTGACAGTAGAACCAGTAACCGCCTATATTGGCATGAAGGAAGGTGTGACCGAAAACTCACGCTTCGAGGTCTTGGAGACCATTGAGATGGAGGACGGCACGCACAAATACAATAAGGTTGGCGAGATAGCCCCCGTAAAGAACCTCATATGGGACAACCGCTTCATGGCTTCCGAGGAAGGAGCTGCAGGTTCGCAGTTGGGCTACACCACCTTCCGCATTGTCAAGGGTAAGGACTTCTCCAAGGGTATGCTCATCCGTGACATAACGAAGTAGGAGCCTTTTGCAGCTTCGAAATATAGTTTGTAAAGTAAATACAAAAGGAGTAAAAACAATAACTAAAAAAGCAAGACAGTTATGAAAAAGATTATCAGTTTATTGATGTTCGTCTTTGTTGCCCTCTCAATTTGTGCCAAGGGCAGCAAGATGCCGGAATACGACATGACTGGTGCCGGTTCTGGCAACGAAGGCATGACGTTGGTAAAGGTGTTCGTATACAGCAAGAAAGTAGCGGACGAGGACCTGAAGCGTTGTGCCGTACACGGCATCGTGTTCCGCGGATGCACAGGCAACAATAGCGGGGCCACGCAGCCTGCTATGGCGTCGCCTGAAAGCGAAAGCACCAACCAGTCGTACTGCAATGAGTTCTTTGCAGAAGACGGTGAGTGCCAGAACTACGCAAGCGTCATAGCCGGTTCCTACGAGCGCGTGAAGACCCAGAAGGGCTACAAGTGCGGAGCCATCGTGCAGGTGAACAAGAAGGCACTCCGCAAGACCCTCGAAAAGGTCGGTGTAGTACGCTCCCTCTCATCAGGATTTTAATGTTTAACAGATTATAGAAAGGAAAAAGGAAATGAAAAGAAACATTGTTATCGGCCTGTTTGCCATGTTGACTGCCATGCCAGCTCTGGCGCAATACCGCGAAGTTAAGTTGCCGGAGAAGCCGAAGCAGACTGGCTACCGTGATTACGAGAATCAGGACTACGGCTTCTGGTTCGCTACCGAAGTGGAAGGCGGCTCTACCCTTAAGGGCGACGGACTGAGTATGCAGTTTGCAGATGCTACCGTTACCGCAGGCTACCGTTTCAACCAGTTCTTGAAGGTAGGTGTCGGTGTTGGCGGACGTTACTACTTCAACAATGGTGAAGTGTGCGGAGAAGACAGTAAATGGGGCGTTCCGGTATTTGCCAACGTACGCGGCAATATCATCTCCGCCTACGACCGTGGCGCAGTGCCATTCTGGTCAGTACGCCTGGGTACCATCATCAACGAAGGCCTGTACTTCAGCCCCTCTGTAGGCTATAGCTTTGGCGGCATGCACAACAACTTCCAGCTGTCCGTGGCATACGTCCTGACCAACCCGAAGTATTTTAACTTAGAACGCCAGACCACGAGCGCATTCACGCTCCGTCTGGGCTATGAATTCTAAAAGACAGTAAGACAATGAGAAAGACTATATTATCCACACTCCTGTGTCTGTCCATGTCGTTGGTGGCAGCAGCGCAGACTCAGACGGTATATGACACCCAGTCCATCAAGTGTCTTGGCACCGAACTGGACGGTTCGCAGACACTGCGCGTCACCGGTTACGGCCGCAACCGTTCCGATGCAAAGGAGCAGGCTAAGAAAAATGCCGTGTATGCCGTCATCTTTGACGGTGTGCGCGACGGCGTAAAGGGCTGCAACCTACGTCCGCTCGTGACGGAAGTGAATGCACGCGAGCGTTATGAGGACTACTTCAACATCTTCTTTATGGACAATGGCGAGTACCTGAAGTACGTCTCCCTGCGCGACACCAAGCGTATGTCCGCCGACCGCAAGAAGGACAAGGTGGGTTACTCATACGAGATGACCATCCGCGTTTTGCGTGCCGAACTGAAAGCCCGTCTGAAGGCAGACAACGTAATAAGTAGTGAACATCTTTAAGAGGAACAACAGAACATGAGAAAAAGAATTCTTTTGGCAGCCGTAGCTGTCATTGTTGCCTTAGCAAGTTTTGGTCAGGCAAAGAAGCCTGTCCTGATGGTGTTGCCGAGTGACGCATGGTGCAACCAGCACGGATACACACAGACATACGACAATCAGGGTACACAGGAAGTCGTTCCAGACTATAAGAAGGCTGTCTCCACCGACCAGCAGCTCAACGCCATCATCAGCAAGATCAACTCGCTGATGGCCGACCGCGGTTTCCCGCTCAAGGACCTGCAGCAGACCTTGAAGTCCATCAATAACGCCTCGGCTGAGGAATCGCTGATTACGAGCAAGGCTGGGTCTACCATTGCAGAGAGTCCGCTGGACCGTCTGCGCCGCCGTGCCAAGCCGGACATCATCATTGAGATAGACTGGACCGTAAACAAGACTGGTCCAAAGAGCAGCATCACCTACAACCTCCGCGGTTTGGACGCATACTCCGACAAACAGGTGGCTGGTTCTGAGGGAACGGGCAAAGGCTCATTCTCTGCCGAACTCCCTGTACTTCTCGAAGAAGCAGTGCAGGACCACATGGACGAGTTCTGCTCACGACTGCAGACACACTTCGACGACATGATGGAGAACGGACGTGAGGTGGCACTAGTCATGAAGGTCTTCGACAACGGCTCGGGCTTCGACTTCGAGAAGGAGTACGGCGACCTCGAGTTCAACGAGGTGATGGACAACTGGCTCAACGACAACTGCGTCAACCACCGCTTCAGCAAGTCTGACGCTACAGCCACCACGCTGCAGTACGAACAGGTGCGCATCCCTCTCTACAACAACAATGGTCAGGCTATGGATACCTACGCCTTCGCACGCAACATAGCACGCTTCTTCAAGGCTGCTCCTTACAATATTCCAGTAAAGACCGTAAACCAGGGACTGGGCAAGTGCTTGCTCATCTTTGGTGAAAAATAAAGCGAATCAGATATGAAACATATATTCAGGACATTCGTAGCATCCCTCCTGTTGGGCTGCACCACCAGTGCAATGGCGCAGGAGTGTGACATACCGATGGCAATCGCCATCGATGGAGACTTCTCCAACTTGACGGCAGAGGCCACCAGCGTGCTGCAGACACAGCTGGAGCGCGCCGCTTCGCAGTCGAAGGTAAACGTAGGGTGGGACAACGCCCGGTTTGCCATCACGGCAAAGTTCGACCAGACGGACCGCTACGTCGTCGGCGGAGCACCCACGCAGATAGTCAACAAATTCGGTGTTACCCTCTACCTTGCTGACGTTTACAACCAGAAACTCTTCGGCACATCCTACGTGGAGGTGCAGGGCGTCGGCAATAATGAGACAAAGTCGTGCATCAATGCCATTAGGCAGCTGACAGCGCAGAACGCTACGGTGTCTTCGTTCTTCTCTACCGCGAAGAAGAAGGTTGTCAATTACTACGACAGTCAGCTCGACAATATCATCCGCGATGCCCGCGGCAAGGCAGCCATGGACAACTACGAAGAGGCCATGGCCATGCTCGCCGTCGTTCCCAGTTGCTGCAACGGGTACGAACGTGCCATGAAGGAAGCTCTCAAGTATTACGAAAAATACTGCGACAGGTATTACCTTGCCCAGCTGAACAAGGCAAAGGCACTGTGGGCTGCTAACCCTACGCAGGAGGGCGCACAGGAAGTACTGGCAATCCTCGGCGCAGTAGACCCGGAAGCAAAGTGCTATCCGCAGGCCCAGAAGATGATTCAGGAGGTAGGCAAGTCGGTAAAGACCGATGTGGACTACGAAAACAAGACGAAGTACAAGGATGCAGTAGAGTTGGAGAAGTTCCGCATCAATGCCATTGCCGAGATCGGCAAGGCATACGCCTCCAACCGCCCGCAGAACTTCCTCTTCCTGAGATAATAAGACCTGCAATAACAGGAAATCCTACATCCCGATGCAGGGCGGCTTCATAATATTTCTGATACATACAAAAAGCCCGCAAGAAATTCCAACTCTGGAATCTTGCGGGCTTTTGCGTATTACTCCAATAATATTTTCACTTCTTCGAGGCTCTTGTTCAGAGCCCCTGCAATAACGTCCATACTCAGACCATTATTCAGCATAGCCTGTGCCATAGACTTTATCTGCTCACTCTGCTGAGTTATCTGCTCACTCTGCTGAGTTATCTGCTCACTCTGCTGAGTTATCTGCTCACTCTGCTGAGTTATCTGCTCACTCTGCTGAGTTATCTGCTCACTCTGCTGAGTTATCTGCTCACTCTGCTGAGTTATCTG
>CAVCKM010000015.1:0-4274 GCA_963602765.1 Alistipes putredinis | reverse complement strand
TGGTTGGCCCGTAGTAATGCCCGAGCGTTACGGCAAGGTACCCCAGGAGGCTATCTCAGAGTCGGAACTCGTAGGAGATTGGGAGAACATCGACCTTGCTTATGAAGTTAGTGTGCAGAGAACTTCCACCAACGTGACACTCAACGCAGACCATACCGTTGCAAACGGTGCTACTCTTGGAGCTACTTGGAGTTTCGATGCGATAAACAATATCCTCACCATCGGCGGTGTGAAGACCAAGGTGCAGCGTGAGGTTGACTGGGAGGCTTCACCACGTAAGGTGACCATCGTCTACTCTGGCGTAACGGGAACCAAGAGTATATGGGGCAAGAAGAAGTAAAAATCTTTGATATGATGAAACTATCAAAATGTACTATATTAGGAGTGGCAGCAATTGCTGCTGCTCCTTTTTTTCTAACCTCTGCGAAGGCAGTAGCACAGGAAAAAATGCAGGACAGGCAACCGCATGTCACGGCAGAGCCATGGACACACGACCCCGTTGTGGCATACGAGGACGGCGCGTATTACCTGTATTGCACGGGTGTCGGCATCGGTCAGATGACCTCCAAGGACTTGAAGCAATGGACGGTGATGCCGCATGGCGTGCTGGAGACGGAGAGCATCCCTGCATGGACGCACGACAGCGTGCCGGGGTTTAAGGACCATATCTGGGCGCCGGACGTGTTCCGCTATCGTGGCAAGTGGTACATGGCGTACTCCTGTTCTACGTTTGGAAAGAACACCTCCGCCATCGGTCTGCTCTCCAACGACCGCCTCGCCAATGCCGACGGTTGGAAGGACGAGGGCTGCATCGTGGCATCGAAGGGAGACCGCGACAACTGGAACGCCATCGACCCTAACTTCATCGTGGACGACGAGGGGAACCCGTGGATGACATGGGGAAGTTTCTGGGATGGCATGCAACTGGTGCGACTGGACTCTACCATGCACGTAAAAGCTGGCGAGAAACCGCAGGTCATTGCGCGCCGTTACGACCCCGCCAACAAGGAGATGCCTGCCAACCCTACCTCAAAGTTTGCAGGGCGCAACAGCATAGAGGCACCGTTCATCATGAAGCACGGCGGATGGTATTACCTCTTCGTCTCATGGGACTACTGCTGTCAGGGCATGAAGAGCAACTACCGCGTAGCAGTAGGACGCAGCAAGGCGGTAGACGGTCCGTACCTTGACAAGGACGGCAAGGACATGCGCTATGGCGGCGGCACGCTGCTCATAGAGGGTGACAAGAAGGAGTATGAGGCTCTGGGCCACTGTGCGGCTTACACCTTTCCCAAGTCAGCCCCCGTCTCCGGCGACTACTTCTTCTGCCACGGCTACAGCGTAAAAAAGAATGGCACGCCGATACTGGTGACACGAAAAATATCTTGGACTGCCGATGGGTGGCCACTACTTGAATAAACCTTTGAAGACTTTGACTATTTGGTGACTTTGAGTCTTTTTTGACTTTAATTGCCTGGGATTTTTAGGACTTTAATTGCCGTTAATTGACCATTAATTTATTCATTAATATTATTTATTCTATAATGTTTGTACTTTACCTTCAGAAACGCGCATAGATAATTAACAAAAATAATTAATGATTCCAATTAATGGTCAATTAACGGCAATTAAAGTCCTAAAAATCCCGGCAACTAAAGTCCTAAAAAAATCCCAGGCAACTAAAGTCCTTAAAAAACAAACTATGATGAAAAAGACATTGATGTTATCCGCTATGCTTGCCGCCACTACTATGGCGAATGCGCAAGTGACAATTAACGTAGACGCAGCGAAGCCTGGTGCTAAGGTGTCGCCGTCGCTCTACGGACTCTTCTTTGAAGACATAAACCATGCTGCTGACGGCGGACTGTACGCTGAACTGATAAGCAACCGCTCCTTTGAGGACGCTGACGATGCCACACCGACGTGGAACACTAAGGCGCAGAAGGGCGCAACCATCACCACCAAACTGGTAAGCAAGAACCTCCTTAACTCCGCACAGGGCAAGGCACTGCAGGTTACCGTCAACGCAACGGACAAGACCACGGCATCGCTGCTCAACGAAGGCTTCTGGGGTATCAACGCCGTGCAGGGCAGGACATACAAACTGTCCTTCTGGGCAAAGGGCGGTTACCGTGGTACGCTGAAGGCACGCCTTGTCAGCGCTGGTTGCTGCGGAAAGGTCTACGCAGAGACTGTCGTTGCGACAGACGCAAAGAACAACGCTTTCAAGCCTGGCAAGAGCTGGACGAAGTACACCGCAGAACTCACCGCCAACGCCACCGACCCGAAGGCGCAGTTTGAGCTGGTCTTCGACGGCAAGGGCATCGTCACCTTCGACGTGGTGAGCCTCTTCCCGCCGACATTCAAGAACCGTGATAACGGCATGCGCCCCGACTTGGCACAACTGCTGCATGACGTGCATCCAAAGTTCCTGCGCTTCCCCGGAGGTTGCTTCGTGGAAGGACAGGAAGCACCGGAGAACGCCTTCCACTGGGAGCAGACAATAGGACCTGTCGAGCAGCGTCCGGGACACAAGAACGTAAACTGGCGTTACCGCACCAGCGACGGCATCGGTTTCCACGACTACCTGCAGTTGTCTGAAGACCTCGGAGCAAAGCCGTTGTATGTCGTTAACGTCGGTATATGGCACGGCGGGTTCACACCTGTCGACTCCATACAGCCATGGGTGGACGAGTGTCTCAACGCCCTCGAGTACGCCAACGGGCCTGTGACATCCAAGTACGGTGCAATGCGCGCAAAGAACGGGCATCCCGAGCCGTTCAACATAGAGTATCTGGAGATAGGCAACGAGAACAACCAGCGCGACGTGTCGCAGCAGAGTGACCGCTACTACGACCGCTTCAAGATTTTCAAGGACGCTGTCCTTGCCAAGTACCCCAACATGCACCTCATCGGAAACGTTGTGGCGTGGGGCGACGACAATCCGACATGGGACACCAAGGAAAGCGTGGAACTCCTGGACGAGCACTACTACCGCAATCCTGCATGGTTTGCCAACAACTTCAACAAATACGACAACTACGACCGCAAGGGACCGAAAATCTATGTCGGTGAATATGCTGTGACGCAGGGTTTCGGCGATATGGGTTCGCTGGATGCGGCACTCGGTGAGGCGGTGTACATGATGGGCATAGAGAAGAACTCCGACATCGTGACAATGGCTTCGTATGCTCCAATCTTCGCCAACCTCAACAACCGTATGTGGGCACCGGACATGATACAGTTCACGTCCGACAAGGTGTTCGGTACACCGTCGTACTACGTGCAGAACATGATGGCAAACAACGTAGGAACGCGCGTCCTCAACGTCACCCAGAACAATCCGTACAGTTACGCTGACCAAGAAAAGGTGAAGCCGGCTGTCTGCCGCGTGGGCATCGGTACATGGGGCACACAGGCAACCTTCCAGGACAAGGGCTACACCGATGCCGACGGAAAAGACCTGCCGATGACTCTGCAGGAACTGCCGTGCAACGTGCGTGGCAAGTGGGAGGCTACTCCTTCGGAGATAAAGCAGACCTCCAACGAAGAGAACTGCATACGTCTGAATCCGGGCGAGATAACCTCCGACGGTTATATATATAAGGTACGTGCCAAGAAGACCGCCGGCAACGAGGGCTTCCTCGTCATCTTCAACTACGTAGACGACAAGAACTACTGCTGGTTGAACCTTGGCGGTTGGGGCAACACCCAGCACGGCATCGAACAGGTGGTAAAGGGCGCAAAGGGTCAGATAGCCACAACGGCTGGAAAGATAGAGACCAACCGCTGGTACGACATCGCCGTGAAGGTGAAGGGCGACAGCATCTATGCTTCGCTCGACGGCAAGGAGATATTCGCCACCAAGCTGCAGCCGAACACCAAGGCTGGAGTCTTCTCCACCGCAACGCTGGACGAGAAGACTGGCGAGGTGATACTGAAGATTGCCAATACCAGCAGCGAGACCACCACTGCCAACATCAACCTGAACGGCAAGCAACTCTCCTGCGGCGGCAAGCTGATACGCCTGACTGCCAAGGACGGTCAGGAGGAGAACACGATAGACAACCAGACCAACGTCTTCCCCGTAGAGTCCTACGTGACAACAAAGACCGACGGCGCAACACTGGAAATACCTGCCTATTCGCTCAACATCCTTCGTCTGAAGTAAGAGGGTAGGGTAAATTATAACCCCCTTTGTCAGGCCTTTCAGCCAAATCTGGCTGAGAGGCTTTTTTATGCCTTGTCGATTCCGATATATCATATATAGGCTG
>CAVCKM010000014.1:0-34722 GCA_963602765.1 Alistipes putredinis | reverse complement strand
ACGAAGACGGACTACAACAAGATGCGCAAGCTCATACAGCTCGACAAGCTTGACGGCGACCGTAAGGGTATCATACGCACCATAGCCGAGACGGGACAGATTGTCACACGGTTGGAGGAGACATTCCCTGCACACGACATTACCAACCCTGAGGTGTTCCCCAGCCTGCTCTTCTATTATGGAATGCTTACCATCAAAGGTGTCTTCGGGACGCAACTCGTCCTTGGCATCCCCAACAATAATGTACGAAAGCAATACTATGGCTATCTGCTAGAGGAATATCAGAAAGTCAAGTGTGTCAATCTTAACGAATTGGTAACGAAGTTCACGTATATGGCCTTCGAGGGCAAATGGCGTGACGCGCTGCAGACGATGGCTGACGCTTATGCCAACGTGTCGTCCGTCCGCGACGGCATAGAGGCTGAGCGAAACATACAGGGGTTCTTCATGGCGTACCTAAACCTCAACGGCTACTACTACACAGCCCCCGAACTGGAGCTGAACCACGGCTACTGCGACTTCTTCCTCCTGCCCGACCTGACACATTACCCCACCAAGCACAGCTATATCCTCGAGCTCAAGCTAATCCCCAAAAAGGAGAAGGACGAGAAGACAGAGATATACGAAGCCAGAGTGAAAAAACAGTGGGACGATGCCGTAGACCAAATAAACGGCTACGCCGCAGCCCCACGTGTGGAAGCCCTACGTCAGGGCACACTGCTGCACAAGATTATCATCCAGTTTGACGGATACAAACTGCACCGTATGGACGAAGTATTGTAGCATGACAAACGCAGAAGACCATCTTATCTCTCACGGCGTGAAGCCAACGGCGGTGCGCCTGCTCGTCTGGGAATACGCCAGACGGCAGACGGAAACGTTCGCGCTTGGCGACGTGGAGCACGCCATACCCAGCATGGAGCGCTCCAGTGTGTTCCGTGCCCTGAAACTGCTGGCGGAGCACCATCTGCTGCACCTCATCGACGACGGGACGGGGCAGCAGAAGTACTGCGTGTGCCGCTGCGAGGAGAATCATCATATCAACCACATACACTTCACGTGTACCCAGTGCGGCAAGACGTACTGTCTGGAGGACTACCAGATACCTATGGTAGACCTGCCCGAAGGCTTCGTCATGCACGACGTGGAGTACGTGGTAAAGGGAGTGTGTGCAAAGTGTAGCGGGTAGATTTAGGAATAAGTAGGTGTTCAACAATATTACGACAATGGCTATAATAAAGACTATCTACGGCAAGTCGCCCAAGTACGGCGACAGCTGCTATTTTAGTGAGACGGCGGCAATCATCGGCGATGTGACAATGGGCGATGAGTGCTCCGTATGGTTCAGTGCAGTGGTGCGCGGCGACGTTGCGCCTATAACGATGGGCAACCGCTGCAACGTGCAGGACGGCGCTTGCGTGCACGTGACGAACACGACGGGACCTACCGTCATGGAGGACGACGTGACGATAGGCCACAACGCTACGGTGCATGCCTGCACGCTGCGCAAGGGATGCCTCATTGGCATGGGAGCTACCGTGCTCGACAATGCAGAAATTGGCGAGGGAGCTATCATCGCTGCCGGCGCACTGGTGCTGGGCGGCACGAAGGTGGGCGACCATGAGATATGGGGCGGCGTGCCTGCCAAGTTCATCAAGAAGACTCGTCCTGGACAGGCAGAGTCGTTCGCAGCGCATTACGTCGAGTACGCAAAAGACTATCTTGCAGAGGAGTAACGGCAACAATGGAAACTACTATTGGGGGTCTACGTCGTAGTGAATCAAGAGCGACTTGTAGCGCGGGTCCTGCATCGTGGCGGCTACGGCTTGCTTGATTACTTGCCGCGTGGCGGAGATGGAGTAGTCAAGTGGCAGCTTCAGCATTATCTTGCGGATACAGAGCGTCTTGATGCGTGCTACGGCAGGTTTGTCCGGTCCCCAGACGCAACTGCCAAGGCTCTGGCGAAGGCGACTGCCAAGCTCCAGGGCTGCGCTATCCACAACTTTCTCTTCTTTATGACGTAGATACACGTATATCAGTCGGCTGAACGGCGGGTAGTTGAACTCCTGACGTTCAGCCTTTATTGTGCGGTAGAGTGCCGGGTAGTCGTTGTGTACCACCTGCGAGATGACGGGCAGACCGGGGTTGTTGGTCTGCAGTATCACCTGTCCCTGATGCCCCTTGCGTCCTGCGCGCCCTGCCACCTGAGTCATCATGGTGAAGGCGTGCTCGTAGGCGCGGAAGTCGGGCTGGTTGAGCATGGTGTCGGCGGAGAGGATGCCGACGACGCTGACGCGGTCGAAGTCCAGACCTTTCGTCACCATCTGCGTGCCGATGAGCAGGTTTGTCTTGCCTGAGGCAAACTCGGCGATGATGCGCTCGTAGGCATTGCGGGTGTGGGTGGTGTCGAGGTCCATGCGTGCGATGCGTGCCTGCGGAAACTCGTCGGCGATGGCATCCTCCACCTTCTCCGTGCCGGCACCGCGGTCGCGCAGGTCGCGGTTGCCGCAGTCTGGACACTGCTCGGGCATGCGGTACGTATAGCCGCAGTAGTGGCACGTGAGGGCCGACATGGTCTTGTGGTACGTCAGCGACACGTCGCAGTTGGGGCACTTGGGTGACCAGCCGCACTGGTGGCACTCTATGACGGGCGAGAAGCCGCGGCGGTTTTGAAAGAGTATGACCTGTTCGCCGCGCTCGAGGGCTTCGCCGATGGCGTTTTTGAGTGTAGGGGAGAGCATGCCTCGCATCATCTTGCGGCGGCGCAGGTCTTTGGTGTCCACGACGTTGATGACGGGCAACTGTAGGTTCTTGTAGCGCTGCGTCATGGTGACGAGGCGGTACTTGCCCAGTTCCACGTTGCGGTAGGACTCGATGGATGGCGTCGCCGTGCCGAGCACCACTTGCGCTCCGCTCCAGTGGGCCATCATCATCGCGACGGACCGTGCGTGGTAGCGTGGGGCGGGGTCCTGCTGCTTGAACGATGTCTCGTGCTCCTCGTCGATGATGACGAGCCCCAGTCGCTGGTATGGGAGAAAGACAGCGGAACGTGCGCCGAGGATGATGTCGTAAGGCTGGTCGCTGAGTTGCTTCTGCCAGATTTCCACGCGCTCGGCATCGGAGTATTTGGAGTGGTATATGCCCATGCGACTGCCGAAGACGTGCTGCAGCCGTTGCGTTATCTGCACCGTGAGGGCTATCTCTGGCAGAAGGTACATCACTTGTTCGCCGCGGTCGATGGCTTCCTGTATAAGGTGTATGTACACTTCTGTCTTGCCGGAAGACGTAACGCCGTGCAGCAGCACTGGTGCGGGCTTGGCATTCTGGATTGTACATTCAGAATTATGAATTGACTCCACCGCTTTCTGTTGGGCTTCCGAGAGGGGCTTGATGTTCTCTGGGTGCGGCGGCTCGTCTGTGTTGAGTCTGCCGACGGGTTTGTCGTAGAGCTTGAGGCATCCCTTGTCGACGAGTGCCTTGACGGTGGTCGTATTGCTGCGGGCAGCGTTGATAAGTTCCTCGCGCGTCACTTCCTTGACGGTGGGTATGGTGCCGGTGTCAGCGGACAGCTCGTCCCAGTGGGATATCTCCAGATACGTGTTGAACGTCTGCAACTGCTTGGGGGAGCGTACGAGGATGTCGAGTTGGTTGTGCAACGACCGCTCCACTGCTGCCAGTTCGCTGCGTCCTGCTTCGTCGAGTGGCTGGCTGGGCAGGGCGTACGGCAGGCGTACGTAGGTCTCGAGGCGCGGACGGTAGCCGTCCTCCTTCTTCATACCTTGAGGGAGGGCAGCCTTCAGGATGTCCCCAAGGGGCGACATATAGTAGTGGCTTATCCACTGCCACAGTTTATACTGCTGGGGGAGCAGCACGGGACGCTCGTCGAGCACGGCGACGATGTCTTTGATGTCGTACCCCTCTGCAGTCTTGTGTCCCTGGGCGTCGGTACGTACAGACACGACAAGTGCCGTTTGGGTCTTTGTCAACCCAAACGGCACTTGTACTCTCACCAGCGGTTGCACCTTGGAAGCCAGATTCTCCGGCACGGAATAGGTGAAGAGGGTGTCAAGCGGCAGTGGCAGTATGACGTCAATGTGTGTCATGCGCTGTCTTGTTGTCTGTTTTTACTGATGCGGGCAGATGGTCTATAGAGGTCATCAGCTCTTGAATCTCTGTACTGTGCGATGCCATGTCGTCGAGTTTGTCGCGGTGGCGCAGACGGAACTGGTACAGGCGTGTGGCGTAGATGCGCAGACGCAGCGTATCGTTAGTGGAGACGAAGTCGTTGAGCTTGGCAGACAAGTCCGAACAGAGCATCTCGAACTGTTCCGTCTCGCCGTTGACCGCCTCCTCCAGGTCGGCAAGCATGACGTTTGCCGTGCGGGTTTCTACGCGCACGGCCTTCGCCTTCTCTCCTTCTTTACGGTAGAACGTTGCTGGTTTCTCGTAAAGGCAGGAGGAAAGTAGTGTTGTGATAGCTAATAATACCAATATCTTTTGCATAACCTTTTGCAAAATTACCAATAAATATGTAATCGTGCAAGAGTTGAACACTTTTGGAATGAAAAAATTCGGATATTACGAGAAAATGCACTATCTTTGCAAATTGTAAAAGAAACAATATGTATACGATAAAAGACTGTAGGGTAATATCCCTGCCGCAGGAGGAGGACCCGCGCGGCAGTCTGACGTACCTATATAGCGGCAAGCACGTGCCGTTTGACATACGGCGCGTCTTCTACATATATGACGTGCCGGCAGGCAAGGACCGCGGTACGCATGCCCATAAAGAGTGTTGGCAGTTCATCATTGCTGCCTCGGGGGCACTTGAGGTGTACCTCTTTGACGGGCATGAGGAGAAGGTAGTGGGGCTGAACCGTCCCTATGAAGGACTTGTCGTGCCGCCCGGTATCTGGGCACAGGAGCGTGGCTTTGCCTCGGGCTCGCTGTGCCTGGTGCTTGCCAGTCATGATTATGATGAGGCGGACTATATGCGGGAGATGACACAGTTTATGGAATGGAGGCAGAAAGAAGAAGCAAATGGTTAGCATAGAACGATATACGGACAGTTATGCACAGGAATGGAATGGGCTGGTAGCTGCGGCGAAAAACGGCACGTTCCTCTTTGACCGCCGGTATATGGACTACCACGCCGACCGCTTTGCCGACCACTCGCTGATGTTCCGTAATGGCAAGGGAAATCTGATTGCCGTAATGCCGGGGCACGAGAAGGACGAAGAGTACTTCTCCCACCGCGGACTGACGTACGGCGGTTTCGTCTGTACCCCGAAGCTGCATCTGGCGGAACTTGGGGAGATATTCCACGCAACGATGGACTATCTGCGTGCGCAAGGCTTCACCAAGTGGTATTACAAGCCCGTGCCAACCCCGTTCCACCGTGTGCCGAGCGAAGAAGACCGGTATTGGCTGTGGAGAGTAGGCGCGGAGATGACGCGCTGCGACATGGCACAGTGCGTATGCTTGCAGTCGGACGAGCCGGGTGTGTCCAAAAGGAAACGCGAGTACCAGAATAAATTGGTGCATCAAGGCTACAAAGTGAATCATGGTGCGTCCATAGCAGACTTCTGGCCCATACTTGAGACCAACCTCATGGAGCGTCATAATGCCCGCCCCGTTCATACGCTGGACGAGATACTTCTGCTGCAGGAACGTTTCCCTAAACAGATTGAATGCTGTACCGTTACGGCCCCGGACGGTAAGATGATGGCCGGTGTAATACTTTATTTGACCGACACGGTTATGCACACTCAGTATATATCTGCTTCGCCAGAAGGTAAGTCTGTCCATGCTTTGGACATGCTTCTCTGTCACCTCATCAACGAGGCATGGCATGGCAGACGATACCGTTACTTCGACTTCGGCACGAGTATGGAGGCGAACCACATGACGTTCGATGAAGGACTTGTAATGCAAAAGGAGGAGTTCGGGGCAAGGGGCATCGCTTATCCGGAATACACCATAACACTATAGATTGTATCAATAACAACACTTAAACAACCAACAACACTCAACGTGGAATCACGCAAACAACTACTTAAGATTACAGGACTTTTCAGCGGCGTTCAGGGACTGAACATGCTGCTCAACCTTGTACGTGCAAAACTTGCAGCCATGCTGTTGGGACCTGCCGGCATCGGACTCAATTCCATCTACAACGAGATGCGCGAGTTCATACACACCACCACCAACGTGGGACTGGACGTCAGCGGCATCAGGCAGGTGTCCATAGCATACGAGAACAACGACAATGCCGCCATGGAAGAGGCTGCCTGCATAACACGTTCGTGGGTGCTGCTGCTGGCACTCTTCGGCATGCTCGTCTGCATGGTGCTGGCACAGCCGCTGTCGTGGATAACATTCTCCGACTTCGACCATACGTGGGACTTCGTCATGCTCTCGCCAGCCATCGCCTTCTCGTCGCTGACGTGCGGCGAGGGTGCCATACTGAAGGGACTGCGCCAACTCAAGACGCTCGCCACCATATCGGTGCTCAATGTCATCGGCGCCATAGTAACTACGATACCAGTGTACTACGTATGGGGGATGAAGGGCATAGTGCCTGCTCTTGTGCTTCTGACGTTTACCACCTTCGTGATAAGTGCCTGCGCATCGTACCGCATTGCGCCGCCGAGGTTCTCCATGGAGCGCAACGGGCTGAAGAAGGGTCTGCCGATGCTCGTGGTGGGCTTCTCGTTTGTGCTGACGGGCATGGTGTCGCACGGTACGGAGCTTGCCGTGCGTACATATATAAATAATGTTGGGTCGCTGGAGATGGTGGGACTGTATTCCGCAGGATTCACCGTAGTAATGACCTACGGCGGACTGGCGTTTGCAGCCCTTGAGACGGACTTCTTCCCTCGTCTGACGGGCATTTTCAGCAACGCCGAGGAACGCCGACAGATGATTTGTCGTCAGACGGAGGTGCTCATCGGTATCATAGCCCCCTTGGTGGCAGTGATGATACTGGTGTTGCCATGGGCGGTGCCGCTGCTGTTCAGTGGAGAGTTCACGGACGTAGTGCCGATGGCGCGCATGGCGGCATTGGGCCTGCTATTCCGTGCCGTATATTTGCCGTATTCGTATGTGACATTGGCAGCTGGTGACTCGCGCAACTACTTTGTGCTTGAAACGGTCTCGTATGTCGTCATTCTTGTGGGTGTCATCCTTGGCTATCACATTGCCGGTCTCTTCGGTACGGGTGTGGCCCTCGCCGTCTCCAACTTGGTTGACATGCTCGTCACTACCACCTTCACAAAATACAAATACCAGACGCAGCCGTCACGCCGCATCTGGTATCTGCTTGCGCTTGCCACACTGGCAAACGCCGTAATATATTTCCTCGCCTCCGCTTACTTGTAACGGTAATTGCCGCGGAGGTAATGTGTGTTAAAGACTTTAATGGCCGTTAATTAACCATTAATTTTATCCATTAATAATATATTCAAGACAGAGTATTCCTTCTAATACCCAAGGATTCACTCTGCCCTTATCTACCAGCTAGTTCCATCTGGATAGATAAATAATATTAATGGCTAAAATTAATGGTCAATTAACGGCCATTAAAGTCCTAAAGAACTCACAGTTATTGAAGTAGCCATAAAAGTGTCTTCACGGAGATTACCGTTACCGTGCGACTTTGACAGTCTGCGAGCCTTGGCGTACCAGGAAGATGCCGCCGTGGGCTTGGCTCTCGCTGACTTTGCGGCCGAGGAGGTCGTAGTATTGCGGTGCGCCGTCGGTGCCCTCTGCAGTACCTTCGGCAGAGACGGTCTCGATGCCCGTGTAAACCTTTGCGATGTATTCGAGTCCCTTTAGGGCGTTGATGCAACCGTAGCCGTAGGTGTTATTAGGATATGTGACACCTTCCTGGTCCTGCGTGCTGGTGTTCTTTATGACATCAAGCACCTGCTCCGGGGTCAGGGTAGGGCAGAGCTGCAGCCACTGTGCCACGATGCCGGAGACGACGGGAGCTGCCATGGAAGTGCCATTCTTGACTATCCATTTGTATTCTACTCCGTTGTAGGTAAAATTGCCGTCTGGGGCAGGGTCTATTTGGGAGGATGTATAGAAGTGGTCTAGAGCGGAAATGATGCATGTACCTGGTGCTACTACGTCCGGCTTGATTGTACCAGTAATGGGGGCAGGACCACAACTGCTGGATGATGCTATCTCGCCTGTCATAGTCCCTGTATAGTTTTTTTTTATGTAAGCTCTACTTTCGCCGTTGTAGCTGCCATAGTAAACGTTCCCCACTGCGATGACTCCGTCGATACATGCAGGGAAGTAGATGGTATTGGTGTTTGTGGTGGTCTCGGAGTTGCCGGCGGCTGCGCAGAGGATGTGTCCTGCGCCGAGCATGCTCTGGATAACCTCTGCCTCCAACTTATACATAGCCTCGCCATTTGTCTCCTTTATCATGTCCTTTGCTGTTACTCCTTGACTGAGGTTCAGGACGCATGGCTTCTTCTGGGAGTCGGCATAGTCAAAGATGTATTTGTAGGCTACCAAATCGTATATGCCGGAATTGTTGCTTAATGTGGAGTTGGTTTTCCAGTAGTCCGTGTTGTCTGTAGTAAGGTTGGAGACGGCTACAATTTCTGCCTCTGGCGCCATACCAGCATACTTGCCTGCTCCTGCTGCACTGAGACTGGGTACCCCATTGCCGGCAGCTATGCCTAATACGTGGGTGGCATGGTTGATAATGTCACTGTCGCGCGATTTTAGCTTTGTCGCAACTTGCGCAGCTGTAGTGTACTGGCGACCGGCGTATGTGGTCCCGGACTTCATTGTGCTAGGGTATGAGAAATTGTGGTTCTTGAACGTTTCAGAGAAGTCTGACGTAGCAACTACTGGACTGCCGTTGTTCTTGCTGTCGTCCAAAATGTCCCAGATACATTTAACGCGCGTGTCGCTAAGGTCGGCAGTTCTGAACGTGGGATGGGTAAAGTCGAAACCGCAGTCTACGATACCCAGGATGACTCCCTTGCCAGTGAACCCTGTGGTGGTGCCAATGGTAGTAGTCCATCCTTCGGCTGCCTGTGTTGTCTTTGATGTAATGTTGTTGGACAGTTTCTTTGGCTCGTTCGCCTCGATGCGCTCCACCTCCGGCAGTGCCGCTACGTTGTCCAGCTCCGTGATGGGAACGTTGACGGCGTAGATGTCGTTCCAGTTGCACATGACGTTGCAACCGTACTGCGTCAGTAGGCTCGTGTCGCTGCATCGTACGAGTACAAGCAGTTTCGGTATGCTGTCGTATGCGGCAGACTGGTTGTCGCTGGACTGTAGACTGCTTGCTTTGCTGCGTGTCTTTGCCTGTTCGGCAGAAAGGGCAGCACCTTGTTCTGCAAACTTCTGCACGAAAGATGTCATCTTGCTTCTCTGGGCGGATGCCGTGAGACTGCAAAGCATGAAGGACAGGAGGTATAGGGATTTTCTCATGGGCGTAGTAGTGTTGACGTATGTAACTTATTGTGTAGTACCATTATTCGTGTGTATATCCACAATCTGTCCGTCGTAGGCGAATTCAATGCCTTCGGGCAGTCGGCGGTTGGCCAGTTCGTGGGTTCCGATGTCGTGTGTGACGTGTATGAGCAGCGTTCGCCTGGCCTTTACTTTGCGTGCGAACTCGATGGCGTCGTCCACTAACTGATGGCTGTGATGAGGCTTCTCGAAACGCAGGGCGTTGACCACGAGTGTGTCCACCCCTTGCATCTGTCGCACGGTGTCCTCGTTGTAGCTTTTCATGTCGGTGATGTAGCCGAGGTTGCCTATGCGGTAGCCTAATATTGGCAGTTGACCGTGCATTACCCGTACGGGCAGAATGTCGATGCCCTTCTCTACTGCGGGTATCGTGACTGTTCTGCCCACGGTGTTCAGAGTGCCGTCCAGCTTCGCGCCGCTCGGGTGTAGATTCACCGTGATTTCTTTGGGGCGTTTTATGGTAAACGCCTTGCCGGGCTGTATCTCATGCAGGGTAAGCAACGGTACACCGGGGTACAGGTCTTTCTTGAAGCAATAGGGCATCGTATGGTGAAGGGTGTCCACCACATCGGCGGTGCCGTAGATGTCCACATTGCCAAACCAGCAGAAGGGACGCAGGTCGTCGATGCCAGCCACGTGGTCGTAGTGGGTGTGCGTGATGAGCACTGCGTCGAACTTCTTGAACTCCTGCTTCAGTATCTGCGAACGGAAGTCCGGTCCGCAGTCGATGAGTATCCTCAGTCCCTCGTCTGTCTCCACAATGGCGGAGCACCGCATGCGCTTGTCTTTGGGTTCTGCGCTGCGGCAAACATCGCACGAACACCCGATGGCGGGCACGCCGATGGAAGTTCCTGTTCCGAGAAACGTGAGTTTCATGTGGGTATTGCTTTGACTTCTAAAAAGTTGGTTTTAGATGATGTTGACTTCCGGCGAGATGTGTATGCCGAACTTGTCGTACACGTCTTTGCGTACAGCTTCGCAGAGAGCAACGATTTCGCTGCCCGTTGCGCCGCCCTTGTTTACCAGAACGAGGGCTTGTTTGGAGTGGACCCCTGCTCTGCCGAGTGTCTTGCCTTTCCAACCGCACTGGTCTATCATCCATCCGGCTGGTATCTTTTCGTGATTCTTATCCACGTTGTAGTGGGGCATTTGTGGGTAGTCAGCAAGCAAGGATTCGAACTTTTCGCGGCTGACGACGGGGTTCTTGAAGAACGACCCGGCGTTGCCCTCAACCTTTACGTCGGGCAACTTAGACTCTCGTATTTCTATCACTGCTTGGCGAACGTCAGCGGCTGTGGGAGAGGTGATGCCTTTCTCGGCCAATACCGCGCGGAGGTTGCCGTAGTCAAGGTGTGGCGTGAACGTCTTGGACAGTTTGTATGTGACATACGTGATGACATACTTTCCCTTCCATTCCCCTTTGAACTTGCTTTCGCGGTAACCGTAGGCGCAGTCGTCGTTGAAGAAGAGGCGGCCTTCGCCTGTGGCGATGTCAATGGCCTCCACGGCATATATCACGTCTTTTGCCTCTGCGCCGTAAGCTCCGATATTCTGTACGGCAGAGGCTCCCACCTCGCCCGGAATGAGTGAGAGGTTCTCCATGCCGTAGTAACCGTGCTCCACGGCGTATGCCACTACGTCGTCCCATACCTCGCCGGCACCGCAACGCAGCAGGACGCTCTCGTCGTCCTCGCGTCTCACCTCGATGCCGCGCATCTGAGGGTGCAGCACGTTGCCGTCGAAATCCTGTGTAAACAATAAATTGCTGCCGCCGCCGATGACGAGCAGCGGAGACTGGCGAAGCTCGGGCAGGAGTGCCACGAGTTCCTCAGCGGTCTGCGGTTCGTAAATCTTGCGACAACAGCAATCTATGCCGAAGGTGTTATGGTTGAGAAGTGATTGCATCTGACAATGGTTTTCTAGGTTACATGGCGCACTTCTTCAGCTGCCATGACTTGCCCTTACGGGTGAAGACGAGGTCTGTCTGCAGTCCGTTGGCAATACCTCTGATGAGGAAGAAGCGCACGTCGGACTTCTTGCTCGGTGCGCCATATATTATATTATATAAGGTACCCGAGGGCAACTGCGGTGCGAACATAGGCCATTGCTCCGGCAGTATCTCGCCCGTCATGGTGGAGAAGTCGTCGTCGGGGTCTGGACCAGTGAACGTCACACTTTCCGCAAGATGCTCCGTCTGGAAGTCGGCATCGGAAGCAAACTGTTCGTAGAAAGACAGGAAGGAGGCATCCGGGTGCTGCTTGAGCGAGATGACCGACTTGTCTACCATGTACCACAAACCGCGTGTGCGTTGGAAATGCCAGCGTGTCACGCTTGACTTGGCGACGTTGATACGCTCCACGGTGACATCGTTTACGGTAGTGTCCTTGACGAGCTTCAGCTGCTTGTAGTTGTTGAAGATAAGCGTGTAGTAGCCTTGCTCCATGAAGAACGTCTCGCGCTTCCATCTGCCTTTCTCAATCTCGGTGACATTGCCGTAGGAGTTTACGGGCAGGGGGAAGTTGATACGCTCGCGCTGCACCTTGCGGCTTGCGGCGAAATTAAAGAAGAAGTCGTCGAAAAGCTCGTCGGCAGCCACGGGCATGGCTTCCTCTTCTACCACTTCTGTGATAGAGTCCATCCTGGTGGTGTCGGCAGTGATGCTGTCACCTATCAGCAAGGAGTCAGCTGCACTGGTGTCTCTGTTGGTACACCCTGTGGCGAAGAACATCGCTGCAGCTACAAAACATACAAAAAGAAAAACACTCTTTTTCATGCGTGCAAAGGTACAAATTATTTTTTAATTGGTGCAAGAAATCCTCTATATTTCACGTTTTAGTAAATAGCCACATGCCAACGCACCTGTGATAACAGTTTTTATGCCGTGTAGCGGTAAAGTAGCAAAGTGTCATGAAACGGCGTGCTTTTTTGACGTTTTGCTTACTTTTGTGCAGATTTGTAAGGTTAAAAGTAGCAAAGTGTCAAAAACGGCACAAATGTTAAAAAGTGAGCAAGGTTTCAATGTGTAAATAAATTGGTGCAAATATAGTGTAAAGTGTAAGGTTTGAATGAAGGAAAGCTTACAGTTTGTTATTTTGTACGCACACAAAAATAAAAAGGACTAAAAAACTTATAGCCGCAGGCGTGCAGAGTGGAAGAAAATGCGTACCTTTGCAAACGATTTGATGCAAAAACATTAGTCAGGATTGACACTTTGTCATTAAATGAGATGTAGAGACAACAACACAGTAAGATTTTAAGTTCCTTAATTAAACATTTTATTTGATATGGGAAATGGATTGTATAATGCCGCGTATGAGCATGACGCTTGTGGCGTAGGCATGGTGGTTGACATCCACGGTAACAAAAGCCACGACTTGGTAGACAACGCACTGCGTGTGCTCGAGAATATGGAGCATCGTGGTGCGGAGACTCGTGACAAGACGGGTGATGGTGCTGGTATCTTGCTTCAGATACCTCACGAGTTTATTCTTCTTCAGGGTATCCCGGTGCCGGAAAAGGGAAAATACGGTACGGGTATCGTTTTCCTTCCAAAAGACGAGAAACGTCAAGGCGAGATTCTCTCTATCATGATTGAAGAGATAGAGCGTGAGGGTCTTACTTTGATGCATCTGCGTAACGTGCCGACAGCTCCTGAGGCTCTCGGTGCCGGTGCATTGGCAGTAGAGCCGGACATCAAGCAGGTGTTCGTTACTGGCATCGCCGACGACATGCTCGACCAGTTTGAGCGTATCCTCTATAAGGTGCGCAAGAAGATTGAGAACCGTGTGCAGGACGAGGATTTCTACATCTGCTCGCTCTCTAACACCGACATTATATATAAAGGTATGTTGACCTCCGGTCAGCTGCGCCGTTACTATCCGGACCTCTCCAACAATTACTTCACGAGTGGTTTGGCACTGGTACACTCCCGTTTCTCTACCAATACGTTCCCGAAGTGGAAGTTGGCCCAGCCATTCCGTTTCCTCTGCCACAACGGTGAGATAAACACCGTACGCGGTAACCGCGGTTGGATGAAGGCCCGTGAGAGCGTGCTCTCTTCCGATGCTTTGGGTGACATCAAGGGTCTGCGTCCTATCGTACAGGAGGGTATGTCCGACTCAGCAAGCTTGGACAACGTTTTCGAGTTCCTCGTGATGAGCGGTATGTCGCTGCCACAGGCAATGGCTATCCTCGTGCCGGAGTCTTTCAACGACAAGAACCCTATATCAGAAGACCTCAAGGCTTTCTACGAATACTATTCTATCCTCATGGAACCATGGGACGGTCCTGCTGCCCTCATGTTCTCCGACGGCCGTTTCGCCGGCGGTATGCTTGACCGTAACGGTCTGCGTCCTTCACGTTATACCATCACGAAGAGCGGTATAATGGTGGTAGCTTCCGAGGTGGGTGTTATGGACTTCGACCCGTCCGACATCGAGAGCAAGGGACGCCTGCAGCCAGGTAAGATACTTCTTATCGACACGCAGGAAGGCAAGATATACTATGACGGTGAGATAAAGGAGCAGTTGGCTTCCGCACATCCATACCGTCAGTGGCTCTCCACCAACCGTATCCAGCTGGAGAAGCTGAAGTCTGGCCGTAAGGTCAGCAACGCTGTGGAGAACTTCGACCGCAAGCTCATCACCTTCGGTTTCGGTCAGGAGGATATCGACAAGACCGTCGTTCCGATGTGTACTGCAGGCCAGGAGCCTGTAGCTGCCATGGGTAACGATACTCCGCTGGCTGTCATCAGCGACAAACCGCAGATATTCTTCAACTACTTCCGTCAGCAGTTCGCCCAGGTTACTAACCCTGCCATCGACCCTATCCGTGAGGAACTCGTGATGTCCCTCACCGAGTACATCGGTCGTGTGGGTTCCGGTATCTTGAATCCTGACGAGAGCAACTGTAAGATGGTTCGTCTGCCACAACCAGTCCTCACCAATTCAGAACTCGACATCCTCTGTAACATCCGTTACAAGGGCTTCAATACAAAGAAACTTCCTATCCTCTTCGAGATATCAAAGGGCGAAGCTGGTCTGAACCAGGCACTCGCCGACCTCTGCAAGGCTGCCGAGGAGTCTGTTGAGGACGGAGTAAACTATATCATCCTCTCTGACCGCGACATCGACGAGACTCATGCCGCTATTCCTTCACTGCTCGCTGTGAGTGCCGTACACCACTACCTCATCTCTGTAGGCAAGCGTGTGCAGACCGCCCTCATCGTAGAGTCTGGCGAAATCCGTGAGGTGATGCACGCTGCCCTCCTGTTGGGCTACGGTGCTTCTGCCATCAACCCGTATATGACCTTCGCCGTCATCGACGACCTCGTGAAGAAGCACAAGGTGCAGGAGGAGTACGCTACGGCAGAGAAGAACTACATCAAGGCCGTAGACAAGGGTCTGAAGAAGATCATGTCCAAGATGGGTATCTCTACCATCCGTTCTTACCGTGGTGCGAAGATATTCGAGGCTATCGGTGTGTCCGAGGAAGTGCTGCAGAAGTACTTCGGTACGGAGAACTCCACCATCGGCGGTATCGGTCTTCGTGACATCGCCCGCGATGCCATCCGTCTGCATGATGAGGCATTCAAGCCTAAGAAGCTCGACGGCTTCCTGCATAACACAGGTCTCTTCAGCTATCGTAAGGACGGCATAGAGCACGCTTGGAACCCAGAGACAATCGCCAACCTTCAGATTGCAACTCGTCTTGGCTCTTACAAGAAGTTCAAGGAGTGGGCTAAGTCTGTTGACGAGAAGGAGAAGCCAATCTTCCTCCGCGACTTCCTGGGATTCAAGAAGGCAGCAAAGCCTATCTCTATCGACGAGGTAGAGCCGGTGGAGTCTATCGTAAAGCATTTCGTGACGGGTGCCATGTCTTTCGGTGCCATCTCTATCGAGGCGCACGAAGCACTTGCACTTGCAATGAATAAGATCGGTGCCCGCTCCAACACTGGTGAGGGCGGTGAGGACAACGCACGTTACCACGCAGAGGTGGACGGCGTATCGCTCTCTTCAAAGACAAAGCAGATTGCATCAGGTCGTTTCGGTGTAACAGCAGAATACCTCGTCAATGCCGAGGAGATACAGATTAAGGTGGCACAGGGTGCTAAGCCTGGTGAGGGTGGTCAGTTGCCTGGCTTCAAGGTCAACGACATCATCGCCAAGACACGTAACTCTATCCCTGGCATCACGCTGATCTCTCCTCCGCCACACCACGATATCTACTCTATCGAGGACCTCGCACAGCTCATCTTCGACTTGAAGAACATCAACCCGACGGCTGCCGTTTCAGTGAAGCTCGTTGCCGAGAGCGGCGTAGGTACTATTGCTGCCGGTGTGGCAAAGGCAAAGGCAGACCTCATCGTTATCTCAGGTGCTGAGGGTGGTACGGGTGCATCTCCTGCATCGTCAATGCGTTTCGCCGGTATCTCTCCTGAGATTGGTCTGGCAGAGACACAGCAGACCCTCGTGCTCAACGGACTGCGCAGTCAGGTACGTCTGCAGACCGACGGTCAGCTCAAGACAGCCCGCGACGTTGTCACTCTGGCAATGCTCGGTGCTGACGAATTCTCATTCGGTACTCTGCCGCTGATTGTCCTCGGTTGTGTCATGATGCGTAAGTGTAACACCAACACCTGTCCGGTAGGCGTTGCTACACAGGACGCTACTCTGCGCGCCAAGTTCCGTGGCCGTGCCGAGTATGTCGAGAACTTCTTCCTCTTCCTCGCACAGGAGGTACGCGAATACCTCGCTGAGATTGGCGTGAAGAACTTCAAGGACATCATCGGTCGTACAGACCTCCTCGAGGTTAAGCCAGCTGACGCTGACCACAAGCACAGCACCATCGACTTCTCCAACCTGCTGCACAAGCCTGTTACGACACAGCCTCTGTACTGGGATCGCGGTGCCTTCACAAAGGTTGAGGGTGTCAAGGACTTCGAGATACTGAAGGCTTGCGAGAAGGCTATCGAGAACAAGGAAGAGGTGAACCTCGACTACGCTATAAAGAATACTGACCGTGCAGCCTGCACGATGCTCTCTGGCGAGATAGCAAGAAAGTATGGTGAAGAAGGTCTTGCCGACAGCACTATCAATATCAAGTTCAAGGGTAGCGCAGGCCAGTCGTTCGGTGCATTCGCCGTGAAGGGTCTTAACATCCGTCTTGAGGGTGAGGCCAACGACTACTTCGGCAAGGGTCTCTCAGGCGGTCGCATCTCTATCCTTCCACCGGCACGCGCCAACGCCGACTTCGTGGCTGAGGACAATATCATCGCCGGCAACACCGGTCTCTACGGTGCTACGACAGGTGAGCTCTATGTCAACGGTAGAGTGGGTGAGCGCTTCGGTGTCCGCAACTCCGGTGCCATCGCCGTCATCGAGGGTGCAGGCGACCACTGCTGCGAATACATGACCGGCGGTCGCGTGGTAGTGCTTGGTGAGACAGGCCGTAACTTCGCTGCCGGTATGTCTGGCGGTGTGGCTTACGTCTGGGACAAGAACCACAACTTCGACTATTTCTGTAACATGGACCAGGTGGAGATAAACCTCGTTGAGGAGGCAAGCTACCGCAAGGAGCTCAAGGAGCTTATCCGCAAGCACTACCTCTACACAGGTTCCGCACTTGCCGGCAAGATGCTCGACAACTGGGACCGCTACGTTGAGGACTTCATACAGGTTGTTCCTATCGAGTACAAGCGCGTACTCCAGGAAGAGCAGATGAAGAAGCTGCAGGAGAAGATTGCCAACATGCAGCTCATCAACAACTAATCCATCAACGTCTTTCACTACAAAAACAGAAGAATCATGGGAAATCCTAAAGCATTTTTGACTATACATAGAAAGGAAGCTGGATATCGCGACCTTCAAGACCGTATACGTGACTTCGGCGAGGTAGAGCAGACGCTGAATACTCACGACCGTAAGTTGCAGGCAAGCCGTTGCATGGACTGCGGCGTACCTTTCTGCCACTGGGCTTGTCCGCTGGGCAACAAGGCTCCTGAGTGGAACGATGCTCTCTACAAGGGCGACTGGCAGTTGGCTTACAACCTGCTGACATCCACCAACGAATTTCCAGAGTTTACCGGACGTATCTGTCCGGCACTCTGCGAGAAGGCCTGCGTGCTGAACCTCACAGACCACGAGCCTACTACAAATCGCGAGAACGAGTGCGCCATCATCGAGGGTGCATGGACAGAGAACTTCATCGTGCCACAGCAGTACGACCGCAACGGCAAGAGCGTGGCAGTCATCGGTGCAGGTCCTGCCGGACTCTTTGCTGCCGTACGTCTCAACAAGAAGGGCTACGACGTTACCGTGTTCGACAAGAACGAGGCTGCCGGCGGTTTGCTCCGCTACGGTATACCGAACTTCAAGCTCAACAAGAGCATCATCGACCGTCGCATCAAGCACCTCGAGGCTGAGGGCATCAAGTTCGTTTACAACGCAGAGGTAGACCTTCAGCAGCTTGCCAAGGACGGTGACCTTCGTCAGCTCAAGGCAGAGCAGACCGTTTTCGATGCATACGTAGTAAGTACAGGTACTCCTACCGCACGTGACCTCAAGATACCGGGACGCGAACTTAAGGGTGTACACCTCGCCCTCGAGCTGCTGGCACAGCAGAACCGCGTTCTCGCCGGCATGGAGTTCTCTCCAGCAGAGCGTGTTACCGCCAAGGGTAAGGACGTTCTCGTCATCGGCGGCGGTGATACGGGTTCCGACTGTATCGGTACTTCCCACCGTCAGGGCTGTCTCTCTGTCACACAGATTGAGATTATGCCTAAGCCGGTAGAAGGTCCTGAAGACCCAGCTAACCCATGGCCAAACTGGCCGCGCACCCTCAAGACAACCTCTTCACACAAGGAGGGTTGCACACGTCGTTGGAACATCAACTCTCTTGAGTTCCTCGGCAAGGACGGCAAGCTGACTGGCGTCCGCGTTCAGCCTATCGACTGGGAGCCAAACCCGGAGGGCGGTCGTCCGAAGATGGTTGTAGCCGGTGAGCCGGAGGTTATCAAGTGTGAGATCTGTTTCCTCGCTATGGGCTTCCTCAAGCCAGAGCAGCCAGAGTTCCCCGAGAACGTCTTTGTCTGCGGTGATGCCGCTTCCGGCGCATCCCTCGTAGTACGTGCCATGGCAAGTGGCCGCGATACAGCCGAGAAGATTGACGCTTTCTTCAAGAAGTAAGGCAAGTCATGGACAAAATGATTTGTATACACACATCATCCATTCTCTCATAGACCTCCTTACGCCACATCTTGTTGGCTAAGGACAGTCACATTTTCCCCAGACGGACATTCTCTTTGGTAGAGAGTGTCCGTTGCTTTTTATATAGGCTGTCTAATTTGATGTACCAACATTTTGAATATTTGTATCTTTGGGCTGAAAGCCCTACACTCCATAGCCCAGGGCAACGCCCTGGGTTTTTGTTTGTGTGTATCCATGCGCCCTGTAAGGGCAAAAGTCTATAGTCATGGCGCGAAGGGTTTATGTACTTTTGCCCTTACAGGGCGGTGGCCCGTGTCCCGATGTACCCAGGGCGTTGCCCTGGGCTATGGAGTGTAGGGCTTTCAGCCCGTTGTACCATCATAGTTTTCTGTTTTACTTAGGTACATCAAATTGAACAGCCTAATTCTTTATTCTTCGTTGTGTCTTCGGCTAGGGCTCGGGGGGGGGGTAGCGGCAACGTCTTTTTCGCTTGCGAGCGGGCGTTGGAGCACTAGTATGAAGATGGAGCCTTTTCCTGGGCGCGAGAAGTAGCGTATGGTGCCTGCCATGGTGTCTGCTATGGCATGTGCCAGAGGCAGACCGAGTCCTACTCCGAGGACGAAGTCGTCCACTTTGTAGAAGCGTTTGAAGAGGTTCTCTCTGGACCCGTACGGTATGCCCTTTCCGGTGTCTGTGCAGTAGAGCAGCAGTTTGGAGTCGGAGTAGCGGTAGCCGATGCGTACTCGTCCCGAGGTGGTGTTCTTCGAGGCGTTGGTGACGAATATCTCGAGTATGTCGAATATCCTCTCGGGGTCGAGGAGCATGTAGAGGTGCTGCAGGGGTGTGTCCACCTGCAGTTTTACGTCCGTGTTCGGTGAGATGAACTTCTTCATCTGCGTGGCGTTGGCGGCGAAGTATGCTGCGAAGTCCACGACGCGCTGTTTTAGCGGCACTCCCGTGGCATCAACAATTGAGAGGTTGAGGATGTTCTTTGAGATGTGCATCAGCATGGCGGTGTTGTGTGCCATAAGGTCGGCATAGAGCTTGCGCTCCGCGCCGTCAGAGGTGAACGGCATGACCTCTGCAAAGCCGTTGATGATGTTGAGCGGCGTGCGCAGTTCGTGGGTCATGTTGGCGAGGAAGTTCGCCTTGTCCTGCGCGAGCTGTTTGACGGCTTGCTGTTGTTTCTCGAGGTTTTGCTGCGTGTCGTACTGTTGCGACTCGTCGATGATGATGGCCTCGTAGCCCACCGGTGTACCGTCTGCACCGTACCGTGGGCGTGGGAGGATGTGTATCCATTGGTATCCAGTCCGTCTTCGCCCTATCGTCCACTTGTAGCAGTGTACGAGTTCGTGAGGGTTGTCGAAGTATATCTTTGGGTTGTCGATGTACTTCTGCAGGTCTTCCTTTGGCATGTCGCAAATGGACTTTACGAGTGAGAGTGCCGAGAAGCGCTGCTTGTTTATGAGGTCTTCCGAGGAGTCGATGAAGTCGCTTCCCTTGTCCCAGCGTATCACCCTCATCTTGTTGTTGTGCATTATCATCTGTGCCTCGGTAAGGTATTTGTTTCTTTCCTTCTCGAGGCGTTCGAGGCATCGGCGGTGTAGCGCGAGTGCGGCGATGTCCTGACGTCGGGTTTTCAGGTTTGACATGGTGAGTGTGTAGCCCATCATCTCGCCCTTTGCCGTCGTGACGGGTGTGATGCGCACCTCTACGTGTGTCTCGAGTGTCAGTTCTATTATCTTCAGATGTGCGCAGAACCATAGGCTCTCGTCGGGGGTAGCCTGTATTCCTCCAAGGTGGTTGCACATGTCGTGGAGCGTCATGCGGTCTATGAACCACTGTACGTCGTTCTGTCCTCCGGAGGCGAGTAGCCTACGGAAGGCGTCGTTAGCGAAGATGCACTGTCCGTTCACGTCGAAGTATGCGATGGGCACCTTGGTGAGTTTGGTAAACTGATTAATGCTGGACCTCTGCAGCATGTTGCGCCTTCTGGCGGCAATGATGTCGGTGTCGTCCTTGACGGCGAGGTATACCATGTCGGCACTGTTGTTGAGATGCCTTTTTACAGCAGTGCTGATGGTGACGTTGCGCCACTTTCCCTTAGGGTCTGAGTATTTTCTCATGCGCAGCGCGATGGGTTCTTCGGTCTCGTCTTCGCCGTTGTCTATTGCCATGCGCAGCTGGTATACCTTCGTGATGTCATCCGGGTGTATGTATGCCTCGAAACCTCCTATGGAGAGTCCGTTAGGTGGCAGCAGGTCGCCGACGACGTTTCTTATCCATCGTTTGTTCATGTCGGAGACTAGGACTTGGATGCCTGACATCTGCTGTGCTGCGGCGGCGATGGTCTGGAACTCCTTCTTTAGTTCGTCGAAGTCCTTTCCCTTATGAGAGGCGAGTGTGACGAAGATAACGACGAGCACGAGCACTATGAGAATGGCAATGGCTATGGTGTACGCCACGTTGACGGGTTTGTCGTACTGTCCCGTGTCGGAGAGCCATCGGTCTACGAGTGCCGTGTAGCTGTCGCTGGTCTTGATGCGCATGAACTGTCGCTCCATCTCCTCAACGAGCTGCCTGTCGTTTGAGATGAAGCGGTAGCTTCCTTCGGGGAGGTTGATGTCGTCGACGGCAATGACGTCTTCGAGAGCCAGGTAGCGCACGTTGTGCATGAGGTATGGCCTGGACCCGATGGCATACTGGCACTCTTCGTTCACGATGCACTGTGGGGCCGACGACAGTGCATCGCTCTTTATGGCGAAGTAGCGCTTGAGCGTGTCGGGGTACATCGCCTCTACGGTTTTCTGTGCGTATCCGCCGCGTGGTATGAGTATGGTGTCTGCCTCGTTGAACAGCTCCATCATCGTCTTCTGCCTTGTGGTGTAGAGGCGTGCCACGGCGAGCCGCTGTCGTGCCAGCGTCACGTTGCCTACGTATAGTCTGCCCGGGGCGGGGTTGCGGGTACTTATCATCAGCTGTGCCTCGCCGGAGAGCATCTGCCTTACAGCCTCTCCGCTGCTGACAAGACGTATCTCGTAGGGTATATGGAGGTTGGAGAATATCCCCCTGATGAGTCCTACGGAGAATCCGTCGGGCATGGCCTTGTCGTTGAAGAACGAGAAGGGGTACATCCTCCTGTCTGCGACGAATACGACGGGGTGCTGCTTGGTGTAGCGTATGCCGAGTGGCTGCTCATGGTGCGTCTTTACCTTGGCGGAGGCGATGTCGGGACGGTCTTGGGACACGACGGTCCCTGCCGTTGCCGTAGAGGCGGCGACGGTGAGCAGCAGGAGTACTGCTGCAAGGGTCAGTATGTGTAGTTTTCTGTACACTCTCTGTATGCGTGTGTTACATTACCGGCAGTTCGATGTATATTGACGTGCCTTCTCCGACGGTGGACTCTATCTCCATCTTTCCTCCGCACGCCTTGACGAGGGCGTGGCAGATAGGTATCTCAAGACCAGAGACGGCATCTGTCCCTGTCTGGTCTGCAGCGAGTGCGTCGGTGGACTGCAGTTCGAAGATGTGTGTCTGCACCTGCGGCGGTATACCCTGTCCGTTGTCTTCCACCATGATGGAGAGGCGTCGGCGGCGTGTGATGTAGTAGCGCACGGTGATTTGTCCTGCCTTCGTATAGCGTGCCGACAGTCCCACGGCTTCCTGTATGACGCGGCGGAGTATGTTGGCGTCGGCACATATCATGAGTTTCTCGTGCGGGCACACTATGTCGAGCGTCAGCAGTGGGTTGTCGTAACGTTCGAAGGTGTCCTCGACGGTGCGTCTGAAGAGTGGCACGAAGTCTGTCTCTTCGTTTCTGACGTGGAACATTCCTGCCTCGAGTCTGGAGAGGAGCAGCGTGTCGTCGGAGAGGTTGATGAGTCGTCGTGTGTTGCCCTTTATGTTGTCGAGCAGCCGCTGTCGCAGGTTGTCCTGTTGTGTGTTCATATACCTCTCTATGCTGTTCTGTATGGCGAAGAGAGGCTGGCGTATGGCGTATGACATGCTGCGCAGGAAGTTCTGCTGCAGGTGTCCTGCCTCGGCGGCTTTTTTCGTTGCCACGTCGAGTCTGCTCCGCATGACGCTGAGCTGCGTGATGTTGCGTGCGAAGCCGAAGTAGCTGACTACTTTTCCCTGTTCGTCGAAGCGCGGGCGCATATAGAGGTAGAACTCCTGAAGGTTTTTGTCCTTGTCTCTGAGGCGTGTGCGGAAGCGTACCTTCAGGGTGGAGGGCTGTATGCCGTCCATGTGTGAGAATGCGCGGTAGATGCGTTTTGCGTCGCGCAGGTCGATGATGGAGAGCAGCTGCAGCTGTGTGAAGGTCAGGAATTCGTTGCCCTGTCTGCCGTTGAAGAATATCTTGCGATTTTCTATGTCGTAGCGTACGGAGTCGACATCTCCGTGTCGCATGAGTACGTCGCAGTACTCGTGGAAGCTGTCGCGTTCGTCGCGCACGGTGTCGATGCGCTTCTTCAGTCGCGCCGTGGCGCGCCGCACGTGTACCTGGTCTGTGATGTCGCGTATGTAGAGTCTGTATCCGAGTGCTTTGCCTTCCTCGTCGTTGGCAGAGATGAGGCGCATGTAGTAGTATCGGTTGGGGTTTTCGCTCCTTTCTCGCTTCACCTCGTAGTCGGCTTCCTGTACGGCGGTGTATATGACGGCTTCTTTGCGGTATGCCGCAGGGTCGGCAAAAGGGAATACGTCCGTCAGCCTGTCGAGCGGTATGCGCATGCACCAGCTTGTGTCCACGTTCTCCTTGTGGTCGGTGTCGAAGTATTTGCCTAATATGTCGTACATGGTGTATGTGAGGCTGCCGTCGTCTCTTATCCCCCTCGAGATGTCGTCGATGCCGAGGATGTAGAGCACGCGCTGGTTTACGTCTGTCAGCACGCCGTCGGCATCGAAGCACATGATGCCCACGACGGACTTCTCCACGGCAATGTGGTAGCGTTCTGCCAACTGGCTCAGGTCGCTTGCTTCGCGCTCTCCGTCGTCGATGTCGTACTGTACTCCGATGATGAGATATATGTTGGAGTACTCGTCGAGGACAGGTGTCATGCGCACCTGCACGAGGCGTTCCTCGCGCAGACCGTCGTTTTCGGACGTATAGCAGCGCACCACTTCTGTGATGGGTTCGCCGTTGTGGTGTTCGTAGTTCTTGATGTGGTAGTAGATGTTGTTGAACTCTCCTTCGGGGTAGAAGTGTGAGAAGTCGTAGGAGAGGTACTCCTGCTGTGTCTCGCCCTCGTCGTTCACCCATGCGAAGGTGTGCGACTGTGGGTAGTAAACCCATACGCGTGCTCCACTGGCGCGCAGCGACAGGCGCATCTCACCTATGATGTCGCGGAGTTCGCGGCGGCGGTAGTGGCGGCGCAGCAGGACGAGGACGATCAGCAGGAAGAGCAGTAAGGCAACGAGTAGGGAGACTATGACTATTAAATATGGCTCGCCGTCGACGTCCGTACCGTCGTCGGGGTATATCCATTTGTCCTCCATGCGCGATATCATTCCGCTTCGCTGCATGACGCCGGCGACGCTGTCCAGTTTTTTGAGCAGTGCGGTGTCGTTTGCGATGAAGCGGTACTTTCCTGCCGGCATGGAGACAGGAACGAGCTTGTAGCCATGGACGTTGTATTTTTTGAGCCACCACTGCAGCCGCAGGGTGTTCCACATGATGCCGCCCTGTCCTTTTGAGACGCACTGGTTGGCGTAGTCGTCCATGTTGTCCACGACGTTGACCTCTTCGCGCGTGAATCCGTGGGAGAGGAGGTAGTGGTATGCACGTGAGTCCTGCTGCACTGTGAGGTGCCTGACCTCGTGCAGGTTCTCAAGGTCGAAGCGCTTCGTGCTGTCGCGCCGTGGCATGAGGACGGAGTTGGTTACTATGCACAGCGTGGTTCTTCCCGGCACGCCGTAGTTGATGCTATGGCTGTCGGTGGCGCCGATGGTGATGTCAGCCTCGCCGGACAGCATTTGTCGGCGCATCTCGTTGGGTTCGAGGAGGCGTATGACGCAGGGCACTCCGAGCTGCGCCATGACGCGGCGCACTACGTCGACGGAGAGTCCGTCGGCCTCGCCCTTGTCGTTGACGAAGGCGTAGGGCCAGTTGTGCCAGCTGTCTACGTAGACGACGGGGTTCTGCTCGGTGTACTGGCGCTGGCCGAGCGTATTTTGTGCTCCACGTGCAGGGGCGTTAAGGCAGAAGAGCAGTGTCAACACTACGCCGACGAAAAAGGCGGAATGGCTCACAACGCCCATGCTGCAACCGCTTTTCGCACAGCTGCAGAGGGAACGCATGGAAGCCATTCCGCCTTTTCCTAGTATCGTATAACGTTTAAGTGTCAACTCTTCTTTCGTGTGGTTACGCCAATTGACGCCAAGACTTTTCGGGGAACGCCAATGATATTTTTAAGACTTTAATTGCCATTAATTGACCATTAATTGGCCCATTAATTATCTATTAAATATTAGTCCGTCCTTGATAGAATAAAATAATATTAATGGATAAAATTAATGGTCAATTAACGGCAATTAAAGTCCATAAATTAGTCAGCGAGCTTGGCCACGATGTATTCGCGGTTCAGGCGTGCGATGTTGGCGATGGACTCGTTCTTCGGGCACACGGCCTCGCAGGCGCGGGTGTTGGTGCAGTTGCCGAAACCGAGTTCGTCCATCTTTGCCACCATTGCCTTTGCGCGCTTTGCAGCCTCTACGCGTCCCTGTGGGAGGAGAGCCAGCTGGCTTACCTTCGAGCTGACGAAGAGCATAGCCGAACCGTTCTTACATGCTGCTACGCAAGCACCGCAGCCGATACATGTGGCGCAGTCCATTGCCTCGTCGGCGTTCTCCTTCGGGATGAGGATGGCGTTGGCGTCCTGTGCCTGTCCGGTACGGATAGAGGTGTAGCCGCCGGCCTGCATGATCTTGTCGAAGGCGTTGCGGTCCACCATGCAGTCCTTGATGACGGGGAAGCCTGCAGAGCGCCAAGGCTCTACGGTGATGGTGTCGCCGTCGTTGAACTTACGCATATAGAGCTGGCATGTCGTAGCGCCGCGCTCTGTCTTGCCGTGTGGTGTACCATTAATATATAGGGAGCACATGCCGCAGATACCCTCGCGACAGTCGTGGTCGAAGACGAAAGGCTCCTTGCCGGCAGCGATGAGCTCCTCGTTCATCATGTCGAGCATCTCGAGGAAAGAGGTGTCGTCGGGCACGTTCTTCATCTCGTGCTCTTCGAAGTGTCCCTTCTCCTTCGGGCCGTTCTGCTTCCAGTACTTTACGTTTACTGATATATTTTTAGCCATATAGTTGTGACCCCCCACGAGCCTCTCCATGGAGGAGTGGCAGAAGTGGTTTACGGGGCAGTATTAATTGTTAAACTTAAGATAAAGCATTACCGCATCCCTCATCCCCTCCCTCGGGAGGGGACAAAGGGGAGGGGTCCGTTTAGTTCTTGTAGTTACGTGTCTGAACCTTGATTATCTCGTACTCCAGAGGCTCCTTGCTGAGCTCAGGGGCAGTCTCGTCGTTCTTCTGGTACTCCCAGCAGCCGACGTAGAAGAAGTTCTCGTCGTCGCGCTTTGCTTCGCCTTCCTCTGTCTGGTGCTCCTCGCGGAAGTGTCCGCCGCAGCTCTCCTCACGGTGCAGTGCGTCGTAAGCGATGAGCTCGCCCATGATGATGAAGTCGCGCAGGTGGATAGCCTTGTCGAGCTCCACGTTGAGACCTTCCTTGGCACCTGGCACGAAGAGGTTGGTGTTGAACTCCTTGCGCAGTTCCTTCAGCATCTTCAGGCCTTCCTCGAGACCTTCCTTGGTACGGCCCATGCCGACATGCTCCCACATGATGTGGCCCAGCTCCTTGTGGATGGAGTCAACGGAGCGCTTGCCCTGGATGCCCATCAGACGGTCTATCTCGGCCTGTACGCCCTTCTCGGCCTCTGCAAACTCAGGCAGGTCGGTAGAGAGACGTGGCCAGAGCGACTGGTCGGCCAGGTAGTTCTGGATGGTGTAAGGCAGTACGAAGTAGCCGTCTGCCAGACCCTGCATGAGGGCGGAAGCGCCGAGGCGGTTGGCACCGTGGTCGGAGAAGTTGCACTCGCCGATGGAGAAGAGGCCCGGTATGGTGGTCTGCAGCTCGTAGTCTACCCAGATGCCGCCCATGGTGTAGTGGATGGCAGGGAAGATCATCATCGGGTGGTAGTAGTCCACGCCGTTGACGGTCTTGGCCAGCTCGCCCGGGTTGACGTCGGTGATCTCCTCGTACATGTCGAAGAGGTTGCCGTAGCGCTGGCGTATCTCGTCGATGCCGAGACGCTGTATTGACTCTGAGAAGTCGAGGAAGACGGCCAGACCGGTGTTGTTCACGCCGAAGCCCTTGTCGCAACGCTCCTTGGCAGCGCGTGACGCAACGTCACGTGGCACGAGGTTACCGAAGGCCGGGTAGCGGCGCTCCAGGTAGTAGTCGCGGTCTTCCTCAGGAATCTCGTAGCCCTGCTTTGTGCCTGCCTGGAGAGCCTTGGCGTCCTCCAGCTTCTTAGGCACCCAGATGCGGCCGTCGTTACGCAGAGACTCTGACATGAGGGTCAGCTTCGACTGGTTGTTGCCGTGTACGGGGATACATGTCGGGTGGATCTGCACGTATGAAGGGTTGGCCATCATGGCACCCTTACGGTAGCACTGTATGGCAGCGGTGCAGTTGCAGCCCATGGCGTTGGTGGAGAGGAAGTATGTGTTGCCGTAGCCGCCGGTGGCTATTACGACAGCGTTGGCGGAGAAGCGCTCCAGCTTGCCGGTGACGAGGTTCTTGGCGATGATACCGCGTGCCTTGCCGTCGATGATTACGACGTCCTCCATCTCGTAGCGGGTGTAGAGCTTTACCTTGCCTGCCTGCACCTGGCGTGAGAGTGAGGAGTAAGCGCCGAGGAGGAGCTGCTGGCCTGTCTGACCCTTGGCGTAGAAGGTACGTGACACCTGTGCGCCACCGAAGGAACGGTTGGCGAGCATGCCGCCGTATTCACGTGCGAAAGGCACGCCCTGTGCCACACACTGGTCTATGATGTCGTTGGACACCTCAGCCAGACGGTATACGTTGGCCTCACGGGCACGGTAGTCGCCGCCCTTTACGGTGTCGTAGAACAGACGGTAGATGGAGTCGCCGTCGTTCTGGTAGTTCTTGGCGGCGTTGATACCGCCCTGCGCTGCGATGGAGTGAGCGCGGCGTGGAGAGTCCTGAATACAGAAGTTCAGTACGTTGAAGCCCATCTCGCCCAGAGAGGCAGCGGCGCTGGCACCAGCCAGACCCGTGCCGACTACGATGACGTCGAGCTTCAGTTTGTTCTTTGGGTTAACCAGACGCTGGTGTGCCTTGTAGTTGGTCCACTTCTCGGCCACTGGTCCCTCAGGTATGCGTGAATTTAATGTCTTAGCCATTTCGTTTGAATGTTTTTGTGTAATTTTGTTCCGTTAGCAAACAGGCGGCGACTTAGCAGCAACCCGTCAGGCTACAAAAATAGTAAGCCAGAGCCACTACGATGAAGCCCAGGCAGAGCAGTGTGGTGTAAGCGATGCCGATAACCTTCCAACGGCAGAACCATACCTTGCCGTTCAGACCCAGTGTCTGCAGCGCGCTCCAGAAACCGTGGGTCAGGTGGAACCACAGTGCTGCGATCCATACCACGTAGAGAGCTACGTAACCGCCGCACGAGAAGGTCTGCTGAATCCAGTAGGCACCGTCGGCAGCGTGTGCCAGGTCGCCGGCGCCAACCAGCTCAACGAGCATCATCTTAGCCCAGAAGTTGTAGAGGTGCACCAGAAGGCCAACGATAACGATGATACCCAGAACGAGCATGTTCTGGCTGGCCCACTCTACCTTGCCCGGCTTGCTGGTCACAGCGTAACGCTCCGATCCGCGGGCTGCACGGTTCTGCATCGTCAGGATGAAAGCGTAGATGATGTGAATCACAGCCAAAGCAGCAAGACCAAGTGTTGCCACTACAGCATACCAGTTGGCACCCAGCATCTCGCAGATCATGTTGTAGGCTTCGCCTGAGAACAGGGCCACAACATTCATGGACATGTGGAATGTCAAGAACAGAATGAGGCAGATGCCAGTCAGGGACATCACTACCTTCTTTCCGATTGAGGAATTAAATAACCACATAAATGAAGTTTTGTTGATAAGATAAATTATGTAATTGATGTTTACTATTTACGCACGTACATAATACTAACACGGTCTAATCTTCGTTGCAAAATTACTACAAAAAACCTTATACGCAAAGTAAACCTACGACAAATTAGAAAAAAATTCTTACTTTTGCAACAAATTATAAAGCCTAGTACACTTTTAGCACACACACATTGCAAATATGACACAGCATTTCGACGTCATCGTCATCGGGGCAGGACACGCCGGTTGCGAGGCGGCACACGCCGCAGCACGCATGGGCGCACACACCTGCCTCGTCACTATGGACATGAACAAAATAGCGCAGATGTCCTGCAACCCCGCCGTCGGCGGCATCGCAAAGGGACAGATAGTGCGCGAGGTGGATGCACTCGGCGGAGGCATGGGCATCATCACGGATGCCTCCGCCATACAGCTACGCATGCTCAACAAGTCGAAGGGACCGGCCATGTGGTCGCCAAGGGCACAGGCGGACCGCGGAAAGTTCATCTGGAACTGGCGCACCCTACTCGACCATACCGACAACCTCGACATCTGGCAGGACCAGGTGGAGGAGCTACTCACGGAACGGGTCGCCACGCCGGACGACGCTGACGCTGCCACCTCTACCACCTCTGCCGCCCCCGCCTCCTCTGATGCCCCACGCCACCGCGTCGTCGGCGTGCGCGCCGTATGGGGTTGCGAACTCCTCGCCCCCGTCGTCATCGTCACCGCAGGAACGTTCCTCAACGGTCTCATGCACATCGGACGCAAGATGGTGGCCGGAGGACGCTGCGCCGAACCCGCCGCGCTGCACCTCACCGAGAGCATCACACGGCTCGGCATACGCTCCGACCGCATGAAGACAGGAACACCCGTGCGCATCGACCGACGATCCGTACACTTCGAGGACACCACCGAACAGCCCGGCGAGGACGTTAGCAGCCTCTTCTCATTCGCACACGGCAGCGACGATGCCGACGCGAAAATTTTCGGAGGAGCAAGCGAGGCAGAGCAAACCGGCGGCTCCGACCATACGGAGCAGCACGGCACACTGCCCCACCTGCCGTGCTACACGTTCGACACCACACCGGAGTGTCACGAGATACTCCGCAGCGGACTCGCCGACTCCCCACTCTACAACGGACAGATACAGTCCATCGGACCGCGCTACTGCCCGTCCATCGAGACGAAGCTCGTCACCTTCGCCGGCAAGGACCACCACCCGCTATTCCTCGAACCCGAGGGGACGGACACCAACGAGATGTACCTTAACGGGTTCTCCTCCTCACTGCCCATGGACGTGCAGCTGAACGCCCTCAAGGCGATACCCGCACTGCGCGACGTGCGCATCTACCGCCCCGGCTACGCCATAGAGTACGACTTCTTCGACCCGACACAGCTGCACCACTCGCTGGAGTCGAAGCTGTGCAGCGGACTCTTCTTCGCCGGACAGGTGAACGGCACGACTGGGTACGAGGAGGCCGCCGGACAGGGCATCGTCGCCGGCATCAACGGAGCACTCTGCGCCGGAGCCGTCGGAAGCGGTTCCCTCGACGGAGGCAACGCCGCCGAATGGCGACCCTTCACGCTACACCGCGACGAGGCATACATCGGCGTACTCATCGACGACCTCGTCATGAAGGGTGTCGACGAACCGTACCGCATGTTCACCTCGCGCGCCGAATACCGCATCCTGCTCCGACAGGACAACTGCGACGCACGACTCACCGAACGGTCGCACGCCGTGGGACTCGCCAGCACGGAACGCCTCCGCTGGTGCAACGAGAAGCGCGCACACGTCGAGAGCATCGTCAACCACTGCCTCGAGACCAACATCAGTCCCAAGCAGGTCAACGCCTTCCTCGAAGGCATCGGCTCTGCCCCACTCTCCGGCGGTAGCAAACTCTCCGAACTCATCGCACGCCCCGGCGTCACCCTCACCGACATCGCCACGGTCCTGCCCCGACTGAAGCGCCTCGTCGATGCCCCCGACAACCGCCACGATGAAATCGCCCTCACCGCCGAGACACAACTGAAGTACCGCGGTTACATCGACCGCGAACGTGCTACGGCCGAGAAGATGCACCGCCTGGAGAACATACGCCTCCGCGGCCACTTCGACTACGCGAGCATCCACGCCCTTTCCACCGAGGCACGCCAGAAGCTCACCGCGCTGAATCCGTCCACTCTGGCACAGGCGTCACGCATCCCCGGCGTCTCCCCAGCCGACATCGACGTCCTCCTCGTCATGATGGAACGGTAAAAGACAACGGACTCCCCGTGGGGAACAACCAGAAAACAACGGTCTCACCGATTAAAGTTTCGCTTTAACCACCACGATAAACAACTGAAAAACGTGCAGTTGAAGACAAATGGTTTCACGTGGAACATTAACAAGAACACAACTCTGACTTGATGGGGAAAGACGACAACTCTGACTCTGAGAGAATGAAGACAACACGGGCTTGAAGGGGAAGGACGACAACACGGCTTGACGGGAAAAGACGACAACACGGACAACTTAGGACAACCTTTTAAAGTTACCTTTGCGGCGCTAAACACCGCGCCGAATCCGCCCTTGCTTGTTGGGTTAAGACCACATAAGTAACAGTTTTCTGAAACCATGTCAGTAATACACCTAGGAAAGCCGATTCGGCGCGGTGTCTAGCGCCGCCTAAGGAAACTTTAAAAGGTTGTCCTAAGTTGTCCGTGTTGTCGTCATTCCTTTCACGTCCGTGTTGTCGTCATTCTCCTCACTAAGGATTGTCGTCTGAAACAAATATAGTCGTTAATAAACATTGTCGTCTTACATTATTAAATTATATAAAGCTATGAACAACCCTATTCTAATGGAAAACCTCCGTACTATTATGGACTTTCCTATCGAAGGCATCGTATTCCGTGACCTCACCACACTCTTCCGCAACCCCGAGTCGCTGAAGGAAATGGACACCGAACTCTACGAACTCTACAAGGACAAAGGCATCACGAAAGTCGTGGGACTTGAGTCACGCGGGTTCATCATGCCCGCCGCCCTCGGCGTGCGACTCGGCGCGGGCGTGGTACTCTGCCGCAAGCCAGGCAAACTGCCCTGCGAGACCGTCAAGGAGAGCTACACGAAAGAGTACGGAACGGACACGCTCGAGATACAGATGGGCGACATCACCGAGGACGACGTGGTGCTCATCCACGACGACCTGCTCGCCACCGGCGGAACCATCAAAGCTGCCTGCGACCTCGTCAAGAAGTTCCACCCAAAGAAGGTCTACATCAACTTCGTCATCGAACTCGTCGACCTCAATGGACGCCAAAACCTCGACCCGGATGTCGAAGTGACCACGCTAATGCAACTCTAACTCTTCGTGACGCCAATGGAACGCTTACGCCTTTGAACGCTTACGCCAATGATTTTTTAGGACTTTAATGACCGTTAATCGGCCATTAATTTTAACCATTAATATTATTTAGAGTTTGGGGTTAATCGACCATTAATTTTAACCATTAATGTTATTTTTGGATACTAGGGCGACATTAAAAAAGGCCAGAAATGACACCACATTTTGGCTTCAAGATGCCCAAGCCACGGGCACTCGATGCCCAAGCCGCGAGAACTCGATGCCCGAGCCGCGAGAACACGATGCCCAAGTCGCGGGCATCTCAGCGTACAAAAACATCGACAAAAACGCCGCCTAACAATAGCTGTCACAACGCCAAAACACATCAGGAAAATAACATTAATGGATAAAATTAATGGTCGATTAACGGCAATTAAAGTCCAAAAAAATCATTGGCGTAAAACACATCCATTAGCGTCCCCTACCCACCACAAAAGAACCATTAAAGTTACCAGTATGACGAAAGACGAGGAAAGACTTGAACGGCTCAAATCCATCGTGCGAAGCATGCCCGAGAAACCGGGGTCGTACCAGTACTACGACGCCGACGGGACCATCATCTACGTCGGCAAGGCGAAGAACCTCAAGGCACGCGTGTCGTCGTACTTCCATAAGGAGGTGGACCGATACAAGACCAAGGTGCTCGTCTCCAAGATACAGAACATCTCCTATACCGTCGTAAACTCCGAAGAGGACGCACTCATCCTTGAGAACGCACTCATCAAACAGTACAACCCACGCTACAACGTGCTCCTCAAGGACGGAAAGACGTACCCCTCCATCTGCGTCACCGGAGAGATGTTTCCGCGCATCTTCAAGACACGCACCGTCAACAAGAAATGGGGACAGTACTTCGGACCCTACTCCCATCTGGGGTCCATGTACACCGTCCTCGACCTCATCCACAAGCTCTACAAGCCGCGCCGCTGCCGACTGCCACTGACGCAGGAACGCATAGAAAAAGGCGACTTCAAACCCTGCCTGGAGTACCACATCCACAACTGCGGCGCGCCATGCTGCGGCAAACAGTCGTACGAGGACTACAAACGGAGCATCGAAGCCGCCAAGGAGATTCTGAAGGGCAACACGCGCGCGCTCTCGGAGCATATCTACGCCGAGATGATGCAAGCCGCAGAGGAACTGCGTTTCGAGGACGCTGAAGCACTGAAAAAGCAGTACGTGCTCATCGACCAGTTCCAGGCGAAGAGCGAGGTGGTGAGCCACACTATAACGAACGTGGACGTCTTCTGCATCGACGATGACGACGCCAAAGAGAACGCCTTCATCAACTATATGCACGTCACGAACGGCGCCATCACGCAGTCGTTCACGTACGAATACAAACGCAAACTGGACGAGACGGACGAGGAACTGCTCCTCACCGCCATCACGGAGATACGGGAGCGGTTCCAGAGCACGGCACGCGAGATTGTGGTGCCCTTCGAGATGCACTGGCAGGTGCAGAACGCCACGTTCACCGTGCCGCAGAGGGGCGACCGCCACCACCTGCTGGAACTGTCGCAGATGAACTGCCGGCAGTACCGCGTGGACCGCCTCAAACAGTCGGACAAGCTGAACCCCGAGCAACGCTCCACACGTCTCATGAAGGAGCTGCAGGAGAAGCTCGGCCTAGCCCGTCTGCCCATGCGCATCGAGCTCTTCGACAACTCGAACATCTCGGGGTCGGACGCCGTGGCGGGGTGCGTGGTCTACGTAGGCATGAAGAAGTCGCCAAAGGACTACCGAAAATACGACATCAAGACGGTCACGGGACCCGACGACTACGCCTCCATGCAGGAGGTAGTACGACGCCGCTACGCCTATTTCAGCGACTCCGCAAACGCCAAAAACGTCTCTACGGAAGCACCCTCTACGGGAAAGCAAACGGGGGCAGAAGGGTGTCTCCCCGACCTGATAATATGCGACGGCGGCATCGGTCAGATGAACTGTGTCCGCGAAGTCATCGAGGACGAGTTGCACCTCAACATACCCATCGCGGGACTGGCAAAGGACGACCGCCACCGCACCAACGAGCTGCTCTTCGGGTTCCCACCGCAGACGGTGCAGCTGAAGGCAGGCAGTGAGCTGTTCCGCACCCTGACGGCAATGCAGGACGAGGTGCACCGCTACGCCATCACGTTCCACCGCGACAAGCGTTCCAAGCACGCCCTCCACTCGGAACTGGACGACATACGCGGCATCGGTCCGAAGGCGATAGATGCGCTGATAAAGGAGTTCAAGAGCGTCAAGCGAATACGCGAAACCGCTGCCGACGCCAATGCCCGCGAGCGTCTCGCCCCCGTCGTGGGCAACGCCAAGGCCCAGACGCTAATCGACTATTTCCAGGCACACCAATGAACACTTTACGCCAATGATTTTTTAGGACGCCAATGATTTTTTTTAGGACTTTAATTGCCGTTAATTGACCATTAATTTTATCCATTAATAATTT
>CAVCKM010000013.1:0-3429 GCA_963602765.1 Alistipes putredinis | reverse complement strand
GGCGCGTAGATACATACAAACAAAAACCCAGGGCGTTGCCCTGGGCTATGTAGTGATGGGCTTTCAGCCCGTTGACCATCATAGTTTTCTGTTTTTCTTGGATACATCAAATTGGACAGCATACATTAATGGTCAATTAACGGTCATTAATGTCTAAAAAATCATTAGCGTCTAAAAAATCATTAGCGTCTAAAAAATCATTAGCGTCCCCACAAAAAAGAACTATTAAACGTAAATGGCAAAATACGAAAGTCAAATAAAGATGCTGGCAGCACCAGTGGAGCGCGTCTACCAGCGCCTCTCTGACCTCGAGTCCTTCCGTCCCATCATAGAGGGCGCAGCCAACAACGAGATGGTGAAGCAGAAGATACAGGAGGCAGGCCAGGACCCCTCGCAACTGGAAAAGCTGAAGGACGTGCGACTGACATCGGACAGCATCACCTTCCCCGCACCGATGATTGGCGAGTTCACCCTGCGCATCATAGAGCGCGAGGAGAACAAGTGCATCAAGTTCGCAACGGAGCAGTCGCCCATAGAGGCCAACCTCTGGATTCAGGTGCTCCCCGTCAGCACTGGAGGCTCCAAGATGCGACTGACCATAGCAGCCGATCTCAACCCCATGATAAAGATGATGGTAGGCAAGAAGCTCGCAAAGGGCATTGACCAGTTCGCCGACATGCTGGCAATGCTGCCGTACTAAATCAAACCAAAACAAAAAAGCCCAGGACATCCGTGTGTCCTGGGCTTTTTTTTCACAAGCGTACGTAACTATCTGGTGTATTCGCCGTATGCTATGCGTCGGTGCTGGAAGTCCGAGGCCCTCTTCTCGCTGGAGGGCGAGAGCTTGCCCATGAGGTACTTCTCCATTATCAGACTACCGAAGGGCACACCGTACGTGGCGCCCCAACCGCCGTTCTCCACGTAGACGGCAACGGCTATCTTCGGGTTCACCATCGGCGCGAAGCCCATGAAGACGGAGTGGTCCTGACCGCGGTTCTGCGCCGTACCCGTCTTGCCACACGCCTCGAAAGGCAGATGGCGCAACTCGGCGCACGTACCCTTCAGGGCGGAACTGCGCATGCCGGCAACTACGATGTCGTACGCCTGTCGGTTTGCCATGCTCTCGTGGCGCTTGGTGTATGTGGTGTCGAGTGGTACGCCCTGCACCTGACGCACCACGTGCGGGGCTATGTAGTAGCCGCGGTTGGCTATGGTGGCGCCGAGGTTGGCTATCTGCAGCGGCGTGGCGTTCACCTCGCCCTGGCCGATGGAGATGGAGATGATGGTCAGTCCGTTCCAGGAGCCTTTATAGGCGTGGTCGTAGTACTCGCCGTTGGGGATGAGACCGCGCTTCTCGCCAGGCAGGTCGATGCCCAGACGGTAGCCGAAGCCCATGGAGACCATATAGTCGCGCCATTTGTCCATGGCGGCAATGGAACCGCCGTATCTGGAGTTGCCTACCATATAGTACAGTCCCCAACAGAAGTAGCCATTGCACGACGTGGACAACGCCTCGACGATGGAGAGCGGCGAGCCATGGCCGTGGCACCCCACGTGCAGACCTCGGAAGGAGAAGCCGTGATGGCAGGGAAACGCAGTAGATGGCGTGATGATGCCTTCGGTGAGGTACGTCAGCGCCTGTGTGGTCTTGAACGTAGAGCCTGGCGGGTACTGTCCCATGATGGAGCGGTTGAGCAGCGGCTTCCATACGTTGCGCTGCAGGGCAAGCTGGTATTTGCCGCGGTTCTTGCCCGTCATAAGGCGCGGATTGTACGTCGGTGACGATGCCATGCAGAGCACCTCGCCAGTGGATGGCTCTATGGCAACGATGCTGCCTATCTTGCCCTCGAGCAGTCGTTCGGCAAGTGCCTGAAGCTCTATGTCGATGCTAAGTGTCAAGTTCTTGCCAGCCACGGGGCGACGGTCGTAGGCTCCTTTCTTGTAGTGACCCTGTATGCGACCATGGGCATCGCGGAGGAATATCTGCATGCCCTTCTCGCCACGCAGCTCCTTCTCGTAGAAACGCTCCAGACCGAGCTTGCCTATGAAGTCGCCGCGCTGGTAGTACTCGTCAGCCTCTATGTCGTCGGGGGACACCTCGGCAACGTCGCCCAGGACGTGGGCGGCATAGGGATAGTGGTACTGTCGCTGCGAGCGGGCCTGGTAGTAGAAACCAGGGAAACGGTACATCTTCTCGCGGAAAATGGAGAAGTCGCGCTCTGTCAACTGGCTCATGAACAACTGACGTGTGAAGCGCGAGTAGCCGGGGTTCTTCGTGCGGTCGCGGATGTTGTCCATACGCTGGATGAACTCCTCCTTCGTGATACCTATGGTCTGGCAGAACTCGAGGGTGTCTATCTTGTCTTTCGCCTCGTTGACGACAACCATGATGTCGTAGGACGGCTCATTGTAGACGAGCAGCTTGCCCTTGCGGTCGTACATGGCACCGCGCGCCGGGTAGTCCACCTGCTTCAGGAAAGCGTTGGAGTCGGCACTCTTGCGGTAGTCGTCGCTGACCACCTGGAGCACGAAGAGACGGATGATGTACACAACGACGATGACGGTCGCTATGCCGGCAATGATGAGTCCCCGTTCTGAATATTTATACTTGTTGTCGTTCTTGTTCATCTGCGTATAGCGTCAATAATAAGAACAAGAAGAAGGGTCAACGCAAAACTGCTGCTCACGCAAAGTATCCACTCCGTCCAATGGGAGAAGCTGAAGGCTTCGAGTGAGAACATGACGATGCAAAACAGCAGGGTGAGAATGAGGGCGTAAGAGAAATAGCGCATAAAGCCCATGTTCTTTATGCTGGGCACATACTTGTCAGAGTCTTCCTTACTGAGGAAAGCCTCCAGCAGGTATGGCTGTACGAAGCCCACCAGCGTCAGCGACGCTGCGGAGAGTCCGGGGGTATTGCAGAACATGTCTACAATAAGACCGACGAGGAAACAGGACACCAACTGCAGCCAACGCGACGCATTACGCTGAAAGAACATGGCGAAATAGACGTACACGAACGGCGTAGCCACACCAAAAACGTGTATGCGGCTGAACACCAGTGCCTGAGCGAGCACGAGGATTATGGCAAGGAAGAAATACTGCATTGCGGGATAACACTGTACCTTATAGTAATATTCAAAAAATAACTTGAGCAGGTTTTGTACCTGTACGGGCTGAAAGCCCAACCACTCCATAGCCCAGGGCAACGCCCTGGGTTTTTGTTTGTATGTATCTACGCGCCCTGTAAGGGCAAAAGTCTATAGTCTTGTGCATGTAGTCTATGCACTTTTGCCCTTACAGGGCGGTAGTTGACGACCTAATGTACCCAGGGCGTTGCCCTGGGCTATGTAGTATAGGGCTTTCAGCCCATCGTATTCAATTCGAACAGTCATATAAAAACTGCTCAAGTTATTTTTTACACTTTAC
>CAVCKM010000012.1:0-33649 GCA_963602765.1 Alistipes putredinis | reverse complement strand
ACAATGAGGTATAGTCTCGATATACAATGAAGTATACCTTCGTTGGCCAATTGCGTTATATAATAATTTCCAGTCTGTCAAGTTGTCTAATATGCATCTTTATCGGGTAGTGCGAAATAAATTGTTCAAAAAACTTGCAGAACCAAAATAAAAAACGTAATTTTGCATCGCCTTTACGGTTTTATGCGGTAATAGCTCAGTTGGTAGAGCGTCGGCTTCCCAAGCCGAATGTCGCGGGTTCGAGTCCCGTTTACCGCTCCTAATTTTTATTTCTTCAATATCAGAACCACTTGCTTTTGCAGGTGGTTTTGTCGTATATATATCGTACACTGTCAAGTATGTTGTGCGATGAGTATGTGCATACCATGTTTGTTGGTTTTTGTGCATTAATTAAATAGACGTTTTCTGTTTCACATATTGGTAAAACAGGTGAAACAAGTTTGAAATACGGCGGCAGTAATTTTGCATCGGGAAAAGGAAAGAAGCATTATTTCTCTTTTCCGTATTGCAAAACAAGAAAACTACAATTATGAAAAAGACAAAGATTGTGGCTGCCGCAATGATGGCAGCAATGGTAACACCAACGATGGCTCAGGAAGTTCCTGCCAAGAAAGGCGAAGGAAAAATTATCGTAAACGTATTTACAGACTTGAAATCCGGTTTTGGTTCCGTCAACGATGAACGTGGTTTTGAACTCAGTCGTGCCTACTTGGGCTATGACTATAAACTTGCCAATGGGCTGGAACTGAAGGCTGTTGCAGACTTCTCCAATATTGGTGAAGGTAAGGGACTTGTCAAGAATGCTTTTGCCAAGTGGGACATAAACAAGAAATGGTCTATACAGGGCGGTCTCATAAGCACCACTCAGTTTAAGGTGCAGGAGAGTTTCTGGGGAAAGCGTTACATTATGAAATCATTTCAAGATGAATACAAATTTGGAAGCAGTGCCGACCTCGGTATCAGCGCAGCATTCAAGCCGTGCAAGGCGGTAAGCATCGATGCCATCATCGTTAACGGCAACGGTTATAAGGAACTACAGGTAAAGCGTGGCTTCCAGTATGGCGCAGGTGTTACTGTTACTCCAAGCGAAAACTGGGTAATACGTCTCTATGGGTCGTACAATGAGCATGAGACGCAGGCTACTAACGGCGTGACCAATTTTGCGGCTTTCGCTGGTTACAAGACAAAGGGCTTCAAGGTGGGTGCAGAGTACAACTACCAATGGACTACGAAGTGCGTTTCAGAAGCAAATATGAGCGGTTTGTCTGTCTTCGCTTCAGGTAAGGTGTCAAAGAGTTGCGACCTCTTTGCACGCTACGACTATTTGACCTCCAAGGACGGATGGAACGAGGGAAGCAAGTCTACCAACGACGGGTCTACCATCATTGCTGGTGCCGATTTCAAATTGGGCAAGTATATCTCCCTTGCACCTAACTTCCGTATGAATATGCCTAAGGCAGAAGGCGAGAAGGCAAAGCCATTCCTCTATGTAAACGCGGCTTTTAACTTGTAATTTTCAAGACTTTAGCGATAAATAACCGATAACCCTTAAAAACAACTCAACAATGAAAAAGATTACAAAAAGCATTTTTGCTGTAGCAGCAATAGCAGTAGCTGGCATTCTTGCCTCCTGCGCAGGGCAGAAGAGTAACAACGGCGAGCGTGATGCCGTAGACCTTACCGGTGCGGGTGCCACCTTCCCGCTTCCTTTCTACAACATGTCGTTCGAAGCGTACAGTCAGCAGTCTGGCGACAAGGTTTCCTACGGCGGCATCGGCTCGGGCGGTGGCGTGCGCAATCTCAAGGACGGCATCGTAGACTTTGCCGGATCAGATGCGTTCCTCTCCGATGACGAGATGAAGGAGATGCAGCCTGTCGTTCACGTACCGACATGTATGGGTGCCGTGGTACTGGCGTACAACTTGCCAGGCGTTGAGAAGCTGTCACTTTCAGGCGACGTGATTGCCGACATTTATGCTGGTAAGATAACAAAATGGGATGACGCCCGCATCAAGGCACTCAACGATGGTGTCAATCTCCCGGCAAAGAACATCGTGTTGGCATATCGCTCGGATGGTTCAGGTACTACATTCATCTTCACCGACTACCTTAGCAAGGTCAGCGAAGAGTGGAAGACTAAGTACGGTGCAGGCAAAACTGTTGACTTCCCCGTTGGTCAAGCAGCAAAAGGTAACCCTGGCGTTGCAGGTATAATAGCAAATACCGCGTACGCCCTCGGCTATGTAGGCTCAGAGTACGCTTTTGCACAAAAGATTCCATTCGCTGCTGTGAAGAACGCTCAAGGCGAACTTGTCACACCTTCTCTTGAGAGCATTTCCGCCGCAGCCGGCGACATACCTGAAGACACACGTTGCTCCATCACCAATGCCGATGCCAAGGGAGCTTATCCAATCTCCTGCTTCACTTGGATTATCATCTACAAGGAACAAAAGTATGCCGACCGTACCCTTGACCAGGCAAAGGCTACCGTTGATCTGCTCAAATATATGCTAGACGAGAAGACACAGCAGACTACCGGTACCGTGCACTACGCTCCCCTGCCAAAGAAAGCAGTAGAACAGAGCCTGAAGAACCTCAAGACCGTGACATACGACGGTCAGCCAATATTGAAGTAGAATGCACCTTAATATATGCAAGACAAGATTTTCAAATCGCTGCTCATCGCTTCGGCGGTGTTGATACCACTCATCGGCGGGGGAATGATATATTCCCTCGTCGCTGACAGTACGTTGGCGTTCGGCGAGTTCGGTTTCTGGCATTTCGTCTTTTCCGACGAATGGGTCACAACGGCAGGAAAGGAGAGCTACGGAGCATTGCCATTCATTACAGGCACGTTGCTGACGACGGCACTTGCCCTGCTCATGTGCATTCCCTTTTCGCTGCCGGTAGCTCTATTTACCGGTGAGTATTTCCGCGGCAAGAAGATAGCTCACATCCTTGGTACCGTCACCGACCTGCTTGCCGGCATTCCTAGTATCATATATGGTCTATGGGGCTTCTACGTACTGCGAAATGTCTTTATGTATCTCAACCTCTCGCCGCAAGGTTCCGGCATCCTGACTGCCTCGTTCGTTCTGGCTATAATGATAGTTCCCTATGCCGCATCGCTCAGTTCGGAGTTCATCAAGATGGTGCCGTCCGAAATGAAAGAGGGTGCATACGCCATGGGAGCAACACGCGCCGAGGTGGTACGCCGTATCATTTTCCCCGTAGCTGGTCCCGGCATTTTCTCCGCATACATCCTCGCCATAGGCCGTGCGTTGGGCGAGACGATGACTGTGACGATGCTCATTGGCAACACAAATCAGATACCTGATACGCTGCGCACTACGGGCAATACGATGGCATCTATCATTGCAAATCAGTTTGGTGAGGCAGACGGTGTCAAACTCTCGTCACTCATTGCTATCGGACTGCTCCTCTTCCTCATTACCGCCATCATCAATATGGTGGGCAAGATACTCATCCGCCGCGCACGCCACGCTTAAAATTCGCAAGTACAAATGTGTAAAGAAACATCCAATAAAACAAAACTCCGTATAGCCAAAAGCAAGCTGCTCTACGTTGCCGTCTGCGTCTTTTCGGCCATCACCGCCATCCCCCTCTTTGCCATACTTGGCGAGGTGCTCGTGAAAGGATGGAAGCAGCTGGGGTGGAACTTCATTACCCAGGCGACACCCAACGGTTATGATGCTATGATAGCCATGAATACGGGGCAGATAATACCCGGTGGTATTGCAAACGGTATCGTAGGTACGTGTCTGATGCTCCTTATGGCATCCGTCTTTTCTATTCCCGTAGGCGTGATGTGCGGCATCTGCCTGTCGGAATACCGCCATTCGAAATTCGCACAGCTGGTCAGCTACGTGACCGACCTTCTGCAGGGCACTCCCTCCATCATCATCGGTATCATCGTGTACATCTGGGTAGTAGTGCCGACGAAGGGCTACTCTGCCTATGCCGGTTCCGTAGCACTCTTCATCATGATGCTTCCGCTTGTAATCCGTTCTACGGAAGAGACGATGAAGGTGCTCCCGTCCTCGTTGAAGGAGGCAGGTCTGGCACTTGGTGGCAGCTACTGGCGTGTCATGCTGCAGGTGATGCTTCCTTCTGCCTTGGGCAGTATCTTCACGGGCATCCTGCTTGCCATCTCGCGTGTAGTGGGGGAGACCGCCCCGCTTATGTTCACCGCCCTTGGTGGCGCAGCCATCAGTTGGAATATGAGCCGTCCCATGGCTGCCGTCCCCCTGCTCATCTGGGACTTCTTTAACGACCCAAGCCTGCAGAACCTCATCTGGGGCGCTTCGCTCTTCCTCCTCATTTTCGTACTCTGTCTTAACCTCCTCGCAAAACGCATAGCAAAGAAATGGAAAATATAATAAAAGACCCTATACTGCAGATAAAGGATGTCTGCGTCACATACGGACAAGGCGGCACGCAGACGATGGCCGTAAAGCATGTATCTGCCGACATAGAAAAGAATTCGATAACCGCCATCATGGGCCCGTCGGGTTGTGGCAAGTCTACACTCCTGCGCGCCGTCAACCGCATGCACGAGTTGTATGAAAAGATAAATGTGACGGGCGAAATACTGCTCAACGGCGAGAACGTCCTGGAGATGGAAGCCGTGGAGGAACGCCGTCGCATCGGCATGGTGTTCCAGCGTCCTAACCCTTTCCCCACGATGAACATATACGACAACGTTCTGGCGGGTTACAAGCTCAACGGCATCCACCTGCCGAAGTCGAAGAAGGACGAGATTGTGGAGCGTTGTCTGCGCAACGTCACCCTTTGGGACGAGGTGAAGGACCAGCTCAAGAAGCGCGGTACCTTCCTCTCCGGCGGTCAACAGCAACGCCTATGCATAGCCCGTGCTCTGGCTCTCCAGCCCGACGTGCTCCTCATGGACGAGCCGACCTCGGCTCTCGACCCCATAGCCACGAAGCACATTGAGGACCTCATACTACAGTTGAAGAAGGAGGTGACCATCTTAATTGTCACTCACAACATGTCGCAGGCAATGCGCATAGCCGACCGCTCCATGTTCATGTACCTTGGCGACCTCATCGAGTACGACGACACAAACAAGATGTTCACCAATCCTGAAGACGACCGTACCCGTGCTTACCTTACTGGTAAGATGGGTTAAAAATGTGGTTTGATTTGGCTTACCACGAAGAAAATCATTAAAAAGGATAAGTTCCTGAAATTTTATTTGTACTTTTGCCCTACAATTCAGTTTTGTCAACTAATAGAAGTAGAAAAGGCTGAAATGACCAACATCCTTAGCAATATAAATTATTGCCAAGGATGTTATAATGTTATTGATTAAACGAGTTCTGATATTAGATACCAATAAAAACCAAGGAATTACCATTATGGCAAAGCACAATGAATTAGGAAGGTGGGGCGAACAAAAAGCCGTTGAATACCTTGTCAGTCAGGGATATTATATAAGACACCGCGATTGGCAATATAAGCACCGTGATCTTGATATAGTAGCTATTGATGCCGACCAGTCCACCCTTGTTTTTGTGGAGGTAAAGACACGTTCGACCGATATGTTTGGAGATCCTGCCCAAGCCATTGACTTGGAAAAAGCCAACAATCTGATGATTGCTGCCAATGCCTACCTAAGAACTTATCGTATGGAGAATATGACCATTCGCTATGACTCCATTGCCATAGTAGGAGACAACGACGATAACTTTCGACTAGAGCATCAGCGGGATATTATTGACGTGACACTTCGCTATAGATACCGTCAGCAAAAAGCCGCCAGGGCGCGATATAAGAGACCTGGTAATTGGGGTAATGGCACCTGGGGCAGTGGCATGTGGAGATGATTCATTCCTTTTTCATCAGTAGTATTCCGATGAATATCCATATTATTTCTCTTACTCGGAAGATAATGCTGACGAAAATGCCTGTGGCGGCAGATAGTCCCATAGCTGCGATGGAGAGTACGAAGCCGCCTTCTTGTATACCTAGCTGCATGGGGAGAAATCCGATGAGGTTGGCAAAAAGGGTGGTGAAAGAGATGATGAGTACGGAGTGCAGGAAAACGAGGGTGTAGCCAGCTACGCCTCCTCCGCATGTCTCTCCGAGCAGTATGAGCATGAACATCACTTCCAGTCCCTGTGCGATGCGTGAGAGGTATTCCAAAGCGAGTGCATTATAGAAATGGCGCTTGTCTTGTTTGTGTAGGGCGGCAATCTGCTTGTCGATGTCTTCAAGGAATTCCTTGTGCTTTTCGTACGTGCGGCGACTCCATCCTTTGAGTCCTGGAATCTTGCCGAGGAAAAGAAGGAGTTGTGCGACGAATCCTTTGCGGTATCCTTTGGCAAAGAAGTATATGAGCAGCGACGAGAGAGCCAGTACGAAGAGTAGCGAGAATGCCATTGCAGCGTTCATGGGGAGGTCGCCGGCGAGCCATAGTGCGAGGTACAGGAAGATTGACGAGAACCAGAGACAGAAGTGTCCGACCATGTGCATCATGGCATAGAGGATGACTGAGGACGTTGCGTGGTCTTTGCTGATGTTGCGCGACAACTCCATGATGCGGTATGGTTCGCCGCCGAGTCCGCCGACGGGTGTGGCGTAGTTGAGGGCGTAACCGCTGATGGTGAGGCGTAGCAGACGCATGAAGGAGACGTGCTCGTCTGGGGCAGTATTTCCCTTGATGACGCTTCGCCATGCGAGGGCGTTGATGGCGTAGATGAGTAGCCAGATGCCTACGATGGGTATTAGCCAGTAGCCGGCGCGTTGCAGGTGGTGCCATAGTTCAACGAAGCTGACGTCGAATGTGATGAGCATTATGACGACGGCTGCAAGTCCGATGAGAAAGAATAGGTTGTTGAGCCGTTTCTTGGTCCAGGTCATGGTCGTTGTTTATATATTTGATGACAGATTATTTAATGATGTCGTTTAGCTTAAAACTTTTTGGGTCATTTTTTTGCAGTACCCTTCGTGCCGGTGATTAATCCATGCGGTGAGCAGACTCATACAGACTATTTCAAAGAGGAAATTTATTGCCGGAATGTCTGCCAAGCATAGTAACATAAAAATGCCGCAACGGAAGTTGAAGGTAAGACAGGCGTTCCATCCCATGAGTGATTTGGAGTAGGCGTGGAACTCGTGTCGTACGCTTTCTGGCATGTTTCCCTCTGTGCCGTATTTTTGGCGTAGAGCAGCCATAAATTGTTGGAACTGTGGTGTGGAGGCTTCTTGCTTCTTGGTGTAGCTGATGTAGTTTTTGAGGAAACCTCGCCAGAGTCTGTTGCCTTCGACTGGTGTCTGGTCAAGTATGGCCTGTTGTTTCTCTGAGGAGTCGAGCTCGCTACCTTTTTCTCCTTTGAGGAAGAAGAGGTGTATCTGAATATAGTAGTCAGCGAGTCGCTGCTGTCCGCCCATGCCGAGGAATCCTGAGATGAGTGCTAAGACGAAGACGATGGAGGTAGCTATAAGTGTATTGGTATTGTTGTCTTCTATTCCGAGCCATTGGAATTCGATGGTGTGGTGGCAATAGAAGCGGTATACGATGCCCAGGTATATAGGTACAAACCATACGAATCCGGCTGCTCCGTCCAGAATGCGTCCGAGTCGGCTTTTCTTGCCGGTCATGCGTGCGAGTTGTCCGTCGGTACAGTCGAGAATGTCTGCTATCCAGAGCATGATGACGGCGATGACGTTCATCCACAGCCCGGAGGTGCCTTCGTAGTAGAAGCTACCGCTAGCGAAGTAGTAGGTAGAGGCGGCACCGACTATCATGGAGTAGATGGTGACGGTGTTGGGGTGCGTGCCGAGTTTTTCGAAGACGCAGGCGCACAGGTAGCTCAAAGGGCGTATGAGCCTATAGTCGAGCCAGTCTTCCGTCTCGGAAGACTTAAGTGTTTTCTTAAAGTTTTCTATGAAAGACATAAAAATCGTTGTTGTGCGTTTTCGAAATCTTCTACTGTGTCTAGCTCGCATGAGAAGTGTTCGGTGACGTCTAGTACGTTGAAGGTGTGACCTTGTGTGATGAGTCGTTCAAAGGCGAGTTCGTAGAACTTGTTTTCTAGGTGCTCTTGGTTCATCATGCTTTCGAGCTCCTGGTAGAGAACGGTAGAGTAGGAGGCTCCTATGCGTTCTATGCCGAGGCTTTCACCGATGGCGGTATCGGGACTGCATGTCTTGCTTATCTCTGTGATGGCACCGTTATGGTCAACGACGACTTTCATCTCCTCTTCACCGAGTTCATGGCGTATGAGTGTGAGTATGTTTTCTTCGGGTGCCTGGCATACTTTCTTGACGATGATGGGGTCATAGAGCAGGTCTGAGTCGAGCAGCAGGAATGGCGTTCCGTCTACCTCTGGGCGTGCAAGCCAAAGGGAGTAAATATTGTTCGTACTCTCGTAGAGTGCGTTGTGTATGTAGTGTACACGTATGCGGTCGCCGTAGTAGTTGTTGACGAACTGTATGATTTGCTGGTTGAGGTATCCGGTTACGATGACGAACTCGTCGATGCCAGCTTCAATTAGTGCGTCGATGGAACGTTGTAGTAGGCTTCTGTCTCCTATTTTAAGGAGACACTTGGGTGTGTATTCGGTAAGCGGGCGAAGGCGTGAAGCCATGCCAGCTGCAAGGATGAGGGCTTTCATGAATTAAACATTGTGGATTTGGTTGTACGCAGCTTTGATGGTGTCTACCACGAGCCGGATTTGCTGAGGCTGACCTAGGGTGATGCGCAGGCAATCCTCGAGTCCTTTGTCGCCCATGAACTTGATTTTGTAGTCTTGCTTGGCGAGTTGTGTCTTAAGGGTTTCCTTTATGTCAACAGGGTACTTGACGAGGATGAAGTTGGCTACGCTCTTGTAAACTTTGAATCCGGGGAGGTTGCCGAGTTCTGTTTGGAAGAGCTGGCGGTCCCATTCCATGTCTTCGGCAACTTTTCTATAGTGGTCTTCGCTATCGAGGGCGGCGAGTGCAACGGCTTCGCTGAAGCGGTTGTATCCAAGGTATTTGTTGGCGTAGTTGAGGAAGTCCTCGTGTCCTTTGCCGATGAATCCGAATCCCATGCGCAGTCCTGGGAGTCCAAAGAACTTGGAGAAGGTGCGTGAGATGATGAGGTTTGAGTATTTCTCAACGAGCGGTGCGATGTATGCCGTGTCGTGAGTGATGAAAGAAGCGTATGCTTCGTCGATTAGTACGATGGTGTCTGATGGAATGTTCTCCATGATGCGTCCTGTCTGCTCAGGTGTGAGTGAGTTGCCCGTTGGGTTGTTGGGGGATGCGAGCAGGAGCATGCGTGGATGTACGCGGTTAGTGTATTCGATTACCTCATCTACGTCGTATGCGAAGGTGTTGCCTGTTTCGTGGAGTGGGTACATGTGGAATGTGCCTCCGCACTCTCCGGCGATGCGGTTGTAGTACCACCATGAGAACTCGGGTATAAGTATGGTGTTGTTTGTGCCCTTGGCGGTAGAGAGGAAGTAGTGTACGGCATTTTTTAGTATGTCTTCGCCGCCGTATCCGATGAGTACTTGTTCTTCGGGCACTCCGTAGAGTTCTGAAAGCTTGACCGATACGATGCTTTTCTTTCCTTCGTCGTAGATGCGAGTGTAGAAGCAGAGTGTTTCGGGGTCAAAGTTTTTGATGGTTTCGATTACTTTTTTTGATGGTTTGAAGTTAAATTCGTTTCTGTCGAGGTAAATCATTTCTTTTTATGTTGAATGCTCTATTTGTTGTAGTTACAAGTGTTGGTGAGCTTGTAGTTTAGTACAAGCTCCCAACCTGCAAAGTTAGTTATAATTTTCCGAAACAGTCCTTTTTGAATAGTTGTATTGATGAAATAGGAAATATCGTTCACTTTTTGGGTATCTTAGAACGGATATCCGATGGCGAAATTTACGCATTGTGCGCTTTTGAAGGAAGGAATGTTGAAGAATCCGCCTATTCCGTTGTTGTATGGAGTGTGGAGGGCGAACCCCCAGTCGAGTCTTAGTACGAAGAAGTCGAGGTCGTAGCGGATGCCTATACCGGCATCGATGGCGAGGTCTTTCTTGAAGGGATCGAATCCGTTTTGCTTGTGGTACGTCTGGTTGTCTTTATTGACGGTCCATACGTTTCCGGCATCGAGGAAGATGGCTCCGTAGAGCGAGCCGAAGAGTTGTGGGCGGTACTCGACGTTGAGGATAAGCTTTAGGTCGCCGTTGTGGAAGAGGTATGCGTCGTCGCCTCCTTCGTAGTGTGCGTTGCCAGGTCCGAGACTTCTCATGGAGAATCCGCGCAGGTCGTTGGCACCTCCGATGTAGAGTCGTTCTGCGAAGGGACCCTCATTGTCGTTGCCCAATGGACGCAGGTATCCGGCGTAGGCATGGAAGACGAGTGAGTTGTTGCCGCGCAGGGTCCATGTCTTTCGGAAGTCAGTTTCGAGTTTGATGAATTGCGAGTAGTTTGTTCCGAGTATGGACTTGTCTTTGTCGTTCCAGGGGTGACCGGCAATGAGGTATGCGAGGTTGACGATGTTGCTGGCTTCCACGATTGACGATGACCAGAAGATGGGGTTTCGGTAGTTTGCCGGCGAGGTGTATGTGTAGCCGTATTTGATGGCTGGTATAAACTCGTCGGTGTTGGCGTTGCGTGTGGCTGCTCCTGCTTGTTGTAGTTTCTGGTAGTAAGCCTCGGAGATGTTTGTGGTATTTGCGTACGTGATGGAGAGGGGTACTACTTTGTGTATGGAGCAAGGTGTGGGCTGGAATACGTATGCGAATTCGGCGGTGAGGTTGCGTCGCGTGAAGAATCCTGCTCGACGTTGTATTTGTGCGTCGAGTGAAATATTGGTAGACGGAGTGGTGTACCAGCGGCGTGGTCTCTTGCCGAATTTTGGTAGTAGCAGTCGTGGCATTTCGATGGAAGCTCCGATGTTGAAGTCGTATGAACTGCCGAAGTCATTTTTGCTGGACAGTTGGAATTCGTAGTTTGCTCCAGCCCTTAGTGAGAGCAGTTCTCCTCCTCGGAATGCGTTTCGTTTTGTGAGTGAGGCGGAGATGCCCGGTCCAAAGCGGTCTGATGTTTTTGCGGTGGCGTTGGCTTCGATGGAGAAGTCGTACGGCTTGTCTAGGATGGCGTTGATGTTCATGTCGAGTATTCCTGCTCCGGCGCGCATTTCTCCGTTGATGGGTTTGACGGAGTCTGGTACGAGTAGTGTCGTTCCGTCCGGGTTGGTGCGTGGAGTGAAGGTGATGTCGGCACTGGAGAAGATGCCCATTGAGGCAAGGTTATGCAGGGAGTTCTGATATGCTTGTTGTGAGAAGAACTGGCCTGGTCGCAGCTGCATGTCGGCGAGGATAATGCGTGGTCGGAGTGGTGGTTTCTTTCCTCCGAAGCGCACGGTAAGGAAGCGTCGGTTGACGGAGTCGGTGACCTGTTCGGCGAAGGAGCGTCTGATTTGCATCTTTGTGTTTCCGATGATCCATCGGCGCATGGTGTTTTCTGGCAGGGAGTCGGCCAAATGTATCTGCAACATCACTTTTCCTGGCTTCTGTATGGTGTCGGCGAGGTAGGTGGTGTATGCCGTTTTATAGAAATAGTATCCTTCGTTGCGCAGTAGTGTGTATATGCGTGTTCGCTCCTCCTCTAGGGTAGAGATGGAGAAGGGATCGCCGGTGTGTAGGAGTGAGTTGCGGAAGATGCGCTGGTATGAGTCTTCGGGGAATCCGGTGAATGAGATGGAATCGAGCCGAGAGAGTGTGCCGTAGTTGACGTGATACTGTATCTTGGCGGTGCGTGGCCGTGGTACGGTGTCTGTCTTTGTCGTGGTGGGTTTGCCTTCGATTACATCGTAGGTGACGTATCCACCGAAGTAACCGTTGTTGTGCAACACGCCGGATGCAACGGTTGAGCGTAGTGCCGGGTTGACGTTGTTCATCAAGACGGGTTGTTTGCCGAAGGTCTTGACTATCCATTTAGGTATTGCGCCCTTGTAGTGGTTAAGGCCGTTGTATATCCAGAGGGCGTAGGGTATGGTATGGTAATATGACGACCCGAAGAGTGCGCCGTTTGGTGCTGTGGCGAGTGCTGCTTCGATTTCCTCTTGTGTGGCGTTGAGTGTGGGGCATTGTTCTGCCGGTCCGTGTTGGATGGGTTTCATACCAGTGTAGAGCTGCTCGCCATCTTCCAGGTGTGAGGTGGCAGAGCAACCGGTCAAGGTCGTGACGGCGGCTGTCCCCATGGTAGCCATCGTTGTTGCGTATATTATATAATGTATAGGGCGCACGGTAGTATCGTTGTTTTGTTATTTCGTTTTTGTAGTGTCTGAAGGTGTCGTTTGTCGCCTGGTGGTGTCGGATGGCGTAGGTTGTTGCTTTGTACCGTGGAACATCTCGCCGAGTGTCTGCAGCTTTTTCTTCCACATATATCCGGCTCCGTACTGTCCTACGTATCCTTCGAGGAAGTCGTAGACGGAGCGTTTGTAGAAGAGCTGCAGATAGCGGCTGGAGGTGTCGGAGAGTCGGTATTGCAGGTCTACGTTGTCGAAGAATGACTTGTTCTGACCTGACACATCTGGTCCGGTAGAAACTTTTCCTCCGACGGAGATAGCGAGTCGGTTGTTCCAGAAGCGTTTGGCGAACTTGAATGTGTAGTCGGTGTGTATGTTGCCGTTTTCGTCGGTGGAATTGTCCATGCCGAAGGACATATCGACGGTCTTGAGTGCACTGCCGGCTATCTGGTTTATCTCGGACTGCAGGAAGGAGTTGAGTGCGGAGTTCATGGAGAAGCTGGAGGTGTTGCCGTCCTGTAGGTACATGCCTGTTGTGAGCATTGTGACGGCGAGTTTGCTACGTTCCTCCATGGAGCACTTTGCCAACTGCTCTGTGACAGTTTGGTTTTCTGGTGCTGAGATGATGAACTCTATGCCCATGTCGTTGAGCGTCTTCGACAGTTTGACACCAGTGTTGAAGGTGACAATTTGTTGTACACCTGAGACATCGCATGTAGCTCTCTTCTCTTCGGTGGCGGTAATGTTGAGTCGTGGGTTCATCATGTCGCCGGTGAATTCGAGGTAGCTACCGTCTGCTATGGTGAATGTTTTTAGTGGTACGATTGGGAGGGTGTACTTCATCTCGCCGTAGTTGATGGTGTAGCGTCCTGTGAGAGTTGTTTCGTCTCCGCGTATGCCGAAGCGCAGGTCGCCTTCTCCTAAGGCGTTGAGGTAGTTGGAGTGGTTGCTGTTGAGCCAGCAGGTGACTTCGGCCCCTTCCTTGACGGAGACGGTGAAGTTGACATTCATGCCTTCTACGGTAGGTCTTACGATGTTGATGGGGTCTTCGGCGGTGAAGTCAGTAAAGGTGACTAGGTCCTTCATTCGGTTATCCGTAGAGAGAGGCGAGTCCTTGAGTATGTAGTATAGGTTGGTGGCAGGGAGCACGTCCATCTTTCCGAGAACCTGTAGCTTTGAGAGCTCGCCACGCATGAGGGCGTAGAAGTTGACGAAGAGTTTTCCGTAGGCTTCTGACCTGCGGTTTTCCTTGGCATCGATAAGGAGGAAGTTCTCGGCTTTCATCTTGAGGTCGAGTTTCATGTGCTCGGTATCTGAGAAGTCGAGGTATCCGCTGGCTACGAGTGGCTGGTTGTTGTAGCCGTAGACTTGGAAATTTTCGAAGAGAAGTTTTGAGTTTTGTATTCTGACGGGGTCGTCGTCAAACTTCATGTTTACGCCGTAAGGTACGGAGATGATGCTGGCGTTCTCGATGAATACTTCTCCATTGACCATTGGTGCCCGCGTGGTTCCGGCGATGGTGAGCGTGCCGTCAGCGGTACCCTCAAGACCTACTATCTGATCGGGTATGAAGCCATTTGCAATAGCCATAGGGAACTGCATTAGCTTCATTCTAGCGTCAATGGCTGTGGTGTTGAAGTTGTATGAGCCTTCTATGGTACAAATTTCCTTGTCGTCGAGGAGTAGCAGACCGTTGACGTAGTGTGAGCCGTCTGTTTTCGGTATGTATGTCAGCTGTGATGCGAGATTGCCAATGTGGCATCCTTCGTAGACCATGTTGTTGACGGTGACGTCGGATGAGAGCGTGAGTGACTCGTCCGCCGCCTGTATGACATGGAAGTCTCCGTTGAGGAATCCTTGGACTTTTGGGGCGTATGGGAGTACGGAAACGATTTTTCCTATGTTTAGATGGTTGATGGAGAGGGTGATGTCCTGTAGGAGGGCTTGTACTTGTGTGTCAGAAGTGAGGGTTACTTCGTCGTTGGCTTGTGTTGTATTTTCTTCGGAGACGTCGGTAGTGGAGGCGAGGTCTATTTTGTCGTTGTCGGCACTGTAGATTTTTATACCGGTACCGTTGTCGGCGAGGAGGTCGACATTGGCTGAGACGTGTCCGTGCCGTCCGAGCAGGATGTAGTTGGAGTCGTTGAGCGTGAACGTTTCATATCCGAGTACGGGCCTGTGTGGGGTGAGTTGTATGTTGATGCCTTTTTCCACCATGGTGGCGACGGCACCTATCTGCATGGCAAGCTTATTGGCGTTGTCGTAGAGTTTGGTATTGATGGAAATACCGTGCTCCAGTACTTCCCCGTCCAGGTAAGCATCGAAGATGTAGTCGTTTGACTTGGAGTTTTGCAGGTGTGCCTTATAGCGCATCTCCAATGGGTCGTTGCTGCTTTCAATTTTTGCCGTGAGTGTATCGAGCTTGTATCCTTGTGTGGCAAGTCCGTTGAGTTCGAGCGTACCGTTGATACCGTCCTCACGCGAGGTATTGATATTTGCGTCGATGTAGTTGAAGTCGAGTCCGTAGAACTTGGCGAGTCGGTAGAATGGGTTGTTCTTACCGCTATGCAAGGAGAGGGTCATATATGGGAAGGCATCCCTCATGGCAGCCTGGTCTATGGATCGTGAGGCAAAGTGTTTTGCCAGGACTGCAATCATCCTGTCGGTGCATCCGAGTAGCCATCTGTAGCCTCCGCGTGCGTGGAGGTGTGTCTTGAAATCGCCGCATTGCAATTTGAGTGCAGTGGTGTCTTTTCGGGTGAGGGCGTCGATGGTGATGTCATCGGGACGGTATGTGTTGGCTGAGTCGCGCAGGGTAATGTCTGAGACGAATCCGGCTGCCTTGTAGTAGTCCTTGGTGTCGGTGGCGAGGTCCATGTGGCCGCAGAGGGATACGGTAAGAGGGTTTTCTGTTAGTTGGAGACGGTTGAGGTCCAGTTTGCCGAGGTCAGCTGAGACAGTCATGTCCGAGAGGTCCTTTTGCATGAGGGCATCGAGGGCGATGCTGCCATTGATGATGGAGTTTTGGGCGTTGATGTCGGCGTATGCGTGTCCGTTGAGCAGGTTGGCTGTAGCCTTGACATTGTTGAGGTCATATGCGCCGTATCGGAATTGGTTTATTTCCGCTTCCGCCTGCATGGTGGTGGCGTGTGAATAGATGTCGGTGCCTTGTCCTCGGGCCGTGAGCTGGCCAGAGAAGTTGCCGGCATCGAGAGTTGGTATGAAGTGCCTTACGTTGAGGTTCTCGGCTCTCAGGTGAGTGTTGTACGTCATGGTGGCGGCATTGAGGCTGGCGTTTCCCCTGGCGTAGCCTTTCGACTCTTTGATGTCGAACGTGGTGTTGTATTCTGCGCCGTGTGCGTTGATGTCCGCCTTTGCGTTGATGGACGGTATGTTGAAGCTGCTTGCCGTGGCGGCGGGCAGCATTGCTTTTACGAAATTGAGATTGTATGTGTGAAGGTCGGTATTGAGGTGTGCCTTGAAGTTTTGCGAGAAGGGGTTGTTTGCCAAATCCATAAATCCGCTAGTTTCTCCGTGTGCATCAATGGCAAAGGCGGTAGGTAACTCGGCTTTTAGGTTGTGCAGGTCGAGGTGAGAGGTATTGCCCGTGGCAGACCCCTTTATGGTGAGAGTTTGGCGCGGCCATGCGTTGAGAAGCGTTTGTGGCAGTTGCGCCATGTGAAAGGCGTAGCGTGTGAGGTCTTCGTGGCTTAGAGCTGCGTCGATGTCTATCCAAAATGTGCCTGGGGCATCATGGGGCGCATCGTCGCTCTCCGTTGAGAAGGCGGAGAATTGCGTGTCGGTATTGACTGAAACGTGGCTGGTTGGTGTGGCCAGTTGCACGTTTGCCTTGACGTGTGTGGAGTCGAGTAGTATGTTTCCTTTTAGGCTATTAATGGCGAAGCCTGACTTCTCACGTACGGAGCCGCTTTTAAGTGATAGTCTGGTGCCGTTTTCCTTGTTGTATGATATGGAGTCTATGCAGAGGTTCAGGTCGCTGAGGGCGACATGGTTGAGGTCGGGTAGGGTAGTGGAGTGTGGTTGGTAGTTTTTGTCGTATAGAATGGATGTGTTTTCGAGGCTTGCATTTTGTAGCGTGTAGTCTGCCGTGCGCAGGTTGAAGAGTCCTCTTGTAGCTTTGCAGGACCCGATGTCTGCTTTTACGCTCATGGTGTCTCCGGGCATGTGGAATGTGACCGATGACCGGGTGAGTGTGAGTCCCTTGACGGCGATGACCCATGGCGTGGCGGTTTGCGTTGTGTCCTCTTGTGAGGTGCTGTCGGTCATGGCGATGTCTACGTTGGCATTGTCGATGATGACGTTCCTGATGCTGGCGGCTGAGGTGTTCATGTTGACACCAGCTACGGGGGCGGCATCGTTGGTAAGGAGCAGTTTTCCTACACGTCCCTTTACGACGGTCTCGGCGATGAAGTCGTCGGTATTGAAAATGGCGTTGTTGACTTCCAGAGCGTTTACCTCTACGTTATTGTCGAGTAGTGGTAGGAGTTTTACGTCCACCACGGCTTTCTCGATGTCGGCAATGGTGTCGATTTTTTGTGGCAGTTGTTCGTTTTGCTTTAGGCATCGTACTTTGTTGAGGCTCAGGTTGAGGGGAAATGAGAGCCGTACCTCATCGACATGAATTTTCATGCCGGTGGCTTCGGAGGCATATTGGCTGGCGGTGTGTACCGCCCAGTTTTGTATGGGAGGCATGTAGAGTGCTACGGCGGCGAGCATGGTGCACACGATGGGTGTGAGCACTATAGTGAGGGCGGAGCGTAGTAGTATGCGGCGTGTTTTTTGAGTCATAGCGTTTGTGTGCTGTTGGTGTGTGCTGAATACGTCGTGGTGTGTGATAGGAAGGAATAGGGGCTTTTATTTCCGTGGACGGTAGTGGTCTTTGCCGAAGCGCGATATGGAGTCATTGGCGATGGCGATGGCTTTGCGGAAGAGGCTTATCTGTCGTTGTCGTTCGGGCGACTTGAGTGCATCTGCCGCAAACTGGTACTTGTCGTGTACGTGGGTTGAGGTGTTTTTCGGCAGTTTTATCTCCCTTGCCCCTTCTTGCAGGGCTTTTGTGGCAAAAGGCTCTGGCAGCAGGGCGGCGTCAACGTTGCCGACGTGGAGCATGTCGTAGCGCACTTTGAGGTCTTCCACCTGCACGATGTAGACCATCTCGCCTTTCTTTTCGAGAGAGTCGGTCATCGTCTTGGCAAGGGCGTATGTGGCGCCCTTCATGTCAGCTCCGATAATCTTGTCGGCAAGCTGCTCGCGACGGCTTATTCGGGAGCGTTTTGCGGTGAGGAAGCGCCATGTGACGGCTGAGTCAACGATGGTGCCCTCGACTCGTTTCTTCTCCATGGCACGTTGGCATTCGCTGACGGCGCGGTACTGTTTGAGTCGCACGTCAACGCCAAGAGAGTCGAAGATGCCTATGTTCTTGGCAACGATTGCGGGGAGACATTCGTCGACGGGCATAATGGCAACGTGAAGTGCCGCCGAGTCTGCGTGGGCATCATATTTGGCTTTTTCCGTCTGCTCGGATTTGTCCTTGGCGCACGAGGAGACGAGGAGCAGCGTGACGGTGATGAATGGAAGTATGTCGATTTTTGTAAAGTGCATATAGCAAAAAAGAGGAAATGGAAATTTATCGTAACTGCAAAGTTAATAATAACATTATTAATGTGTGCCAAAGGGCAGGAAAAATGTGGCAGCACGTCCAAAAAAAGAACTTTTTTTTCGGTTTTTAAAGGAAAATAAGTAATTTTGTGGCTGATTAGATAGTAGAAACAGACAAAGTGGCAAAAGACAAACTGGCATACGTATGCAGCAACTGCGGTCAGGAGTCGGCAAAATGGATAGGCCGTTGCCCCTCTTGCGGCGAATGGAACACGATGCAGGAATTTCGTGTTCCCTCGAAGCATGACTCTGATTTTGCCATGATTGGTGTAGCAGGTCGTGCAGGTGCTCTATCGGCACTTGATACGCGCGGTAAGCAGGCTCCCGTGGCCATTGCCGACATCCAGCTTGCCGAGACTCCACGCATATCTACATTGGACCCCGAGCTGGACCGTGTGCTGGGCGGCGGTATCGTGCCTGGTAGCATAGTGCTCATAGGCGGCGACCCTGGCATAGGCAAGAGCACGTTGACGCTACAGACCGTGATGCGTCTGGCTTCAGCCGGCAGGCAGGTGCTTTACGTCAGCGGCGAGGAGAGCCCCCAACAACTTAAGATGCGTGCACAACGTTTGCAGAAGTCACTTCCTCCCAAGGAGGCGTGCGGAGCTGACGGCGTGCGTATATTGAGCGAAACGAACTACGCCATTATCCAACGCTTCATCATCGAGACGATGCCCGACCTTGTCGTGGTGGACTCGATTCAGACCATAATGAGCGACGAGGTTGAGTCCGTAGCTGGTAGTGTGTCGCAAGTGCGCGAGTGTGCTTCACGTCTGATGCACCTGGCAAAACGCTACGGCATCCCTGTATTCGTCATAGGGCACATAACTAAGGAAGGCTCCATAGCCGGACCGAAGATATTGGAGCACATTGTCGATACGGTACTTCAGTTCGAGGGCGACAAGCGTGGGCTCTACCGCATACTACGCAGCATAAAGAATCGCTTTGGTCGTGCGCAGGAACTCGGTATATACGAGATGCTTACGGGCGGCTTACGACCTGTGCTTAATCCGTCCGAGTTACTCCTCTCCGACCTTGGCGAAGATGCTCCCGACATGTCTGGCGTGGCAATAGCCGTAGCCATGGAGGGCGTGCGTCCGCTTCTCATCGAGACCCAGGCACTCGTTTCTTCCGCCGCATACGGAACTCCCCAACGCACGGCGACGGGCTTCGACCAACGCCGTTTGGGCATGCTCCTTGCTGTGCTGGAAAAGAGGGTAGGGTTCAAGCTCGTGCAGAAGGACGTGTTCCTCAACATAGCGGGGGGCGTGAGGGTGACCGACACGGCGATAGACCTCTCCGTCATAGCCGCCGTATTGTCCAGCAACGTCGATACGCCCATACCCCACGGCTGGTGTTTGTGCGGCGAAGTGGGGCTGTCCGGCGAAGTGCGCCCCGTCAGCCGAATTGACGTACGCCTTCAAGAGGCAGAGAAACTCGGTTTTACCGACATCGTCCTTCCTGCAAGGAACGTAGCGTCGCTGCAGGGCGAACGAAAAATACGCCTGCATCCCGTTAGGCAAGTGGAGGAGGCCCTGCGTTGCCTGTTCGGATGACTACCCTAAATTACCCATTAAATTAACGGCAATTAATGTTCTAAAAAACATAAGTGTCAACAAAGATAAGTTATCGTCTAACCCAACGAACCAAAACAATATAAAAATTAATTTGATTTTAAAATTATGGTGAAAATTACAAAAGAAGCCGCTCTCCAGTACCATGAGAACGGTCGCCCGGGAAAAATCGAGGTTATGCCAACCAAGTCCTATCAGACACAGACCGACCTGAGTCTTGCATACTCTCCTGGCGTGGCCTTCCCATGCCTTGAGATACAGCAGAATCCCGACGACGCTTACAAGTACACGGACAAGGGCAACCTGGTAGCAGTAATCTCAAACGGTACTGCCGTGCTAGGACTTGGCGATATTGGTGCCATGTCCGGCAAGCCGGTGATGGAGGGTAAAGGACTTCTGTTCAAGATATACGGCGGCATCGACGTGTTCGATATCGAGGTGGCAGAGAAGGACCCCGAGAAGTTTTGCGAAGCCGTAGAGAAGATTGCTCCAACGTTTGGCGGCATTAACCTTGAGGACATAAAGGCCCCTGAGTGCTTCTATATTGAGGACCGTCTGAAGAAGAGCCTCGACATCCCCGTCATGCACGACGACCAGCACGGCACGGCCATCATCTCCAGCGCCGGTCTCATCAACGCCCTCGAGGTGGCCGGTAAGAAGATAGAAGACGTGAAGATTGTTGTAAGTGGTGCCGGCGCTGCCGCCATCATGTGTACCAAGCTCTACATCGCGCTCGGCGCAAAGCGCGAAAACGTGCTCATGCTCGACTCGCGTGGCGTTATCACTTCTGACCGCGAAAACCTCTCCGAACAGAAGAAATTCTTTGCTACCGACCGCCGTGATGTCCACACGCTCGAGGAGGCAATGGTAGGCGCAGACGTATTCCTCGGACTCTCCAAGGGCAACGTTGTATCGCAGGACATGGTACGCTCCATGGCCAAGAACCCTATCGTTTTCGCTTGCGCAAACCCAGTGCCTGAGATTTCATACGAGGATGCCATGGCCGCGCGCCCTGACGTACTCATGTCAACCGGCCGTTCCGACTATCCAAACCAGATAAACAACGTCATCGGTTTCCCGTACATCTTCCGTGGCGCTCTGGATGTCAACGCCAGCGCCATCAACGAGGAAATGAAGATAGCTGCCGTTTACGCTATTGCAAACCTTGCCAAGCAGCCGGTACCAGACGTAGTTAACCAGGTGTACAACGTAAACAACCTCACCTTCGGTCCCGACTACTTCATACCGAAACCAGTAGACCCACGACTCATCACCGAGGTAAGCGCCGCCGTAGCCAAGGCTGCCATCGAGAGCGGCGTGGCACGCAAGCAGATAACCGACTGGGACGAGTACAAGCGCACACTCCGCCTGCGCATGGGACAGGAGACACGCGTCACCCAGAACCTCTACGAGACCGCCCGTAAACACCCGCAGCGCGTAGTTTTCGCCGAGGGACTTCACCCGACCATGATCAAGGCCGCCGTACAGGCAAAGGAAGAGGGCATCTGCACGCCAATACTTCTGGGCAACGAGGAGATGATAGAGAAGAAGGCCAAGGAGCTCGAACTCTCTCTCGACGGCATTGAGGTAGTCAACCTTCGCCATGACCGCGAGCACGACCGCCGCGAGAAGTATGCACGCATCCTAGCCGAGAAGCGCAAGCGCGACGGATACACATTCGAGGAGGCCAACGACAAGATGTTCGAGCGCAACTACTTCGGCATGATGATGGTAGAGACCGGCGAGGCTGATGCCTTCATCACAGGTGTGTACACCAAGTTCTCCAATACCATCAAGGCCGCTACCGAGATTGTGGGCATACGTGCCCCTTACAAGCACTTCGGCACCATGCACATCCTCAACTCAAAGCGTGGCACATACTACATCGCCGACACCCTCGTCAACCAAGACCCTGACAAGGAGACGCTCAAGGACATCGCCCGTCTGACCGCAGGCTCCATCCGCTTCTTTAACGACGAACCGAAGATTGCCGCCATCTCGCACTCTAACTTCGGCGCAACAAAGAACGGTTCCGCCAAGCTTATGGCAGATGTTGTAAGAGAGATGCAGGAAGAGTACCCCGACCTGAAGATTGACGGCGAGATGACCGTGGACCTGGCTCTCGACCACGAGCGCCGCGACGCCAAGTATCCGTTCCTCCGCCTGCACGGCGAGGTGGTCAACTCAATGATATTCACAAACCTCTCGGCTTCCAACTCCGCTTACCAGCTCATCAAGCAGTTCTCGCCAGAGACGGAGGTTATCGGACCTATCCAGATGGGTCTGAACAAGCCTATCCACTTTGCATCCATGGACTCCAGCGTACGCGACATCGTGAACATCGCAGCCGTTGCCGTCATCGATGCATACGTGTCGAAGATAAACAAGAAGTAGAATCAAAGCGTATAAAATGCTAATACTCAGCTCAGCATCACCACGCAGAAAAGAACTATTACAAGGCCTCGGAGTCCCCTTCGAGGTCCTTGTGATAGATAATATTGACGAGACGTACCCCGACGACTTGCCTGCCTCGGAAGTGGCGGAATACATAGCGTGCAAGAAGGCGCAAGCGTATCAAGCCACACTCAAACCGGGTAATACCGTACTCACGGCAGACACCGTCGTTGTCCTTGGTGACCAGATAATGGGCAAGCCCCACGACGAAGAGAATGCACGCCAAATGCTACGGCAGCTAAGCGGTCGGACGCATCAGGTGTATACGGGTGTTTGCCTTACGTCGACCAGTCGTCAGACGCACTTTACCGTGCGGACCGACGTTACCTTCCGCTCCCTCACCGACGAGGAGATAGACTACTACGTCACCCACTACCATCCACTCGACAAGGCAGGAGCCTACGGTATACAGGAGTGGATAGGCTACATCGGCATTACTGCCATCAACGGCTCCTACTACAACGTAATGGGACTGCCCGTGCAGCGGATTTACGAAGCACTTAAGGAATACGAGGTCTGAAAGCCTCGTCTCCCCAAAGGGCAAGGATGTCGCGGTCAAGAATCGTTGACGCACCTGTTACGAATTACGAATTTTAAATTTTGAATTATCACTATGAGTTATACCATCGGACTCGACTTGGGCGGTACGAACAGCGTGTTCGGTATCGTCGACCAGCAAGGAAAAATCCAATATAGCGTAACCGTCAAGACTGCCGGACACGCCGATGCACAATCATACGTCGATGCTTGCCTCGATGCGCTCCTGCCTATCATAAAGGAGGCCGGCGGACTGCAGGCTATTACATCCATGGGCATCGGAGCACCGAACGGCAACATCAATACCGGCTCCATCGACTTCGCGCCGAACATAGCGTGGGCACACGACATCTCCGTGCCACTTGCACAGATGTTCTCCGAAAGACTCGGCGGGCTTAAAGTGACCATCACCAACGACGCTAATGCCGCCGCTATCGGCGAGATGAAGTTCGGTGCTGCCAAGGGCATGAAAAACTTCGTCGTCGTTACCCTTGGCACGGGCGTAGGTTCTGGTATAGTATGCAACGGAAAACTCGTCGTGGGTTCCGACGGACTGGCAGGTGAGCTCGGTCATCTGATAGTTCAACGAGAAGGCGGACGCCTTTGTGGATGTGGGCGTTACGGATGTCTTGAGACATACTGTTCGGCTACGGGTGTGGCACGTACTGCACGCCACGCCATCAAGGCTACAAGCCAGGAGTCTCTCCTGCGCAACATTGCCCTTGAAGAGATTGACTCATACCAAGTGTTCCTTGCAGCACAACAAGGCGACCAGCTGGCAAAGCAGATTTACCAGCGTACGGGCGAGATACTTGGTCGTGCCTGCGCCGACGTTACCGTCTTCTGTTCTCCCGAGGCATTCATCTTCTTCGGAGGCATGGCAAAGGCAGGTGAACTCCTCATGGCTCCCTTGCGCGAGGCTTACGACAAGAACGTCATGAACATCTTCCGCGGAAAGGCAAAGTTCCTCATGTCGGCCCTTGATTCTTCAAACGCAGCTGTTCTCGGAGCAGCATCACTTTAATTCATAATGCATTGTGAATTATGAATTATGCATTAAATCCATTGCATTATGAATTATGATAAGGATATAAAGCAAGCCGTAGAAGTCATGCGCCGTGGAGGCGTGATACTTTACCCGACCGACACTGTGTGGGGCATCGGTTGCGATGCAACCAACGCTGAAGCCGTCGCACGGATCTATCAGATAAAGCAACGTCAGGAGAGCAAGGCTATGATTTGCCTCGTCGACTCCGACAACCGTCTGCAACGTTACGTCCGTGGTGTCCCCGATGTGGCGTGGGACTTGATGACCCTCGCCACAACACCTACTACCGTCATCCTTGACGGAGCCGACGGGCTGGCCCCCAATCTCATCGCCGAGGACGGGTCTGTTGCCGTACGCATCACGCAGGAGGAGTTCTCCAAGCAACTATGCTACCGGATGCAGAAGCCCATCGTCTCCACCTCTGCCAATATCTCCGGCCAACCCGCTGCACAAAATTATCGAGACATCGACCCTCAACTGCTTGATGCCGTAGACTACGTATGCCAATCACGCCGTGGTGAGCACAAGCCCCACAAGCCGTCATCAATCATACGCCTACGCGCCAACGGAGAGATAACCGTCATACGATGAACCATACTCCCAAAAATATATTAGACAGCATCTTTGATCCCCTACAGGCGTGGAGTGAGCGACACCTTTCACAACGTCAGCTTACCCACGTCCTCGCCTTTTTTGTGGGCATATTCGCCGCCTTGGCGGCCTACATCCTGCACACGCTGATACATCTCATACAGCACCTCGTCATGCAGCAGATAGACGCTACATCGTACAACTGGCTCTATTTGCTCTTTCCCGTTGTGGGCATCTTCCTGACGATGCTCTTCGTGCGCTACGTCGTGCGCGACAACATCTCCCACGGCATCACGCGCATCCTCTACGCCATCTCGTCAAAGAAAAGCCGTCTGGCGGCGCATAATTGCTGGTCGTCCGTCGTGGCATCCGCCGTTACCATCGGCTTCGGCGGTTCCGTAGGTGCTGAGGCTCCTATTGTGCTCACCGGCTCGGCAATAGCCTCCACCCTCGGCCAGCGCTTCCGCATGAACAACAAGCAGCTCATGCTCCTTGTCGGGTGCGGAGCCGCGGCCGCCATAGCCGGCATCTTCAAAGCCCCCATCGCCGGTCTCGTCTTCACGATAGAAGTGCTGATGATAGACCTCACAATGGCGTCCATCTCCCCCATACTGATAGCTGCCGTCACCGCCACGTCGTTCACCTATGTCCTCGTCGGCGACACGCAGCTCTTTACCTTTCACATGCAGCACCCGTGGGTCGTTGACCGTGCTCCGGCAAATATTGGGTTAGGCATCTTCTGCGGACTCGTCTCCCTCTACTTTATACGTATGATGACCGCCGCCGAGAGCATCTTCGCCGGCATACGCAACCGTTACATAAAGCTCGCCCTGGGCGGTGTTACGCTCTCTATGCTCATCTTCTTCTTCCCCTCGCTATATGGCGAGGGATACAGCAGCATCAACATCCTCCTCTCCAGCAACGAGACTGCAGCGCAGTGGGGCGAACTGATGGCAGGCTCCATGTTCTACGGCGGAGAGCCCGTGGTGCTCCTTACATACGTGGGTTGCGTCATCCTTACGAAATGCTTCGCCACGGCAAGCACCAATGGTGCCGGAGGCTGCGGCGGTACCTTCGCCCCGTCCCTGTTCATCGGAGCCTTTGCAGGCTTCTTCTTTGCGCGCCTTTGGAACATATACAGCGGAGCTTTCTACCTGCCCGAGCAGAACGCCGCCCTCTTGGGTATGGCAGGCGTCATGTCCGGGGTGATGCATGCCCCCTTGACGGGCGTGTTCCTCATAGCAGAGCTGACAGCCGGCTACGACCTCTTCATGCCTCTGATGATAGTCTCCGTCAGCGCCTACCTGACCATCCTCGTCTTCGAGCCGCACAGCATCTATGGCATGCGCCTGGCGCAACAGGGCAAGCTCGTCACGCACCATACCGACCGTAGCGTCCTCACCCTGATGACCCTCGACAGCGTCATCGAACGCGACTACGAGTCCGTCGCTCCCGATGCGCCCCTTTCGGCTCTCATACACTCCTTGGCGAAAGCCCCCGTGCTGCCTGTCCTGAACGATGCCGGAAACATCCTCGGTGAGATAGATATCAACAAGATACGCCACATCATCTTCCGCACCGAGCTGTACCATCACTTCCAGGCACGCCAGCTCATGGAGCAGCCGCTTGCACTCCTGCGCATTGGCGACCCCATGGAGGACGTCATGCGGGCATTCGAGACAACAGGGGCGGGTCACCTTCCCGTCCTCGCTGACGACGGACGCTTCTACGGCTACATCACCAGGGCACATCTTTATAGCCAATATCGCAAAATGGTGGCCGACTTCAGCCAAGAGTAGGCGTAAAAAGAGGCAAAAAGTGACGTAACGAGGTATAAAAGAGGCGTAAAAGGTCCGAAATTACGAGTGTTTTACGAAAAAAATGGGCATAAAATTTGGCTATATTGCGGAAAAGTAGTACCTTTGCGCCCGATTTTAGTCCGTTTGGGCCCGGTTAAGAGTCAGCAAGGTAGCTGAACGCCCGGCGGAGAAACCCCATTTTACAATAAAAAAAGCAATGTACGCAATTGTAGAAATTCAGGGTCAGCAGTTCAAGGCAGAAGAGGGCAAGAAGCTCTACGTTCACCACATCGCTGGTGCAGAAGAAGGCCAGGCTGTTGAGTTTGACAAGGTCCTGCTCGTAGACCAGGACGGCACAGTAAAGGTAGGCGCACCTACAGTAGAAGGCGCCAAGGTAGTATGTGAAGTTGTCAACCCACTCGTTAAGGGTGACAAGGTGATTGTCTTCAAGATGAAGCGTCGCAAGGACTCACGCAAGCGTAACGGCTTCCGTGCGCAGTTCACAGAAGTAGTAATCAAATCAGTAGTAGCTTAAAACCAAAAGGAGGACTAAAGAATGGCACATAAGAAAGGTGTAGGTAGTTCTAAGAACGGACGTGAATCCGCTTCACAGCGACTTGGTATTAAGATTTTCGGCGGCCAGAGCGTTATCGCAGGCAACATCATCGTTCGCCAGCGTGGCAACAAGCACTTCGCAGGTGCTGGTGTGGCTCAGGGTAAGGACGACACTCTCTATGCACTCGTTGACGGTACTGTTAACTTCCACAAGGGAAAGTACAACAAGAGTGTTGTTTCTGTTATCCCAACAGCCGAGGCATAACACCATCATAGCCCACGGGACTCCAAACACCCCAATGGCTCTAAACCTGACCCACGGGACTCCAAACACCCCAATGGTCTAAAACTTACAAAACAAAAACTTATTCCAAACACATAAGCGGAGGACTTTGCCAATGGCATCGTCCTCCCTTCTTTTTAATTCATTTTCTCCATTTGTTTTGTTTGCGTGCGCGGTGTGGTGCAGCATCTGACAGCCCTATGTTTGTTTCGGCGGTTGTGGGGGCTACGGCGGTTGGTCGTGCTACGGCGGACTTTATGGGTTTTCCAGTTCGTATGGCCTCGCGGTATTGTGCGTGCCTTTGGGTTATCATGTCCACGTACGCGGCCGTCTCGGAGCCTCTCATGTAGCCGTTGCTTACAACGGGGTCACGGTAGAATTGTGGCTGTTGCAGGGCGAGGATGTATCGTTTCACGTCATCCCACCGCTGCCATACTCCGCCGTATTTCTTTGTCAGGGCCATGGCATCGCGTATGTGGTTGTATCCGCCGTTGTATGCTGCGAGGGCGAATTTGAGTCGCTCTGCCGGGTTGGCTACGTCGTTGAATTTTCCTTGCAGCTGTGCCATGTATCGTGCTGCTGCGGCTATGTTTGCCTCGGGGTCGTAGATGCGTTCGCGTGGGAGGGAAAGCATGTCTGCCGTCGTTGGCATTATCTGCATCAGACCGCAAGCGCCTGCCCACGAGTGTGCGCGGGGGTCGAAGCACGACTCCTGGTAGCATTGTGCGGCCATTAGTTGCCAGTCCATTTGGGCTGTTTGGGCGTATTTTTTGAAGAGGTGGTCGTATGTGGAGATGTTACCTTTTTCTGCCGAAATCATGAAGGGGTAGACGTGTCGTTTTACGGCGGCAGTGGAGAGCAGGCGGTTTTCTTCTTTGCGTGTTTGTGCGAGCATATCCGGTTTGTACCAGTTGTCGACGGCTTTCATGAGTGCGGTGTCTCCTGGTGCTACGAGCCACCCGTCATTTCCTACGGCAATGAATCCGCGCTGCATTTGTGGCGTAGAGGGGAAGCAGATGATGTCTCCCTCGCCGTTGCGCAGGCGGTCGAGCATGTCGAGGGTGTCCTTGCAGAGGTCTACGCGTAGGGCTACGCCGAGGTGTTCGGCCAGTTTTTCGGCCATCATGTAGTGTGGTCCGAGGTTGCGTCCGTGGTATTCGTAGTATGTGTCCGGTCCGCTCAGGGTGAGTATAATCATCTCGCCGTTTTCGTGAATGGTTGCCAAGGCGGTGTTGGCTGTGTCGTTCTCCCCGCCCCATGGTGCAGTTTGTACCTTTGCCTGCTGTCTGCAGGAGGCGAGCAGGAGAGTGGCTATGGTTATTGTGGTCAGTCCCAGGAAGGCGATGCATCCCTCGGCGAAGCGTCGTTTCAAGGTTTTCATTTCTCCAGTTCGCTGAATTCTTTTCCCATGTTGAGGTTGAGGTATGTCTGGTAGAGCAAAGGATACCATGTGGATTTTGCTTCCGGTGCCAGGGCTTTGTATTTTTGCAGGTATGGTAGTGCCTTTTTGTATTGCTTCTGTGCTGCCTGCATTCGTTTGCGGTACGTGAGTTTTATGTTGGCTGGGTCTTTTGCGTTGAGTATGTCCTCGGCTTTTTGGCAGTAGATGCGTCCGATGTTGAGGTATGGGTCTGGTATGGAGTCAGCAATTTCTATGAGTTTCGTTCCTGTTTCGAAGGTCAGTTTCTCGTTGCCTTGTGCTGCAATCTGGTTGTGGTGTGCCAGCAGGAAGAAGGTGTCTTCGGGGTAGATGGCGTATCCTTGTTGTATGTAGTAGTTGTATCTTACGGTGTCGGAGTGTACGAGTGATATTTGCGCCAGCATGTGCATGGCGTTGAGTCTCGTTTCGGTGGGTTGTATGGCTTCCGTGGAGTATTTTAGGGCCAGTGGCAGGGAGTCCAGTTTCACGGCGGTGGTGAGTGCCAGATAAGCTGCGCGTGGGTTGTCTTCGTATTTTTGTCCGCTGAAGAGCGGTTGGTTTTTGCAGTCGAGGTACAGGTCGAGTGTATTGTACGCTTCGTCGTATTTTTCCTTTTTCAGGAGGAAGACGGCTCCTCCGAGCAGGTTTCTTCGGAATGGTGTGAGGAACGTGGCGTTTTCGTTGCGTGAGGCAGGAGTGTGTGTGTCCTTTCCGTTTGAGGCAAGGGTGTGCATCTCGATGGAGTCCAGTTGTATGTATGCGCGGAACATGTCGGCGGCTTGCTGTACGAATTTCGCCGTGTCGGTATTGTTTTTCTGGTATAGCTGTATGTTGGAGTTTTCGTAGATGGCGCGTTTGTTTTCCGCATTGAGGTGCAGTAGGGTGGGGCGTTGTTTGTGGTAGAGCGTGTCCTGTAGGTATTTTGTTATGGTTATCCCGTTATTGTCGAGGTCTTTGCTTTTTTTGATGTTTTGTTTTATGGTGTGCATTTCGTTGGCGAATGCCTTGAGTTGCTTTTTTGTCGGTTGTGCCGTCTGTTGGTCAGCATTGTCTGCATAAGCGTCTTGCGGCACTGCCATGAGAGACAATGCCGCAAGAGTGATGATATTGGTGATGAGTGTTCTTTTTCTCATATATGTTACTTGATATTCTCAAGGATATAGTTTGTGCGCTCGAGTGCGAAGCTCCATTTTGCCTGCGCCTGGTCCGGGTCTGCGGCCTTTACTTCTTCGAGTACTTTCTTTGCCTGGTTGAGGTCTTCCAGGATGGCTGGTTTTGCCTCGGCCTTGAGCTGTCCTCGGTCGTTGGTGTTCTTGTCGACGTTGTTGGCGGCGCGTGTGAGGTAGCAGATGCCGATATTTGTCTTTACGGCGATGAAGTCCGGCTTGGCCTTGAGTGCGTTGTTGTATGCTTCGATTGCCGTTGTGAAGTCCTCGGCGTTCTGTGCGTTCTGTCCCTTGAGTGCGTTTGCCATCACGTCGTTAGGGTTGCTGGCGAGGCGTGAGTTGATGAGTGCGTCAGCCTGCTCTTTCTTTCCGTTGTCGGCATAGGCGTTGTAGAGGTTGGAGAAGACGGCTTCGTTGTCAGGGTTTTTGTCGTAGAAGGCCTTAAGCTGCTCTTCCAGGTTGTCCTTGGAGAGCTTTCCGTCCTTCACCTGTTCGTTGAGTGCGTTGATTTTGACGGTTACGGCGTCCTTGGCAGCTTCTGCTTCTCCGGATGCGATGGCGATGTCGGCGTACTGTGATGCCTTCTTGTAGTCCTTGTCAAGGAATGCGGCAAGGGATGCGTAGTATGATATCTGTCCGTAGTTCTGCTCCTTGGAGAAGTCGGCTTTCTCGAAGAGCGAGTTCTGACGAGCCTCTACGTATGCGCCGAAGTACTTCTTTGCGCTGGTGTAGTCCTTTGCGTTATAGGCGTCGAGGGCAGGGTTGATGAGCGAGTTGCGTACGGCGAGGAGTCGGTTTGCGTTCTTCGACTGGAACTTTGGGCTTACCTTTCCCTTGTCGTTAGGCTGCTGGTCGTATTCGTTGCACTTGAAGGCAGCCTGCAGGGCGTTGTATGCTGCCTTTGCCTTCTTGGTGTTCTGTGCTGCCATCTCGGCGGCGTCTTGTGCCACTTGTGCCTTGAGTGCCTTCTCTTCGGCTTTGGTGTTGTCGTCTACGGCGAGGTCAACGAGTTTGTTGTATGCCTTTGCCTTCTCGGCGTTTGTCATGGTGCCTTCGGCCCCTTTGACGAGCTCTTTGGCGTCGGAGTACTTTTCGGCTGACATGACCTGCTTGAGTCCGTCAGGGTTCTGCGCATAGGCGGCAGTTGCCAGTGCCACGAGCATGAGTGAGGTTACTGTTTTTTTCATTGTTTTGTCAGTTGAGTTGGTTTATTGATAGGGTTTATTCTCCTTCTTCCGGCAGGATGTCGCTCAGTTCGGGGGCGTCAATCTGTATGGCGTTTTCGTCTGGTTCTTCGTCCTCGTGTGGCACGACGCAGACGGATGCTATGGTGTCCTGTCGTTTCTTGAGTTCGATGAGCTTGACGCCTTGTGTGTTGCGTCCCTTGGCATCTCCTGCGTCTGCGATGGCAAAGCGTATTGCGATGCCGCTCTTGTTTATGATCATGAGGTCTTCCTCGCCGGTGACGCATTTGATGGCTATTACCTTGCCGGTCTTCTCGGTGATGTTGAGGGTAGAGACTCCCTTTGATCCGCGTTTTGTGAGTCGGTATCCTCCGTCCTCTACTTTCATGTATGTGGTGCCGTCCTCGCGTGTCTGCTCGGTGAGTACTCCGATGCGTGATCGTTTGCCGTATCCCTTTTCGGAGATTACCATGAGTGTCTGCTCGGGGTCGTGCGCCACTACCATGCCGATGACTGCGTCGTCCGGGTCTTCTGGGTCGAGTGTCATGCCTTTGACGCCAGTGCTGGTGCGTCCCATGACGCGTATGTCGGTCTCGTTGAAACGTGCGGCGCGTCCGTTGCGGCTGGCGAGGATAAGCTCGTCGGAGCCGTTGGTGAGCATGACGTTTACTACTTCGTCGCCTTCGAGGATGTTGATGGCGCGCACGCCTTTGGTGCGTGGTCGTGAGTAGTCGGCGAGTGTGGTGCGCTTGACGGTGCCGTTCTTCGTGGCGAAGACGACGTAGTGTGAGTTGAGGAAGTCGGGGTCGGTGAACTTTTTGCTCTGTATGCCGAGGAAGGCGTTGATGGAGTCTCCGGGTTCGAGTTCGAGCATGTTCTGTATGGCGCGTCCCTTGGAGTCTTTTGCTCCTTCGGGTATTTCGAAGCATTTGAGCCAGTATACTCGTCCCATCTTTGTGAAGAAGAGTATCATGTCGTGTGCTTCGGCGGCGTAGATGAACTCGGTGAAGTCCTGTTCGCGTGTACGGCTGCCCCGGCTTCCCGTGCCTCCGCGTGACTGTGCGCGGAAGTCTGCCTGCAGGGTGCGCTTGACGTATCCGAGGTGGCTCATGGTGATGACGACGGGGTCGTTGGCGAAGTAGTCTTCGGGGTTGAACTCGGCACTGGAGAGCTTTATCTCCGTGCGTCGCGGGTCGCCGTATTTCTCTTTCACTTCGAGCAGGTCGTCCTTCATCACCTTCTTGCATAGCTCGGGGTCGTCGAGTATGGACTGCAGGTATTCGATGGTCTTCATGAGTTCGTCGTACTCGTTGTGGAGTTTTTCCTGCTGCAGGCCGGTGAGCTGGCTCAGTCGCATGTCTACGACGTACTTTGCCTGTACTTCATCGAATCCGAAGCGCTGCATGAGTCTCTGTTGTGCCTCGGAGGGTGTCTTGGAGGACTTGATGATCTGCACTACCTCGTCGATGTTGTCGGAGGCGACGATGAGTGCTTCGAGCAGGTGTGCGCGCTCTTTTGCCTTGCGCAGGTCGAACTGTGTGCGGCGTATGGTTACGTCGTGGCGGTGCTCTACGAAGTACTTTACGCATTCCTTCAGCGTGAGCAGGCGCGGGCGTCCGTTGACGAGTGCGATGCAGTTTACGGAGAAGGAGCTTTGCAGGGCGGTCATCTTGAAGAGCTTGTTGAGGATGACGTTGGCGTTGGCGTCGCGTTTTACGTCCACGACGATGCGCATGCCCTGTCGTCCTGTCTCGTCGTTGACGTTGGAGATGCCGTCAATTTTTCCTTCCTTGACGAGGTCTGCGATGTACTCGATGAGCTGTGCCTTGTTTACGCCGTAGGGTATCTCGGTGACTACGATTTTGTCGTGCTGCTCGTCGGACTCTATCTCAGCCTTTGCTCGCATGACGATGCGTCCTCGTCCTGTCTCGTAGGCGTCGCGCACGCCCTGCAGTCCGAAGATGTATGCTCCGGTAGGGAAGTCCGGTGCCTTGATGTGCTGCATGAGTCCGTCGGTGTCTATGTCGGGGTTGTCGATGTACGCGCAGCATCCGTCGATGACTTCGCAGAGGTTGTGTGTCGGTATGTTCGTGGCCATTCCGACGGCGATGCCGTTGCCGCCGTTTACGAGGAGGTTGGGCACTTTTGTAGGCATTACGGTAGGTTCCTGGAGGGAGTCGTCGAAGTTGTTCATCATGTCGACGGTTTCCTTCTCGAGGTCGTCCATGATGTGTTCGCCCATCTTGGAGAGTCGGCACTCGGTGTAACGCATGGCGGCTGCCGAGTCGCCGTCGACGGAGCCGAAGTTGCCCTGTCCGTCCACGAGTGTGTAGCGCATGTTCCAGTCTTGCGCGAGGCGTACGAGTGCTCCGTACACGGAGGAGTCGCCGTGCGGGTGGTACTTGCCGAGCACTTCTCCGACGACGCGTGCGCATTTCTTGTAGGGTTGTGTGCTGGTATTCCCGATGCCGAGCATGCCGTAGAGTATGCGTCGGTGTACAGGTTTGAATCCGTCGCGCACGTCGGGCAGTGCGCGCGCTACAATCACCGACATGGAGTAGTCGATGTAGCTCGACTTCATTTCGTCCTCGATATTTATCTTGAGGATTCTGTCGTGGTCATAAGTCTGTGTTTCGTCCATTTTCTTGTTTTTTCGCGTTTTCAGGCGTTCTGCGGCCTTTTGGTGTGTTTGAATTTGTTGGCAAAGTTACAAAGAAAACATGGAATGTGCAAGTATTGTGGCCGTTTTGACGGCTTTTTTTATTCGTAATTCAAAATGCATAATTTGCAGTTTGGCACCGCACACAAATAAATATCGTCACGCCGAACCAACAGGAAGTCCGACACACCGTAAGGCACTCGTTTTATGTTGCGCTGTTCCATGGTTTTGCCCGGTTTTTTATTTATGCTGCAAAGTTAGTAAACGTATTCGGGATTTGCAAGTGTTTTGTGATATTTTTTTTCGAAGGGCAATTGTGGGGTGCACCGCAATTGCGAACCTCAAAAAAGGCCCTCGTGATGACGATGACAATGACAGTTCGATTTTCCGAAGGTGCATTTTGAGGGTAGAGGGGTAATA
>CAVCKM010000011.1:0-13077 GCA_963602765.1 Alistipes putredinis | reverse complement strand
ACAGTTTTGTAGTGAAAGCAGCACAGAAATGTAGTGACATGGCTGATTGCAAAGGTCAGTCGTAGTCGTAATGGAATTTGCAGTACAAGTACAGGATAATGGTTGTATCTATGCAGTATCTATTAAGTAAATCAGCTGTATATTTGCAGAATTCAAATGGTTTGTATACCTTTGCACTGCGAAATCTATCACCATGACGGGAGATTGCGACACGGAGTCCAATCCCACCACGGTCAAGTGCGTCACAGCAATGATGGCGTGAGACAGCAGGAAGCATACATACATGACAAGACAGCATACATGGAGGACGAAAAAAGCATAATATCCCAGAAGTACATCAACACCCCCTTTGCGTACACCCGGACGCAGAAGGGACTGACGTTGCTTCAGCAGAACATAATGGTGAAGGTGGCGATGTACCTTCAGGTTTATATGGAAAGGTACTTTCAGGATGCTGCGCTTGTTGCGTCGACGGAAAGGCCTAAACCCATAATGACCGAATCGGAGCGTGACAATCTTCCACCCATACGTCTGGAACTTTCCGATTTGGGGGTGTCTTCCAGTTCTTACAGCAGAGTTCGTGAGGCCCTGGACGAGCTGTTGAGCGTCAAGGTAGAGAAAGACGACTTCGACGAAGAGGGCAAGCCCATCAAGAAGTTGATGAACCTGTTTTCCAAGGTCTACACTCCCGTTACGGACAAAGGGACTACCGTCCGCAAGAAACTGGACAAGGAGAGCGACGAGCTGACCGACGTGCAGGTAGACCGTACGCGCGGCTACGTCGATCTGCACCTTAACAAGGATGTGGTCTTCGAGGCCCTCGACATGAACCTCGGCTACGTTACCCACCCGGACAATATCGCCCGTATCGGCAAAGTAGACAACATGCCCCTGATGTATTACTTCGTCCGCCACAAGATGCAGAACTTCAAGTTGGCAAAGGCCCAGGCTACTCCAGAGCAGCTGCGTGACTATCTTGGCATGATAAAGCGCGACCCCTACGGCAATATCACCAAAGTGCAGTACCCCCGGTGGAGCATGTTCAGAGACCGCATCATCAAGACCGCTCTCGACGACATCAGACGGGTGTACGATGCCGGACAGATAGACTTCTACTTCGAGATGAACGAGATACGTCCGCGCGGCAAGAAGATAGGCGAGCCCAGTCTGCTGGAGTTCCGTAAGGTCGGCACCAACAAGAAGGACGAGGCCAAGCACCGTGCCAACGCCGAGAAGAAGCTAGCGAAGACGTTACTGGAGCTTTATCCGACGCTACAGGCAGCGCGCGTCAAGGAGATACTGGCAAGTGTCCCAGCCGATTTGTGGGACGGCTTCAAGACGTATGCGTACAACGACGTACCTAAAGCCGTGGAGCAGCCACACCGCTGGAACGGCACCCATGAGGAGTTCATCTATTTCCTGCTTACGAAATGGATAACGTCAAACACCCCGGAACCCGTTGCCCCGGAACAGCCTGTACAGGGTGACTTGTTCGCCGGGCTGGAGAAGCCGGGCGAAATGGAGTGGGGGACTTTCCTGAAGAATTACAAGGGCGTACTGGCCGGGCAGCTCCGTGGAATGTCCATTCATTCGTTTGACGTGGAGAAGGGTCTGGTTTCCGTAGAGGCAACACCCGAGCAGGAAGCAGCGTTCAACGCTCTCGCCATGACGCTGTCCAAGAAAGACCAGCAGAAGTTCCTGGATTGTCTGTACAAGGCATTCGGAAAAGATGTGAGATTCGGCTTCTTTGTCAAGAGCTAACTTCTGTCTTTCCCGACAAGCCCATGCAGCAGAGCGTCCAAATCAGCCCGTTCATATCACAACAACCCCTGATGTCACACATTGTGCAAGAAGTATATCATTGCCTTTAAACAAACACAGCTATGGAGCAGCAGAACATAAAGGAAGTACCTTATGGCGTGTCGAATTTCGTAACGGTTCGACGTGATAACTTATATTATGTCGACAAGACGATGTATTTGCCTACATTGGAGAAGGAGTCACGCAATCTCTTCTTCATCCGTCCGCGCCGCTTCGGCAAGAGCATATTCCTCAGTATGCTCCACGCTTACTATGACATCCGCCAGAAGGACGACTTTGACCAGTTGTTCGGCAGCCTGTGGATAGGTCAGAACCCTACACCGCTACGCAACAAGTTCCAGGTGCTCCACCTCGACTTCTCACAAGTCGGCGGCACCATCGACCGTCTGGAAGAAAAGTTCGACTCCTACCTGCGAGTGCAGTTGGATACCTTCATGGAAGCCTATCGTGAATACTACGATGACGAAACGGCAAGACTTGTGAGGGAAGCCGAGGACGCCACGGAAAAACTGGCAATCATCCAGGCAAGGGCAAAACTAAGAAACTACCCCCTCTACCTCATCATCGACGAATACGACAACTTCACCAACACCGTGCTCAACGAAAAGGGCGAGAAGGTATATTGGGACATGACGCACGCCGAGGGCTTCTACCGCGACATCTTCAAGAAGTTCAAGGGCAACTTCGAGCGAATCTTCATGACCGGCGTAAGTCCTGTAACGCTCGACGACGTGACGAGCGGCTACAACATCGGGTGGCACATCTCGACCAAGGAGCCGTTCAACCAGATGCTCGGCTTCTCCACCGAAGACGTGCGCGAAATGTTCAACTACTACAAGGACGCAGGTAGCATACGTCCCGACACAGACGTGGAGGCCATTATCAAACTGATGAAGCCATGGTACGACAACTACTGCTTCTCCGAAGGCGCACTGGAGACGCAGAGCCGCGTCTTCAACTGCGACATGGTGCTCTATTTCCTCCGCAACTATATGAGCACCGGCGAGCCGCCGAAAGAGATGATTGACCCCAACACTAAGACCGACTACAACAAGATGCGCAAGCTCATACAGCTCGACCAGCTTGACGGCGACCGCAAGGGAGTCATACGTACCATCGCCGAGACGGGGCAAATCGTAGCAAGGCTCGAGGAGACGTTTCCGGCACACGCCATCACCGACCCCGAAGTATTCCCCAGCCTGCTCTTCTACTACGGCATGCTTACCATAAAAGCGACGCGCGGGGCAAAACTCATCCTCGGCATCCCCAACAACAACGTCCGCAAGCAGTACTACGGATACCTGCTGGAGCAGTACGAGGAGAAATCGCGCATAAATATCGGCAAGCTGACGGACTACTACTACGACATGGCCTACGACGGCCACTGGCGCGAGGGACTGGAGTTCCTCACAGACGCATACGCCAAACTCTCGTCCGTGCGCGACATGATAGAAGGCGAGCGCAACATCCAGGGCTTCTTCATGGCCTATCTCAGTCTTACCGACTACTACTACGTAGCCCCAGAACTGGAGCTGAACCACGGCTACTGCGACTTCTTCCTCCTGCCGGACCTAACGCATTACCCCACAAAGCACAGCTACATCCTCGAACTGAAGCTAATCCCAAAGAAGGAGAAGGACGAAAAGGCGGAGACCTACGAGGCAAGAATCCAAAAGCAGTGGGACGATGCCGAGGAGCAGATAAACCACTACGCCGCAGCACCACGTGTGGAAGCCCTCCGTCAGGGTACCCAGTTGCACAAGATAATCATCCAGTTCGACGGATACAAACTCCATCGGATGGACGAAGTGTAAAATCAAAGCACCGTCAGAGTAGTAATAACGTTTCCGCGAAGGGTGTGCCATCAGTTCATGGCACACCTGATTAGATGCCGCACTTTAGTCGGATAAGTTCGTCTATAAGTTTGTCACATCTTTTTTGTGACTGTTCGAGTAGCTTAAGGAGTCTTTCGTTTTCCTTCTGGTAGTTTTTAAGTTCTTTCGATATACTGAGTATATTGCCGTCCAGAACGCCGACTCTTGCTGACAGCAGTTCTATGTCAGTAAGTTTCCTTTCGATGTCTTCCAGTTTCTCCGGTGATGTTTGGGTAATCATAAGTCCGGTGGTGTTGTTTGTTCCACCGTGGCTATGCACATTGAAGCAGTTGTTTGCCTCTTCCGTTTGGGGCAGGAGCATCGCACCTTCGCCGAAGAACAGCCACCAGACGTTCAGTTCGGGGAAGGTTATCTTTATTTTCCTTACCTTCAGAATCTGGCTGCGCTCCGTAAGATTTCTGACACTGTTGCCTATGTCGCATCTGTCTTCGAATTCCTTTATAGACCTTATGTTTTTGTACTTAAGGAATTCGTTTAACCGACCTACCAGTTCCGTGTCTTTTATTGTCTTGTAGTCCTCGTCAGAGAGATCTGTTTCCACTTGCTCCTTTTGTCTCATAAGTTAACGTAAGTTAAATAAAATGCGGTATACATCAAAGAATTTGTAGTGTACAACAAAATTGTTACCTTTGCACCCGTTTTAACCCATTTGGTGCATGGTACATGCGCTCACTACATCAGTTTCTGTTAAATTTATAAACGATTCGAGTAATGAAAGAAAGGTCGGCAGCCCAGATACCCTTTTACAGGTAGAACTGGACATAAATACAATATTGTGGTATATTCACAATATCTTTAATAAACAAGTAATTCGGGGTCCTGATCTGGGAAGACCGGGACCTCATTTTTTTCTTCCCATGACATTGCACAGCAGCTCAATCTGGTCGTTTTTGGACGTGATGACTTCGTCCTTTAGAAGGATTTTTTCCTCCAGATGATTTGCCAGCTCCTTGAGTCGCAGGATTTCATGTTCAAGTTCCTTGTTCTTGTCTTTCAGTTCCTGCACGTTAGAACGGGTGTCATATTTCGGATTAGCGTCCGCTGCCAATGGAGTCTCTGCATCTTCCGGTAAGGAACAGGTGGACCTGCGTTTTGTGGGCAAGTCGGTGCCAGGCAGACAGGTCTGGGTAGCAAGAGGATCTATGCGCAGAGAGTCAATAGTGACACCAAGGCAGTCGGCGAGTTTTTCGATGACTTCGTAACTTGGTCGGATGGTATGTTCAAAGTACTTCATACCTGTCCTGTATTTGGGCCATACATATTTGAGGAGCTTGGTCTTCTCGCCGTAACCAAGCTCTTCATAGAGTTGTTTAATGAGATTGATGTTGAGTGCCATAAACAAGTAATATCATAATAAAAAAACCTTTTTCGCATGCAAAATTACTAAAAATCTTAGGGAATATCATACTTTATTCTAAGAAAATTCAAAAAACATGATAGATTCTGTACTTACCTGACGGGGTACATAAGTTATAGATTGACGCAAACGGATTTCAAGATGATTGATGAAAAATTTATAGCAGCAGCCCGTGAGGTGGATATAGTGGACGTATTCCGGGATATCACCGGGACCCAACCAAGGAAGACGGGGGCTTCATATTCGGTAAGATGCCCCTTTCATGACGACAAGTCACCATCGTGTGTACTCTATCCGCAGTCCTTCTCGTTCCACTGTTTCGGATGCGGCGAGGGCGGCGATGTCATTTCCCTTGTCATGAAACTTCAGGGCAAGGAATTTCCCGAAGCTGTCCGCTACTTGTTGTCCCGTTACCGCACCGACATTGATGCAGGAGCCATCTACTCCAAACCCTCTGCGGAGGAGGAACGGATTTATCGTGAGAAGGAGGCGGTATGGGCAACGAACGAGGCGGCATGGAGATACTGGAGGGCGTGTTACATAGACGCTCAGACAGGTCTGGTTGCACGGCAGTATGCGGAGAGTAACGCTGAGACAGGTACGGGGCGCTGGCCGAAGGAGTACTGTGGCCAGATTGGGCTTGGCTGGGCTCCAGACTCATACAAGGGGATGACTTCACATCTCCTTTCCCTTGGTTTTACTCTTGATGCCTTGAAGAACGCAAGACTGGTGGGTCTGAACCGTGGTGTTGCTGAGACGAGTACGCGTCCCAAGGACTATCATGACTTTTTCCGTGGTCGGCTGATTATTCCGCAGCGTGACAGGGCAGGGCATATTCTGACCTTCACAGCTCGGGTGCTGGAGTCACGTGAGGGTGTGGCAAAGTATATGAACACCGCAGATACGCTGGTGTATAAGAAGTCTCATTCCATATTCGGCATTGACGTGGCATGGCGTGAGGCGAAAGTCCGGGGCAAGGTGTATCTTGTCGAGGGGGCTCCCGACGTGATGCGGTTGCAGTCGTTGGGAATCGCAAATGCGGTGGCGACGCTGGGCGGCAAGTGGTCGGAGGAGCAGCTCATGCAGTTCAAGAATTTCAACCCGGTACTCTGTTTCATACCAGACATGGACGTGCCCAAGGATGGTGCCAGGTGGGGGACTGGAGAGCAGTTTGTGATGGACAATGCCAAGAGGGCAGTCCGCATGGGCTTCCGTGTGAATGTGCGTGAGATTCCATCTGACCATTCCCGTAAGGTGGACATCGACGAGTATCTGACATCGACGGACAAGTGGACTGGGCTGTGTGACGAGAACTTCATTCTATGGTATGCCCGGAAGAAATACGACAAGTCGGCAGACACGGATGCCAGGAACGGGGCGATGGCAGAGGTTATGGACGTATTGTCAGACGTGGCCGACGAGACGATGCAGAACTCGCTGCTTGCAGACATCAAAGGGCGGTTCGGGCAGGGCAGCCTGTGGAAGCTGCATTTCCGCAATGCCATCGAGCGCAGGCGCGAGAGGGTGAAGCAGTCGGGGACACGTAGGGTAGGGGAGGGAGATTCTCTTTCTGCCTACAACTTCTTTCAGCGCGGCAAGCATTATTACTCGCTGTCCAAGGACGGGCAGGAGGTGGACTGGACGAACTTCGTCATCAAGCCTCTTTATCTGATTGAAAACGGAGACAAACCGTCCCGTATCTTCCGGATGGAGAACGAGTCGGGGGAGAGTGTGACGGTGGAGATACGCCAGGCTGATGTAACGTCCCTGATGGCTTTCCGTGAGAGGATAGAAGGGAAGGGCAACTTCCGGTTCCGTGCCAAAGCAGAGCAGTACGAGGACTTCAAGGCGTATATGTACGACAGGACCGAGGCGGCGGTGCGCGTGACGCAGATGGGTTGGAACGTGATGGGCAAGGAGCGGTTCTATGCTTTCGCCAATGGGGTTGTGAACCGAGGCGAGTGGATGCCCGTCGATAATTATGGCATTGTGCGTCTGGACACCCGTAACGTGTTCATCCCAGCTTTGTCGAAGATGTACAGTGACAACCGCAGTGCTTTCGTCAACGAACGTAGGTTTGTGCATGCTCCTGTTATGGAGGTGCGGCGTAGTCGGTACTTTGACTATATTCTTCGTCTTTATGGGGAGAACGGCATTGTGGCTTTGTCATATTACATAGCTGCCTTGTTCCGAGACATCATTGTCGCTACAGCCAATTCTTTCCCTATCCTGTTTGTTTACGGCAAGAAGGGCACGGGCAAGACGGAGCTGTGTAGAAGCATCATGGCGATGCTCCAGCAGGACGACGAGGTGTCCACGCTACGTTCCACGACCCTATTTGCAATGGGCGAGAAGCTGGCGCAGGTAGCAAACGGTCTGGTGTACTTTGACGAGTACAAGAACTCCATTACGGAGGAGCGTGTGAACATCCTCAAGGCTACGTACAACTCGTCGGGACGTGTGAAGCGGTCCAATGACGGCGAGAGCCGTGAGCAGACGTTTGTGGATTCGGGGCTGATATTGTCGGGGCAGGAGATGCCGACGGCAGACATTGCCCTGTTTGAGCGAACGCTGTTTCTGGAATCCATGAATGCCCTGCACTCCAAGGAGGAGTCACGGCTGTTCGGCGAGTTGCTGGATTTGCGCTCGCTACATCCGACGAACATTACGGTAGAGATTCTCGGTTGCCGTGATAAGTTCGAGGCCGGGTGGAAGGCGGCATGGAAGAAGGCACAGAATGTCTTGAAGGACGAGACGGAGGGAGTTGACATTACCGAGCGTCTTATCAACAACTGGGCGATGGTATATGCCACGGTACTTTGCGTCGAGGGATTCGGAATGGATTTGGGGTTCTCTTCCCGTCAGCTGCTCGAGGTTATCCTGCGCAAGGTGATGAACCAGTCGCAGAAGAGTGAGCAGGTGGATGAGACGGCCCTATTCTGGAAAGCCTTTGACCGTGCCCGTCTGTCGGGTGAGCTTATTGAGGGGCAGGACTACAAGATTAAGCATGTCACGGGCATGGTAGAGGTGATGAAAGACCGTCAGAAGGTGTCGGTAGAGATGCCCGACGGTGGCAAGGACGTGTTGTATGTACGTGCCAACTACTGCCTGGGCAAGGTATGTGTCCTTGCCCGGAAGGAGGGGCTGCAGATGATTCCGCCAGAGTCGCTGCTGTCCTACATCATGTCAACAGCGGAGTGTCTGGGAAAGAAGGTGAAGCCCGAACGCTTCAAGATTTATGGTAAGGACGGGGAAGTATCGGAGGTGGCAAAGTACGAAGGCGGTATTCTAGTACGGAAGGAAGTCAAGACTGATTTGGAGCGTCCGTTGGTCTTCGATTATGCAGAGCTGTCGCCTAAGTATGACATCGACCTGCATCGTCAGACGATGGACTCGTCACTTGCCGGGGACTGACAATGGAATGTATTACGATTAAACTTTTTAGACTATGGCTGACAAGAAGAAATGGGTTAAGATGGGGGTTGGGGACGGCACTATCATCTTGAAGAAGTACAATACTGCGTATATGTACCGTATCGGAGAACAGGGGGAGATGGATGTCCTGTTGGAGGACGGTATGGAGGAGAAGCTTGGCAGGGTGATTTTTGACGGCAAGAAGTGGAAGAACATGGTGGTAAACGAGAAAGGGGAGATTAAGCTCTGCTACTCGTTTTGGAGGCAGGCCACAAGGGAAGAGACGGAGGAGAAGAAGAAGACTTGCCTCACGGGGGTGTCTTACATTGAGTTTCTGATGTCGGCAGCAGGACATAAGGTGCAGTTGTGGCAGATGAGCGGTGAGGACAGGTATTTTGTCTTTGGCATTGATGCCGAGTATCTGGCTTCGCTGTTGGAAGTGTCAGTGACATACGATGAGCACGGCACGACGTTTCTGATGGTGGAAAAGGCTGACACGGTACTCATGCGCCGCATTGCGGTGGTACTCGGTGAGAAGGGGTACGAGATTAACAAGATTAATGCGGCACAGATTGCTACGGCAAAGGCGAAGGCTGAGCTGCGCCGCCGCAAGATTGACGAAGACATGGCACGTCTAAAGGTACGTGAGGAGAAGGAGAAGTCTCGTCAGGACGGCAAGGAGGAAGAGACAAAGAAGAAGAAATAGACACATTTGGAATCCGTTTATTTGTAAATGTTTTTCTTTTTTCATGCCCGGAGGGCCCGTGAGGGTCTTCCGGGTTTTGTTTTTGGAGGTGTACATATGCGTGAGATGGAGTAATTGGATAGTGTGTCGATTTTTCATTTTGGGAACTGGGAACGTGTGGGCGAAACTGTATTCATGCTTGTGCGGTAGCGATTGTTCTATGGGGATATTGCTGGTGTAAGGAGTATGGTCATGACCATTTCCGCATCTTTTGCGCTGGAAAGTTGTAACAAAAACAAGAATCCGTCAGAAAAGTTGTAACAAAATGACGTTCGGAGAGGGTGAAAAACATGCCGAAAGTGTTCTAATTGTCTGATTTAGTAGTACTGTTTTTGCAAAGTTGTAACAAAATTACACGTTTGTAACAAAATGTGAAGTTGTAACACGCAGCAATACAGAACGTTAGCGTTGTGGGAGTGGTTTGTTACATTGTTACAACTTTTAACGGGTGGGTTATGTATGAAAAATATTTTTTTTTGTGTTTTTGGGGATTGAACTTTTGGTGTTCTAAATTGGTTTAGGCTGTGTGGAGATGATGCGTTGGTTTTTCATTTTGAGAACTGGTAGGGTTAGGAGACTATAGACCTTGATGTTTTTATGCCTGGAAAAGATTGTTAATGATTGGCTTCAAGAGCAAAAAAATTTTTTTCACGCACGACCCCACCTTTTTCGGAGGTAAAGTTGTAACATTTTGTTATAACGCTGAAAATGAGCATTCTATGGCTGTAACAAGTTGTAACAAAGCTGTAACAAGTTGTAACAAGTTGTAACAAGTTGTAACAGCCACTATATATATATGATTTTTATCTATTCTAAAATAATAATATAATATGCTGACAGTCCGCTATTTGCGCTTATTTTCCTGTCTATACAGCGGCTTTCCGGCGTGTGACAACTTGTTACAACTTTTGCTCGTAAGTCCTTGGTATGCCGTCGTGATGTTTGGATATGTCAGATTTTCTGTCTATCTTTGCAGGCAGGTTAAATTTTTATGGACTTTTCACGGGAATTCATAATACTGAACGGTCAGGCAAAGACCTTACAAATCGACTCAATCGAAAGAATTGGGTCGAATGCTTTTCGTGTGCGCTTCAAGAACAACCCGAAGGCATACACTTATGGCGAAGACAAGGTTGTTTGGCTAAACAATCCTATATGGGTGGATGTAGCCAATAGCAAGGTCTATATTGGTGGCAATCAAAGGACGGATATTCGTGAGGTCTGGAAGTTCGTTCATGGCGAGAAAGTGTATTGGCGTGTGGTTCATACCAATGGTTACGTGGAGGATGATACTAATGGCAGAGTACAAGTGGTGACATCGTGTCTGAGTGAAGAACGAGCCAGAGACACCTTTATATATATGAAGGACGTGGCGGCCATCAATCCGTTACGCAACGAAAAAACACGCAGTGGGTTGCTTGCCGACCTATACAACAATGTGAATTTCGTTGATGACAAGACAGCAGCGGCATGCTATCTCAACCCTGATAAGCATAAACCGCGCAGACTGAAACACTTCGATTTGATTTTTCCGTTCGGATGCAATGCCAGCCAAAAGAAAGCAGTGGCGGCTGCATTCGAACATCAGATGAGTGTGATACAAGGCCCTCCGGGAACTGGCAAGACGCAGACAATCCTCAATATCATAGCCAATATCGTCCGTCAAGGCAAGACGGTCATGGTGGTGTCGAACAACAACTCTGCCACAGCAAATGTGCAGGAAAAGTTGGAGAAATATGGAATTTCCTTCATCGTTGCGTCGCTTGGTAACAAAGACAACAAGGAAGCATTTATTGTCAATCAGCCAAGCATTCCTGCTGAATTGAAAGATTGGGATGTTTCTGTTGCTGACGGTCTGCGCATGAAACGTGACTTGCATAATACTTTGCAACAACTCGACAAAGTGTTTGCTCTGCAAAATGAGAAAGCAGAATTACTCAACGAACAACAAGCCATTTCCTTGGAATGGAATCATTTCTGCATGGACAATGGGGTTAGTGAGGATATGGAGTTGTCACGCCGTGCCAATTCCGAACGCTTCATATCACTTTGGTTGGATTTTCAGTCTATTGCTGATGGCGAGCTGTCTACACCTACGAACAGGTTGGCAAAGATGGGACAACGCTTGAAATGGATGTGGATGAAATGGAACTGTCGTTATCTTTTGCATATCAAAAGTGAGTTCAACTGTGCTGACCTTACTCCACTTATTCATGAATTGCAGGAACTTTACTATATCAACCGTAAACGTGAGATAGCGGAACGAATAGCAAAGATTAATAACGACCTGTCGAATTACGATGCAATGAAACTGACTGAAACTTTGACTGGTTTGTCGATGACTCTGTTCAAGTCATCGCTCTGCGAACGCTATAGTAAGCATCCACGCACTATGTTCTGCGACGCGGAGGATTTGAGACGATTTGGCGACACATTGATGGAACAATATCCAGTTGTTCTTAGTACAACATTTTCTGCTCGGTCATGCCTGTTTACTGACAAGCCTTACGACTACATCATTATGGACGAGGCTTCACAGGTTCCGATAGAAACGGGAGCATTGGCATTGACTAGTGCCTATAATGCTGTGATAGTGGGCGACACGCAACAGTTGCCCAACGTGGTGACGGACGACGACAGGCAGAAGTTAAATGTAATCATGAAGCAATACAAGATACCTGATGGTTATGACTGTGCAAAGAACTGTTTCTTGCAATCGGTGCTTGATGTGGTGATAAATGTCCCTGAAACTTTACTTCGGGAACATTATCGCTGCCATCCACGTATCATCAACTTCTGTAACCAAAAGTTTTATGGCGGCAACCTGCTCATTATGACCGAAGACCATGGTGAACAAGATGTGCTTTATGCAGAGAAAACCACTATGGGCAACCACTGCGTAAACCACTATAACCAGCGTGAGTTAGATGTAGTAAAAGAGAGCATCTTGCCAAAGTTGCAAGAGTACGAGAGTGTTGGTGTGGTTACTCCCTACAATAATCAAGTGGAAGCGTTTCATAAGCAACTGCCGAATATAGAGGCGGCCACCATATACAAGTACCAAGGTCGGGAGAAGGATGCCATCGTATTCAGTGTGGTGGACAACCAAATATCCGACTTCGCAGATGACGCTAATATGCTAAATGTTGCCGTGTCAAGAGCCAAGAAGAAATTCTGCTTGGTAGTGACGGGTAACGAACAGGAGAAGAAAGGCAACATTATGGACTTGCTCGACTATATAGCCTACAACAACTGTACGGTGACGGAAAGTAAGTTGGCCTCCATCTTCGATTATCTCTATGCGCAATACACCGAACAACGCATGGCATTCCTTGTCAACCATCCGAAAATATCGGAATATACATCGGAGAACCTTACATACGCATTACTATGCGATGTGCTCTCATCAGAGAGCCGTTACTACTGTCTCAAAGTTCTTTGTCACGTGCCATTACGACAAGTAGTAAAAGATACTTCGCTTATGTCGGAGAGCGAGATTAAGTACGCTAGAAATTACAGTACGCATTTGGATTTCCTTATCATCAATCGTGTGAGCAAACAATCTGTGCTTGCCATTGAGACGGATGGTTACTCGTATCACAATGACGAGACGGAACAACATCAACGGGATTTGCTGAAAAACAGTATTCTCAAAAAATATGGTCTACCTCTATTGAGGCTTTCGACTAAAGGGAGTGGCGAACGAGAGAAAGTGACAGAAATGCTAAACCGACTGATGCAGACATGAAGCTTACCTGTATTTGTTGACGGCTGCAGAATAGCATCCCGACATTGTCTATGGCATAAAGCCGCCGATAGTGTCGGGATGTTTTTGGCTCTTGGGG
>CAVCKM010000010.1:0-2613 GCA_963602765.1 Alistipes putredinis | reverse complement strand
TACCGTTGTCAGATGGTCTTTAAGATAGTTTCACTTCTGTGCTGCCACGGAAAATCCCCGTTGAGCCAGATTGTGCATATCTTCTAATGCCAAATGTATTGTAACAGAGGATAAACATTTCAGAGTTTTGGAGACGATACCATTCCCAAAGGTTGAAGTGGTTGGAATAGATGCCTTTAAGTCTTATTTGGAACAATGGCTTAATCATTAATAGAGGGTCAAAGGGACAGGTTCTTGCCCTGCAAGAATACTCCGTCGTGCAGCGGGCCACAAGCGGCAAGCCTGCCAATGACAACGACACTTCTTCATGCGTCAGCGAGCCAGACCCATGGGACGCGTTATACGAGACATACTTGGACGACGGCGAATTTGAGGAATATCCCGAGTATTTATGTGCGCCACCGTGGCACACGGACATGGTCGGCCCACGAAGTGGGTCGGGTACCTGTCCCTCTGACCCTGTGTGGCTTACCCAGGCCCAGATGGTGGAGCTGTTCGGGTCGAGCAAAGCTAATATAAGCGAACACATCTCCAATATCTATCAGCAGGAAGAACTGCTGCAGGAGGCAACTGTTCGGAATTTTCGAACAGTTCGCAAGGAGGGCAATCGTATGGTGACTCGCAACATAGACCACTATAATCTTGACATGATAATATCCGTAGGATTTCGTGTCAACAGCCAGCAGGGCATCCGTTTCCGTCAATGGGCAAACAAAGTACTGAAGGAGTATCTCCTTCGAGGATATGTCATCCATCAGCAGATGCTACAGATGGAACAGCGTATCGACAGCAAACTTATGATACAGCATGATGAGATGCAGCGGATAAAGGAAACCCAGACCAAGCAACAACAGCAGCTCGACTTCTTCATCCGTACGTCCACGCCACCTGCCGAGATGGTGTTCTTCGAGGGCGACTTCTACACCGCCCGTGTCGCACTGGAGAACCTCGTCCGCACCGCCACCCGTCGTGCCATCATCGTCGACGCCTACGTCTCCGCCCTCACGCTCGACATCATTCTTCGAGAATTTCACTCCTGAGGAGGAAATCTAAGGAGGCGAAATACGTCATGCTGCAGCCTAAAATATCCTTCGTCCGAAAAACACAAACAAAGATTATTATTTTACAGAACACCCAACCCGTTCTTACTTTTTCTTGCTAAGAACATATTTTTTACATGTGGGTCAGGTACCTGTCCCTCTGACCCTTCTGAGAAGTCTGCACTTCGACGACGTACACCTCGTGAAGGGTAAGGCAACCATCTCAAGGGCAACGTCTTTACAACCAACAATACCGCCGCCTTCACCGTCGCCACCGCCACAATGGAGGAGAGCGACTATTCCAAGGAATTCTAGTGCTGCAAATGCAGTCTGTGTTTTTGCCCAAGGCAGGGTTTATCGACCGAGGGTGTTCTCTGGCGGTGAAGCCGCCGCAATGTGGTGACGCCGGCAGCGTGGCAAGCTCGCTTGCCTAAGCGGACGGCATCACCACATTGCAAAGCCCGGAGGGCAGAGAACACCCTCGGGAGTTTTTTCCGGTTTTTGTCAAGAGAACTCGGCTCCCCGTGCGTTACCTCCCTCTGGCCAGTGGGTCTGCGACGAGTCTCAGTGTTCGAACAAAGAAAAAATATTCGTTCAATTCGTTCGATTCGTGGTTCAAAAAATCCGTGTCCTCTGTGCTGTCTGTGGGCGAATCAGGGCAAAAGCTTTGGCGGTTACGAAGAAAAAGCATATCTTTGCAACATCTTTAAGTAAAGCTTAAAACTGAAAAATAGGAGGATATAATTATGAGTACGACAAATGCAGTTCCCAGAAATACTGTCATTCCTTATTGGAATGAAATCAAAAATTGGAGTCGGGAAGATCGTAGTAATCTTGCTACTCTAATAGATGAGTCTTTGGAGGAGGAAGGTCAAACTAGTGGCAAAGAAATGGAAGGCTTTCTCAATCAATTAGATGAGAATTTGATACGCAGAGCCGCTGAATTTGCTCATAAGCAATATTTAGAAGGCAAATGTACTACACATTCAGAAGTGATGGGTATAATCAAGGAGAAAATGGGATGGAAGTAATTTGGTCAGACCTTGCTATACATGACTTGCAAAACATCGCAGAATACATTTCGGACAATTTTGGTGATAAGGTCTCTGAAAAGTCAGCATTAAATCCCAATGTCATTTACTATTTGTTAGAGAAAGATACAATAGTAGTGATGAGTCTCATTCATGTGAAGCGTTCTCCAAGATATGTAAATAGACTATTGAAAGCATTTTTGGAGCAGTACGAGTCATAGAGGGTCTCTATGTTTTTGTCAAAAAACATCCGCTTTCATCCGTGCGTTACCTCTCTATGGTCAGCGAGTCTGCGACGAGTCTACGTGTTCGAACAAGAAAAAAAAGAGATTCGTTCAATTGGCTTTCCCTTCGGCCGCCGAACGTTGTTTCGTCCGATTCGTGGTTAAAAATCTGTGGGAGAATTAGGGCAGTATCCAGAGTATTATCCTTGTGTTAAATTGCTTGAAATGCTTGGCGGTTACGAAGAAAAAGCATATCTTAGCACCAGTTTCAAAAGAATAGGAGATAAAATTATGAGCACAGCAGTATTGTCAAATGGT
>CAVCKM010000009.1:0-5655 GCA_963602765.1 Alistipes putredinis | reverse complement strand
ACTTCGACCAGAACTCGTCCTTGTTGTTCAGCTCGTCGTTGAGCTGCACCTGTATGTAGACGATGCCGTCGCGGCTCATGGAGTAGGTCTTCTCCTTCTTCACCTCCTTGTAGGAGAAGATGTAGTTCTCCAGCGGCTTGGTCACCTGCTGCTCCATCTCCTCTGCGGTATTGCCTGGAGCCACCGCCACCACGATGCCCTGTCGGATGGTGAAGTCCGGGAACTCGTTCTTGCGCATGTTCGGCAGACTGTAGATGCCGAAAGCCATGAGGCAGCACACCACCACGATGACAATCTGGCGGTAGTGCATAGCCCATTCCACTATGTTTCGTTTCTTCTTCATAGCTACTTAGTTTTAATGGCAGTGCCCGTACTTACTTTCTGTTGTCCTTCCACGATTACCTTGTCGCCGCTTTTCAGTCCGCTGACGACGCTCACGCCGTTGCTGCAGTATTCACCGCAGATGATGGCGCGTCGTACTGCTTTGCCGCCCTCGTCCACCCAGACGAAGTTGGAGTTGTCGTCGGCAAGCTGCACGAGGTGGGCAGGGATGACGACATGCGCAGCTCTGCTACTTGCCTTTTGATTGTCAGCCTTGTCAAGTGCCACTTGCGACACCATGCCTGGCAAGAGGGCGTCGTCCGTTCCTTCCACACGTATCTTCACGCTGTAAGAACGTGATATGGGGTCGGCGATGACACCTTTCTCCACCACACGTCCATGGTACGTTTTTCTGCCAAGTGCCTGCACCTGTATCCGCGTATGCTGTCCTATGCGCACACTGCCCACTTCGCCCTCCGGCACGGCAATCTTCACGTTCAGCACCTTCGTAGTGACGAGCTTCACGACGGGCACGCCAGGTGCGGCTGTCTGTCCCACTTCGGCATATTTCTCGGAGATGACACCGTCGAATGGAGCATGGAGTGCGCAGTCGGCAAGGCTCTTCCTTGCGATGCTCTCGGCGGAAATGGCCTGCTGCAACTGGCTCTGCGCCTCCACCCATTTCATCTCGGTCAGACTACCCTTGTCGTGGAGTTGCTTCATGCGCTTAAATGCGTCTTCAGCCTGCATACGTGTGGCGTGCGCCATGTCGAAGCTGTTCTTCACTTGTGTGGGGTCCACCGTGGCGATGAGTTGTCCCCGGCGCACACGGTCGCCCACCTTTACGCGGAGTTGCAGAATGGTGCCGCCCGTGGTGAAACTCAGCGATGTGCCGTTCTCCTCCTCCACGGTTCCCGAATAGCCGTAGGTATTCTCCGCGCATGCTGTCGCGCCGTCAGTTCCCACAGTCATCTCCTTCACTTTCACTGCTTCCGCAGCAGTCTGCGTCTCTTGTTTCTTGCCGCATCCCACCAGTAGCATTGCCACGAGGACGAGGGCGGCAAATACGCTTACCACGTCTGTTCTGTTCAATCTTGATACTTTCATGTTACATCTATGTCTTATAGTTCGTTCTGATTCAAATTTGGGTGCAAAATAACAGCTTTGGCTTGGAATAATCAGACAGAAACAAGCACACAAAGTGTCCGATAGTTCGTCGTTAATGTATTGTTGCGAAACATCAGACACAGATAGGACAAAGATAACACACGCCGTTTGGATAAATAGCAGTAATTTTGCAGCAGGAAAAATCAAACGACAAGACAACTCTATGGCAGACAAGGACATAAAACTATGTCTGGAACAAGTGACAGACAAGGATATCGCCGTATTCGAAGAAATAGGCGACGTGGCAGTAGACAACATCCACTCCGAGGCTTACATCGGCATCCTGTGTCTTGCGGGCAAGGCTTCGTGCAGGATAGAGGACAAGGAGTACCGCATCGGCAAGAACGACCTGATAATGGCACACCCCAACCAGTTTATCCAGAACGCAATGATAAGCTGCGACTTCAAATGTCAGGGACTGTGGATGTCGCCGACGTATTTCGAGAACATCTTCATGGTGGGCGGCAACATTTGGGAGGCCAGTTTCATCATACAGGACCAGCCGTTGTTCCACCTCAGCGAAGAGGAGGTGGAGCATTTCCTATTTGACTTTGAAGTGATAAAGAAGAAGATGGCTGCTACGCACCTGCCTCACCACGGGCAGATAATAAAACTGCTGCTGCAGTCGTTCGTCTATGAGTTTTACGACAACATCGCCCCGAAGCTGACGGAACAGCTCTCCGGCCGTAACTACTCGTCTGCCGAAGTCATCTTCAAACGTTTTATAAATATGGTGTCCACGGATGCCATACAACACCACGACGTGGCGTACTTCGCCGGAAAGCTGTGCATCACGCCGAAGTACCTCTCCGCTGTCTGCAAGAAACAGTCGGGGAAGACAGCCTCTGACCTCATCAACCAGGTGACCTCCAACTACATCCGCCATATGCTATCCTCTTCGGACAAGAGCATAAAGGAAATAGCCGCCGACACAGGCTTCGACAATCTCTCCTTCTTCGGCAAATACGTGAGGAGGGAGCTGGGCATGTCGCCGAGGGACTATCGGACGAAAGGCTGATTTGCATGGCGGAGCACCATTTTGCGAAAAAGAGGAGGAATGCGACTTTGGCTATAAGTTAAGCTGTTACAGAGTTGTATGTAACCATGACGTATATCGATAGTGGTGCCAAAAGTAGCAAAAAAAGTGACTTTTGGCACCACTATCGGTGTTGTACTAATACTATAGTGATGTCACGTGGCATGACATGTGGGAATTCAACGCCCTCATGGCGTTGAGTACTGCCAATACCGTCACACCGACATCGGCGAAGACTGCCATCCACATGGTGCCAAGCCCTACCGTGGCAAGTATGAGGACTGCCACTTTCACACCGATGGCGAACGCCACATTCTCATGTGCGATGCGGATGGTGCGGCGGGCTATCTGGACGGCAAGGGCTATCTTCTTCGGGTCGTCGTCCATCAACACCACATCGGCGGCTTCTATGGCAGCATCACTGCCCAAGCCTCCCATGGCGATGCCTACGTCGGCACGCTTCAGTACGGGGGCATCGTTGATGCCGTCGCCGACGTATGCCAAGGTCTTGTCTTTCGGCTTTTCTGCCAAGAGCCGCTCCACTTCCGTTACCTTGTCAGTAGGCAGAAGTTCTGTCCGGCATTCGTCCAGCCCCAACTTGCGTGCCACGTCTTCGCCAACTTCACGGCGGTCGCCCGTCAGCATCACGGTCTTCTCCACACCCAGTCCTTTGAGCTGCGAGATAGCCTCAGCACTGCCTTCCTTTATTCTGTCGTTGATGACGATATGTCCGGCATACTCGCCCTCGGTGGCCACGTGGATGACGGTGCCTGCCTCGTTGGAGTCGTGCCACTCGGTGCCGATGCTCTCCATCATCTTCCTGTTGCCTACGCATACAGCCTTTCCGTTTACCTTTGCGCGGATGCCATGGCCGGTTATTTCCTCCACATCGGTCACCTCGCAACCGTCCGTCGCTTCGTCAGGGAATGCCTGGCGTAGAGCCGCGCCGATAGGGTGGGTAGTGAAACGCTCGGCATGGGCCGCCAAGTGCAGGCAGTGGTCGTCGCCATGGACAGCCTCAACGGCAAACTCGCCGCGGGTCAGTGTTCCAGTCTTGTCGAATACCACCGTACCTACCTTGGCAAGAGCGTCCATGTAGTTGCTGCCCTTGACGAGGATACCGTTGCGGGAGGCTCCGCCGATGCCGCCGAAGAAAGTCAACGGCACGCTGATGACCAGAGCGCAAGGGCAAGACACCACCAGGAATATCAAAGCCCTATTCAGCCACATCGGGAAGTTGTCGCCAAAGCCGCCGTCGCCAAAGATGGAAGGGGCTATTCCAAATGCACCCAGCATTGGAGGTACGACAGCCAAGGCGATGGCGGCAAAGACTACGATGGGGGTATATACACGGGCGAAACGTGTGATGAAAGCCTCGCTCTTCGACTTGTTCTCGTCGGCACTCTCCACCAAGGCGATAATCTTCGAAACGGTGCTGTCGCCGAAGCTCTTCGTGCTACGCACCTTGATGACGCCACTTAGGTTGATGCAGCCCGAGATGACCTCGTCTCCCTCGTTCAAGTCACGTGGCACGCTTTCGCCCGTCAATGCCACGGTGTTCAATGCCGAACTGCCTTCGATGACCACGCCGTCGAGAGGCACCTTTTCGCCGGGTTTCACCAAGATGGTCTCGCCAACCTTCACGTCGTCCGGCGAAACGGTCTCTACCTTGCCGTCTCTCTCCACATTGGCCACATCCGGACGGATGTCCATCAGGTGCGAGATGCTGGCGCGGCTCTTCCCCTCGGCATATCCCTCGAAGAGTTCGCCAACCTGAAAGAAGAGCATCACGAAGACTGCCTCCGGGAACTCTGTCTCTGTCCCAGGGAAGAATCCTATGCAGAGGGCTCCGATGGTGGCGATGGCCATGAGGAAGTTCTCGTTGAATATGTCGCCCTTGGCAATGCCCTCGGCTGCCTCGCCCAAGGTCTCGTGTCCTATTAATAGATAAGGTATGAGATAAACAAGCAGGAGTTGCCAAGTGGCAAGGCCGCAGTTTTTCTCCACCCAGACTGCTCCTGTCAGGAGAACTACTGACACAGCAATGAGGATGATTTTCGATTTCAATCCTCCGTCCTCATGGTGATGGTGGTGATGGTGGTGATGGTGGTGATGATGGTGGTGGTGGTCGTGCCCACAACCGCAAGCACTCTTGTGCTCATGTTTGCCATCATGGCAGCAGTTGCCATGATGATGCTTCAATTCCGTCATAATAATATGTGTTAATCTGTGATTTTCTTTTTGACGGTGCAAAGTTACAAATAAAAAAATGCAACTCGATTGCATTGATTGACTCGTATGGTATCCCACATTGCATGTCCCCTCTACTGTTTTGCCGTAATTTTTATAATTCTGTCCGTAATAAATCTACAAGACTATTGGAGATTTGTTTGTAACTTTGTACCGGAAAATTCTGCAAGATATGAAGAAACTTTTAATTTTATTCGCAATGTTCATGGCAACAATGAATCCATCTATGGCCAACGACAAGTTGACCCAGCGCCAGTTGCACCTCGCCACTTTGGCAAGTCTCGAAGCTCAGGGCGACCAGGAACGCCTGGCACCAGCCATCGGCGAGGCTCTCGACGGTGGAGTAACAATCAATGAAATCAAGGAGGCTTTCTCCCAACTCTATGCCTACACGGGCTTCCCCCGGTCGCTCAACGCCCTGGGAACCTTGGCGAAAGTACTCGACACCCGAAAGGCAGAGGGAAAGAAGGACGACGAGGGAAAGGCTTGGAAACGCCCCAAGGCTTGGGACGATGCCGAATTGGCTCTCAAGATTGGCACGGAGACGCAAACTAAGTTGAGCGGCAAGCCCTTCAACTATGACTTCTGTCCACAGGACGACTATTACCTGAAGTCTCATCTCTTCGGCGACATCTTTGCCGGAGACCAGCTGTCGGCCTCAGACCGCGAAATCGTCACCGTCGCTGCCCTGGCTTCCCTCAAAGGTGTGGCCCCACAGTTGGCGTCCCACCAAAAAGGAGCCGTGCGCATGGGCAACACACAGGAGCAAGTAGACGAACTGATGAAATATCTCAGCGACAAGGGCTTGTCTCAATGCGACAATGCCGCCGATGCCACAGCCGGTGCCTGGCCCAAGGGAAATCCGAACACAGCCTATGCCA
>CAVCKM010000008.1:0-3041 GCA_963602765.1 Alistipes putredinis | reverse complement strand
CGATGTACCCAGGGCGTTGCCCTGGGCTATGTAGTATAGGGCTTTCAGCCCATTGTGCCATCATAGTTTTCTGTTTTACTTGGATACAACAAATTGGACAGCCTATTCTTTAATTGGTCGTTAATTTTATCATTAATAGGTTATTCATAATGTCAATGATTTATTAACCAAACTATGATGGAGAAAATCAATAAAAAATTAACGACCAATTAACGGTCCATTAACGGCAATTAACGTCAAAAAAACTCATTGGCGTTAAACCCGTTAATTGGCGTGCAAAAACGGAAATCCCCCGTCAGTCGCAAGTAGTACTGACGGGGGATTATTGTATTAGTCAATTATACGTTTAGTTCTCGAAACGGCGTGGGCGGTCTCCGCGGTCGCGACGCTCTCCGCGCTCAGGGCGTGGACGGCGCTCAGGACGTGGGCGGCGCTCCGGCTCTACATAGTCTGCCGGCTTCTCGATGAGAACGCGGCGTGAGAGCTTGTACTTGCCAGTCTTCTGGTCGATGTCTACGAGCTTTACCTGCAGCTTGTCGCCCTCCTTGATGCCAGCCTCCTCGACAGTCTCAAGGCGCTTCCAGTCAATCTCGGAGATGTGGAGCAGACCGTCCTTGCCCGGGAGGATCTCCACGAAGCAGCCGTAAGGCATTACGGAACGTACGGTGCCGTCGTACACCTCGCCGATTTCCGGTACGGCAACGATGCCCTTGATCTTGCCCAGTGCAGCGTCGATGGACTCCTTGTTAGGACCGGACACCTGTACCTTGCCTACGCCATCCTCTTCGTCGATGGTGATGGTAGCGCCAGTGTCCTCCTGCATCTGCTGGATGATCTTGCCGCCAGGGCCGATGACAGCACCGATGAACTCCTTCGGAATCTCTATCTGTACGATGCGTGGTACGTGTGGCTTGAGCTCAGCGCGTGGCTCGGCGATGGTGTCGGTGATGCATCCGAGGATGTGCTCACGGCCAGCCTTGGCCTGCATGAGAGCCTTCTCGAGAATCTCGTATGAGAGGCCGTCGCACTTGATATCCATCTGTGTGGCAGTCAGACCGTCCTTCGTACCTGTGGTCTTGAAGTCCATGTCGCCGAGGTGGTCCTCGTCGCCGAGGATGTCAGAGAGCACTGCGTACTTGTCCTCGCCCGGGTTCTTGATGAGACCCATAGCGATGCCGCTGACAGGCTTCTTCATGGGAACGCCGGCGTCCATCAGTGCCAGTGTGCCGGCACATACGGTAGCCATTGAAGAGGAGCCGTTGGACTCCAGAATCTGGCTCACCAGACGTACGGTGTAAGGGAAGTCGGCAGGTATCTGACCCTTCAGACCGCGCCATGCGAGGTGGCCGTGGCCAATCTCGCGACGTCCTACGCCGCGCTGTGCCTTTGCTTCGCCTGTGCAGAAAGGAGGGAAGTTATAGTGGAGGAGGAAACGCTGGTATGAGCGCTCCAGCACGTCGTCAACGAGTTTCTCGTCGAGCTTGGTGCCGAGGGTGCAAGTGGTGAGCGACTGTGTCTCGCCGCGAGTGAAGATAGAGCTTCCGTGAGGCATTGGCAGCGGTGATGTCTCGCACCAGATGGGGCGGATCTCCGTTGTCTTACGTCCGTCGAGGCGCACGCCTTCGTCGAGGATGCAACGGCGCATGGCGTCGCGCTCCACGTCGTGGTAGTACTTGTCGGCGAGGGTGTTCTTCTCTTCCAGTTCGTCCTCGGTGAGGTCAGCGTGCTCAGCGGCATACTTCTCCTTGAACTCGGTGATGATGGCCTCGAAAGCCTCTGCGCGTGCGTGCTTCTCCAGAGCCTGCTTCACTACGTCGTAAGCCTTCTGGTAGCACTCAGCCTTCACCTGCTCCTTGAGGTCGTCGTCGTTGACCTCGTGGCAGTATTCGCGCTTCTTGTCGGTGCCGAGCTCCTTCATCAGCTCGTTCTGCAGTTCGCACATAGGCTTGATGGCCTCGTGTGCTGCCTTGAGGGCGTTGAGGAGGTCTATCTCCTGCACCTCGTTCATCTCGCCTTCCACCATCATGATGTTCTCGGCGGTGGCGCCTACCATGAGGTCCATGTCGGCGTCGGCCATCTGTGCCTTTGTAGGGTTGATGACGTACTCACCGTTTACGCGTGCTACGCGCACCTCAGAGATAGGGCACTCGAATGGGATGTCAGAGCAAGCCAGTGCGCATGATGCAGCGAAGCCTGCGAGAGCGTCGGGCTGGTCAACGCCGTCGGCAGAGAAGAGGATGACATTGACGTATACCTCAGCGTGGAAGTCGCTGGGGAAGAGGGGGCGCAGAGCGCGGTCTACGAGTCGGCAGGTAAGGATCTCGTCGTCGTTGGCCTTTCCTTCGCGTTTTGTGAAGCCTCCGGGGAAGCGTCCTGCTGCGGCATACTGCTCGCGGTACTCTACCTGCAGTGGCATGAAGTCTGTGCCAGGCACTGCGTCTTTTGCGGCACATACGGTGGCGAGCAGTACGGTGTTGCCCATGCGGAGTGTGCATGAACCGTCAGCCTGCTTGGCCAGCTTTCCTGTTTCGATGGTGATGGTGCGTCCATCAGGCAGCGAAACGGTCTTTGTGATTACGTTCATCGTTTGTTTTGAAAAAATGTTTATTGTCTTGTCTTGCATCTATAACAGGTACGCGCATGTACCCTAATACATATCGTGCACAAAGTTAACGACTTTCGTTGGTTTACGCAAACTTTTCCTCTTCTTTTTGAAAAACAACGTGACTTTTGAGTTGATAAAGACAACAGTTCTTTCGAAATGAAGACAACTGTATGGTGGAAAAGACGACAACATGTACTTGAAAGGAAAGACGACAACACGAACTTGAAAGGGAAAGACGACAACACGGACAACTTAGGACAACTTTTTTAAAGTTACCTTTAGCGGCGCTAAACACCGCGCCGAATCGCTTTACTGGATGTGTTATTGACATGATTTCAGTAAACGGTTACTTATGTGGTCTTAAACTCATAAGCAAAAATGGATTCGGCGCGGTGTTTAGCGCCGCTAAAGGTAACTTTAAAAAAGTTGTCCTAAG
>CAVCKM010000007.1:0-15727 GCA_963602765.1 Alistipes putredinis | reverse complement strand
GTATAAGAGCGGTGTAACCCTAATAAAGTGCATGCTATTTTATCTTTTTCTCTACTATTATGAATATATAAGTGAACGCGTAAAGTATTTCCCTCTCCTAATGTACTTTGAAGCAGCAAGTATTTGCGCCATACTGATGCTTACGACAATTCCTGTCCTATGTATTAGATTGTCGGAACTATATGGTTTTATTGAGCCACTATTGTTTATTTGTTGCATACATTGCATTAAGCCTCAATATTTGGCACGAATATTCATCGCATTAGTCGGTACATTCATCTTAATTGCCAATATACATAATAATTTCATTTCATAAAACTCCCAAATTGCATGAATACAGTATATACATTCAAATACAAAATGGTCGGCATTGTCACGCTATACAATCCCAACATAAGCGAGGCAGCGGAGAACATCATGCGATATGCTCCATGGCTTGACACTCTCATCATTTGGGACAATTCGCCGTCGGAACGTAACGTTAAGCAACAAATATTGCCATTGCTCGACAGCATAGTCACCAAGATTTTTTGGCACGGGACAGGAGAGAACCTGTACATTGCCCCAGCAATCAATTTTGCATGGCATCATGCACAAGACAAGGGTTTCGACTTTTTGCTCATAATGGATCAAGACAGCCAATGGGATGATTTTGCCGCATACCGTCTAAAGGTAGAAGAACTTTGGACAGGCAACAAGCAACTCGTGTTCTGTCCTTATGTCACAATTCCTAAAGCCGTTCAATCTGAGGACGACATTACATATCAACGGTCATTCATTAATTCCGGTACAGTATTGCCAACACAGATACTAACAACCGTAGGAGGAGCAGACGAAGCGCTCCCTTTGGATGCAGTTGACCATGAGTTGTCAATACGCATACAAAAAGCTGGCTATCTAATTGCATGCCTCAACCGATTTGTACTACGACATCATCTTGGTGCTCCTTTCCGTTCAAAATGGCTACCTGTTACAACTCTCAACTATAATTCTTTTCGTACCTATTCTATTTTACGCGGACATATAATCCTGTTCCGAAAACATTGGAAGTGGTTTACGATAAGAGAAAAACACTTAATCTTAAGAGGTATTTTTTTTGCACGTCTTTTGAAGATTCTCTTTATCGAAGAAGATAAATGGCAGAAAACAAAAAGTCTCTTCAAGGCTCTCAAGGATGGTCTGACATATAAATTGTAAGACTCTTGGCAAATGAAAATCACAGTCTGCATAGCCACATATAATGGCGGAAAGTACATAGGGGAACAGCTCGGCTCCATACTGCCGCAACTGTCGGCTGACGATGAGGTGGTCGTTTCCGACGACTGTTCTACCGACAACACCTTGCAAGTGATTGAGAATCTAAACGACAAGCGCATCAAGGTTTTCAACCATAATAAAGGCAAGGCTAAGTTTACGATAGACTATGCCACCGCAAACTTTGAGAACGCCCTAAAGCATGCCAGTGGCGATGTTATCTTCCTCTCAGACCAGGACGACGTTTGGATGCCAACAAAAGTATCCACCATGCTTGCTGCGTTGGAGGGTAACGACATCGTTATGTCCGACTGCACCGTGGTAGACAGCAAACTGAATGTGCTGTATCCATCTTACTCCAATACATTTGTACCATTCACAACAAGCATCATTAAAAACTTCTTAAAGTGTAGTTTTCTGGGTAGCTGCATGGCATTACGACGGTCTGTTCTAGAGCGTGCACTGCCTTTCCCGCCACATGGAGTAGGTCATGACCTATGGCTCGGTTTGATTGGGCTGCGCTACTTCCGTTTCAAATACATTCCAGAACCACAGATAAAGTACAGACGCCACGACACGACTGTTACCATGGGAGGAAAAGATAATGCTACTACACTTTGGTTCAAAATATCCTATCGAATATATATCCTAAAGGCAATGATGCTTTTGTTAAAATAACATCGACCCACGTATGAAGACCATTTTGCACGTATCAAAATACTACTATCCTGACCTTGGCGGCATTGAGACCGTAGCCATGTATTTGGCAGAAGGCATGACTGAATATCAGAATGTCGTCATCTGCTTTTCCAAAGACAACACTTATCATGAAGATACCGTCAAAGGAATCAAAGTATATCGAATGCCTGTTAATTTTTCATTCATGAGCCAAGATGTGTCATATACCTACTACAGAAGATTCAAAAAGATTTTCAAGCAATACCAACCAGACTATGTACATGTACATTGTCCTAACCCTTTTGTATATCCTATAGTCACATTAATCATCAATAAGAACACGAAACTTATCCTGCATTGGCATTCGGATATTTTAGCAAAAGGTATTGCATACAAAATCATCAAGCCATTCGAAAATCATATTCTGAAAAGAGCGGACTTGATTATATCAACAAGCCCAAACTATATTCCTTGTTCAGAACAGTTGACTAAGCATAAGGAAAAAGTAGAAGTTGCACAAAATGGGTTGATTACCACCAATTTCGACTTGAAAGAGACCGACAGCAACAAGATTCAAGAAATCAAGAACCAATATGACAATAAGCCTATTGTATATTTTGTTGGTCGACATATCCCCTACAAGGGAATTGACTATCTCATAAAGGCTGAACGATTCATTCAAAATGATTGTGTCATTCTCATTGCAGGTACGGGACCAGAGGACAACTATCTGAAGAGCCTGCCTTGTAGCGACCGCATAAAATTCTTAGGGAGACTTTCTGACGATGAATTACGTTGCTATTCACACGCTGCTGACATTTTTGCCTTTCCCTCAATAACCAAAGCTGAGGCTTTTGGCATTGCACTTGCAGAGGCCATGTATTGCAAAAACGCACCTATAACCTTCACGATAGAAGGATCTGGTGTCAATTGGGTATCATTAGCAGGAGTTACAGGAGAACAAGTTCCTCTTAAAGACGTACAAGCTTTTGCTGCTGCCATAGACAAACTGATACTTAACAAAGAACTAAGACTGCAATATGCAAATGCGGCCTACGATAGAATCATGAAGCTCTTCACTACAGAAAAAGCCGTTGAAACCATGCTAACAATTTATAAGTCATTAGGATGCAAGGACTAACGGTAAAGAAGTTAGTTCCATGGTAAGCTCTTCTTCAGTAGTAAAGTTCTTGATGATAGGCAATTATTTCTCCTTCCACTCGTCTATCGTTCCCTTCTCGGAGGAGAAGTTGACGCCTATCTGGTGAACGTTGCGTGTGTCTGTGGCATACTCTCGGGCGTAGCCTTTCTCCTCTATCTGCTGTAGGGCGGCATCGGCAGAACCGTCCAGCTTGAACTCGAAGATGTAGACATCGCCGGGGGTCTCGAACACGCAGTCGGCACGTCCTTGGCTCGTTTCCTTCTCCCGATAGAGCAGGTAGCAGCTCAGCATACGGATGAGCAAATAGAAGGTATAGCCGAAATACCGCTCGTACTCACGCTCGTCGTTCCTGCGGCGCACGCTATACGGAATGCCGGAGAGGAATGCCGTGAGCGAGTCCATGAACTCCTGCAACTGGCCTTGCTTCAACTGATGTACAGAGCTTATCAGCCAACTGGCGGAATCCTCCTTAGTCTTGAGGTAACTGTTGGCAAGCACCACCATAAGTCCTTCCCTCACTTCGTTGTTCGGGATGTCGAGCAGAAAAGATTCCGTATCTTGATCATACGCCTTGATGGTAAGATAACCACTTTGGTAAATCATAGGCAAAGGCTTCTCTACATCTGCCTTGTAGTCGTCAAACTGGGGCACACCATAATACTTCCCCACCAATTCGTCAAAATTTTCATCAAAGTGAGAAAGCAGTCGGACCAGATATGTCGGAGTTCCGCTCTTAAACCAATATCCGATGAGCTTCTTGTTGGAGAAGGCATTGAGCAAGCTGAAAGGATTAAATATATCCAGCATGTTCTCGCTAAAATGATAGCCATCGTACTTCTGCTTCAACTTGCCTAGCATCTCCTCGTCGGTGCAATGATATTTCTTGGCCAGTTCGGAAATTGGTTCTGAAAAATACTGTTTCAGTTCATCCTTGGTGATGCCACATAATGCTTCATAGTCTGCCGCCAAGCTGATATCATCGGGTTGGTTGAACCCGCTGAACATACTGATTTGCGAGAATTTCGTAACGCCAGTGAGAAACACGAAACGAAGGTCTGCATCCGCCCCCTTGAATGTGGTATAGAACGACTTCATGATATTGCGGTGCTTCTCTTCCAGACTTATCATCTTGCCGAGATGCTCCACCTGAAAGTCGAGGTCAATGACATCCAGTATCGGTTTGTCGTATTCGTCTATAAGAACGACAGCACCAAGACCTGTCTTTTCATGGGCTGCATGAAGCACTTTCTTAAAGCGCAGGCTTAAATCATTGCCCACTTGCGTTACCCCGTATTGCATTTCCCAATCGGCAATACTGGACGTGAGCACCTCTTCCAAGGCACCGTCATTAAGGTAATTCCCTGTACTGAAGTCTATGTGGAACACAGGATGCTCCTTCCACTCAGTCTCCAGCTTCTCCATGGCAAGCCCCTTGAATAGTTCCTTTCTGCCCTTGAAATAACATTCGAGCGTTGACACAAGCAGGCTCTTTCCGAATCGGCGCGGGCGACCGAGGAAATAGGTTTTACCCCGTGTCAATTTGTACACCAAATCGGTTTTGTCTACATAGACAAAACCACCTTCTATGATTTGTTCAAACGTCTGTATTCCTATAGGATATTTCATAACTATCTCGTATTTGCTTGCAAATGTAACATTTTTAATCGTCACAAGCAAATTTTTATCTTATTATCTTGTGTCGTTCAACCACTTAACGCTAAAAATAAAAAGTACCGGCTCTTTCTTCAGAGTCGGTACTTTTTGTTTCAATACGCGCGGTTATACTCCTCGCCGTCGCGTTCCCTTCGCGATATGACAATGTTTATGCATACGTGCATCAAGCAGAAGAGGGCTACGTCAATGACAATCATCAGTGTCTGCGAGACGCAGGCTGCCATGAAATAGTTTATCGCTATTATGACGCAGGAGATGGCGAGCAGTGTCACCATCGTCGTGAACGGCGAGAGTCCGGCTCTCAGCAACTTGTGGTGTATGTGGTTCTTGTCGGGCAGGAACGGGTTGCGGTGGTCGCGTATGCGTGAGAGGAACACCCTCACCACGTCGAACATGGGCAGTATCAGCGTGCTCATCGCCACGATGCCTACGTTGTGGAAGTAAGGATTCCACACAGGGGTGGCCTGCCAGAAATGCAATACGAGGAACGACAGCGTGTAGCCCAGCGTCAGGCTGCCGGCATCGCCCATGAATGTCTTGTGCTCCTTGCCGTAGACGTTATAGCAGAAGAATACGACAACCACACCAAGGTAAGCCGTGGCGAGCAGTGCCCACACCATGCTGCCGGCCAAAGCATTGAGCATCACTATCACGAGCAGGGAGATGATGGACAGTCCGGAGGCCAGTCCGTCGATGCCGTCGATGAGGTTCATGGCATTGGTCACGTAGACAACGAAGAGTACCGTCAGCGGCATGCCTATCCACCAGGGGAGACTGGTGATATAGAAGATGCTGTTCATGTCGGATATCCACAGCCCGCTGATGCAGAGAACCACTCCAGCCGCCACCTGCACCAGGAACTTCGCGCGGTAGCCTACGCCCTGTATGTCGTCATACAGTCCTATGACATACAACGCCACAGCACCGCAGGTATACGCCAGAAAATGCTGCACCGCTATACTGTTCCATAGCACGTCCTTACTGTAACCCAAGCGCATAAGCACCACCAATGCTCCTGCAGCTACCATCGTCGCCACAGGAAGAAACACCGAACCGCCCAGACGGGGAACGGGAACAACGTGAACCTTCCGGCTGTCGGGTAAGTCACACAGGTGCAACGTATGCGAAAGCGACACTACACGGGGCAATATGTATAATGCAGCTGCTGCTGCCAAGCAAAATATAACAAATAAAGTGATGTACATCTATCTGGGTTTTATAGATAGAACGTACATCACCTTTATTTATTGTAAAGAAGTGGGGGAGGCAAACGTAAAAAAATCCTACTTCGGGTTATTCAGTAAACTTCACCAGACCACGAATCATGTGGCGCATTACGCCGAGCAGCTCCTGCGACTCCTGTATCATGCTGAGGAAGACGGTCATGGTCTCCACGTTGACCTGCTTGCGCTGTATGTCGTCCATGATGCTCTTACGGTAAGCCGAGAGGGTGGCCTGGAGGGTCTGCGAGTCGTTGCGTATCACTTCCGCTGCCGAGAGGTCGCCGTCCTGTATCATCGTCTCGGTGCGCATATAGAGTTTGAGCACCTGGTCGCGGAAGGCGGTGAACGACATGACGTAGTTGGAGTCGAGCGGCGTGAAGTTGTTGCCGATGTGTTCGCGGCAAGGCTCCGTCATACGTTTCATGCAGTAGAGCATCTGCTCCACGGAGTTGTTGGAGAGGAAGTACCACGTATTGCGCTCCACTGCCTGCATGGGATCAATGCGGCGCAGGGCTATTATCTCGCGACGGCGCTGGCGCTTGAGTTCCTTCTGCTGCTCTCCGATTTGCGCCGACACGCGTTTGAGTTGTCTGTACTCTTCGTTGAAGAATGCCGAAGTGGTGCGCTCATAGGCATCGATGATGAACGACACCTGCGCACCGTCGTTCTTCATGACGTGCTTGCAGAGCAGGTTCCACGTCTCCTCCTTGTCGCGGCTGCGTATGATGCGCTGGAAGGTATTGTCGATGCTGTCGTCGTGTTTCTTCTTGGCATAGCTGATGTTGCTTCGTATTACAAGGAATACGGCCAGTGCCATTGCGAGTACCATTGCCACGGCTCCGCCGTAGTAGAGGGCGAACGTCACCACCATACAGAAGATGAACGCCACACCGGCAGTGATGAACCATCCGCCGATTACTGACAGTACGCCGGTGATGCGGAACACTGCGCTCTCGCGGCTCCAGGCGCGGTCGGCAAGGCTGGAGCCCATGGCCACCATGAAGGTGACGTACGTCGTGGACAGCGGGAGTTTGAACGATGTGCCTATAGCCACGAGCAGACCAGCGATGACGAGGTTGACGGCGGCACGTATTAGGTCGAAGGCGGCTCCCTCGGGCAGCACGGCACCCTCGGGGTTGAATCGTGAGTCCACCCAACTACGCGCCCTGACGGGCATCACGGCAGTGAGCACTTTGGCGGTCTTGCGTGAGTGGCGCACGATGGTACGTGCTGCAGCGTTCGATCCGAACATCTCGTCGCCCTCGTCCTGACGGGAGAGGTCTACGGAGGTCTTCACCACGTTCTGCGCCTTTTTGGAAAATATCAGTGCGAGCACCATCACCACGCCGGCCGCCATGAGGTATATCTGCGGTGTCTGCGCCGTATTCATGAGGCTGCTCATGAAGAAGGTGTCCACGTCGCCCGTGCCGTGTGCCATATAGTCCTGATAGGCATCAAGTCCTGTCAGGGGGACACCGACGAAGTTCACGAGGTCGTTGCCGGCGAAAGCCATGGCGAGTGCGAACGTTCCGAAGAGCACCACAAACTTGAGCACGGGTGCCTTCACGGCACTGAGCACGGTCATGATGACCGAGAACAGTACTACCCCAGCCAGCAGTATGACGGCGGCATTGTCGTTGATCATGTCCTTCACCTCGGGGGTCATCAGCTTTGTTCCCTTCAGACCGTTAATAAGGAGGAACCAGATGATGCTCGTCGTGGCGATGCCGCTGAAGATGCCTATCTTGACGGACGAACTGAAGCGTCCGCCCATATTGCCCGTATAGTCGGTCGTCACGCCGTTGACGCGGTAGGTGAACGTGAAGACCAGTCGTGCCAGCCACATCACCAGCGAGCCTACCACGAAGGCTATTGCCACGCTGACGAAGATGGCGAGTATGACGCTCAGTGCCTTCTCGGAGTTGACCATGTCGCCCAGCGTCAGTACCATGCCGGAGGGGTCTGTGGCTCCCTGCGCCAGTTTCATCAGTGCCAGTGCCATGGTGCCGCCAAGGAGTTCGAACACCATGCTCACGGTGGTCGACGTCGGCATGCCGAGCGTGTTGAACACGTCGAGCAGTATGACGTCCGTCACCATGACGGCGAGGAAGATGCACATCACCTCGTAGATGGTGAAGAACTGCGGTGTCATGATGCCGTGGCGTGCCACGTCCATCATGCCGTTGCTCATTGCCGCACCGGCAAAAACGCCCACTGCCGCCACCGCCACTACCGTGCGGAAGCGTGCCACCTTTGCGCCAATGGCGGAATTGAGGAAGTTTACTGCATCGTTGCTCACACCCACCACGAGGTCGAACAGTGCCAGCACTATGAGGAAGGCTACGATGCAAATCAGTAGAGTATTCATTCTGTATTGTTTGTGTATTGGTAATTTCCAATCCTGGATGCGTGCCGGCTGCTACTTGTGGCTTTCCAAATAGCAGATGGCAAACACCATGGCTGCGGCGAGAAGAAGTTTCCCGACGAGCAGCATTCTGTCGATAATCAATAGTTTCTGTCCGGTTGTCATAGTCGTTGTATTTTAAAACTAACACTTTGCCTGTTCGGGTGCAAAGTTACGCCGACTATGTTACAATCGTATGTCACCTTCGTTAATAAGGCAGGAATATCATGCCTGCTCGTTGCCGGCCGCTCTCAGCGTGAAGCGAATGGTCAGTCCGCCGCCGGGGGTTACCTCAGCCGAGCAGGTACCGCCGTGCGCCACTACGGCGTTCTTCACTATTGCCATGCCCAGTCCCGTGCCGCCTATTTTCCGCGAGCGGCCTTTGTCTATACGGTAGAAGCGCTCGAACACCTTGCCGAGGTGTTCGGGAGGGATGCCCGGCCCGTTGTCTGCTATGGTAAATTCGAAGTGCGAGCAGTATTTGTGGCACGTTATCACCACCCTGTCTGCCCCTACGGCATAGGAGAGCACATTGTCCATGATGTTGCGGAAGATGCTGTATATATAGGAAGCATCGCCGTCCACGATGATGCTCTCTGGCAGATGCTTCTCCACCTGTATGCCCAGTTCGTCCAGTTGTATCTCCACGTCTTCCAGCACGTTGCTTATTATGCAGCGAACGTCTGTCGGGTCGTGCTTTATGTCGCGGGTAGCATCGGGCTTAGACAGTTTGTTGAGTGTAGAGAGGTCCTGCAAGAGTTCCACCATCCTTTGGCTCTGTGCGTAGCATCGTTCGAGGAAGTGCTGGCGTTTGTCGGCAGGCATGTCGGGGTTGGAGAGTATGCTCTCCAGATAGCCGTGTATGCTGGCGGTGGGGGTCTTCAGCTCGTGTGCCGCATTCTGGGTGAGTTGCTGCTTTATGCGGTTGCGCTCCTCTTCGGCGTGGTGCAGCTTCCAAAAGAGGGTGATGATGGTGTGGGAGATGTCGCCCAGTTCGTCGTCGGGCAACTTGCGCTCCAGTCCGGCATCGGGCACCTGACCGGACTCGGCCTGCAGGGCAAACTGCCTAAGGCAGGTCACGTGACGTCCTATGCGGCGTGTGTTGAGGTAGAGCACAAGACCGAGCACCGTCACCAGCGACACGGCGAACAAGATGTACATGTCGTTGGCGTCGAGTGCCTGCGTCAGCTTTGAAGAGTACGGGAGTGCGCAGCGTATGTACGCCGGAGGGTTGTAGCCCACGGCGATGCGCGGCTGTATGTAGGTTGCTGCATAGAAAAAGGTGGTGTGCAGCGACTCCGAGGCTCGCTTGATGTCGTAGCCCTCACCGTTCTTGCGTGCCTCGCGTATTTCCTTACGGTTGAGGTGGTTGGTCATGTGACTTACGTCGCGCCGCTCGCTGTCCATCAGGACGTGCCCGCCGGCGTCGACGAGCGTCACGCGGAGGCCTTCGATGCGGTTTTGGCGCATGTACTTGTCGAAGGCATCGCGACTGCAGATGCTGTCGCCCAGCTCGTGTATCATCTGCACGTTGAACATCTGCAGCCTCGACTGCAGTATGTTTATCTTGAAGTTCTTCTCCCTGTTATACTGAAACACGCTGAAGCAGATAGCGAAGAGCAGGAATGTGCTGCCGATGCTCAGGAAGAGGCTCTGCCCGAAGGAGCGGCGGCTCTTGTCGAAGATGGAGCGGCGGCGTTTGCGTCCGTCACGCGTCGAAGGTGTAGCCATAGCCTATTCTTGTCTTTATCAATGCTCCGTAGTGTCCTATCTTCTTGCGCAGACGTGTGATGTTGACGTCCACCGTGCGGTCGAGCACGTACGTGTCGCTCGGCCAGCAGCGTTTGAGCAGTTCTTCGCGGCTGTACACCTTTCCGGCCTTGCGCACGAGGAAGGAGAGCAGCTCGAGTTCTATCTTGGTCAGCGCGACAGCCTCTCCGTCCACGGTTACGCTCTTGCGGTCTACGTCGATGTGCAGTCCCTGGTAGTCCACGCATCCGTCCGTCTGCTCCACGCCGTCCGTCTTTGCGGCACTCTGCCTTGCCCCGTCGGCACGGCGGAGCACGGCTTTCACACGTGCCTTCACTTCCTTGAGGCTCAGCGGTTTCGCCATATAGTCGTCAGCTCCGATATTGAGTCCCTTGACGGTATTGTCCTCGCTGTCGAGGGCGGTAATGAAGATGATGGGTATGGCGGCTGTCTGCGGCGTGTCCTTCAGGCGGCGTGCCATCTGGAAGCCGGACATCTCGCCCATCATGACGTCCAGCAGTATCAGTCCGTACTCCGGGGCTTCCGCCGTTGAGTCCAGCACGTAGTGTCCGGAGTGGTCCTGCCGGAAGTGCATCATGTCAAGGGCTTCCTCGGCAGAGTAAGCGGTGTCCACTTCGTACCCTTCCGTCTCGAGGTTATACTGCAGAATCTCGCAGATGTCCTGTTCGTCGTCTACTACTAAAATCTTCATCGTCTTTGCTCTTTTTTCTTGTAACGGGTGCAGCCGCAATTGGTGCAACCTCTAAAAAAATCTGTGGCAAAGTTACTGCAAAAAAGTCAAATAACCCTTACCGTACAGTTACAAACGTGTTACAAACGTGTTACACGGCGAATGTTGCATAAAATGGCACGGTTGATTTGCACGTTTCAGAGAATAATCGTAACTTTGCACGCAGGACAAGTTATAACGCTCTGTGTCATGAGACGCAAAAAAGCGCCGCGGCTTCACAGCTACGACGCTCTCAAATAGTTATAAACTTAATATTACAATACAATCTCTATTGGTATGACGGGGGTGTGCATTCTGCGCGCCCCCGCTTTTTTTATACAGGCATGTTGCCGTGCTTCTTCGGCGGGTTGCTCTGGTTCTTGTTGCGGGTCATCTCGAGTGCCTGTATGATGCGTACGCGCGTCTCGTTAGGCTGGATGATCTCGTCGATGTAGCCGAGCTGGGCAGCCGGCAACGGGTTGGCGAACTTCTCGCGGTATTCCTTCACCTTCTCTGCGCGCTCCTCTGGAGTGGCCTTGCGGTAGAGGATGTTGCATGCGCCCTCTGCGCCCATGACTGCAATCTCTGCTGTCGGGTAAGCGAGGTTTACGTCTGCACCGATGCACTTTGAGTTCATCACGATGTATGCGCCGCCGTATGCCTTGCGTGTTATCAGCGTAATCTTCGGCACGGTAGCCTCAGCGAAGGCGTAGACAATCTTTGCGCCGTGGCGTATGATGCCGTTGTGCTCCTGCTGCACGCCTGGCAGGAAGCCGGGCACGTCCTCGATGGCTACGAGGGGGATGTTGAAGCAGTCGCAGAAGCGGATGAAGCGGGCTGCCTTGTCGGAAGCGTCGATGTCGAGTGCGCCGGCGAGGTAGTTGGGCTGGTTGGCCACGAAGCCTACGGTGCGGCCTGCCATGCGGCCGAAGCCCACTACGATGTTCTTGGCGAACTCAGGCTGCACCTCGAAGAAGTACTGCTGGTCGCAGATGGGCTGTATGATGTCGAGGATGTCGTACGGGATGTTGGGGTCGGCAGGCACTACGCTGTCCAGCTCCTTGCACTCGCGTGTCACCTCGTCGGTAATCGGGTGTACAGGTGCGTCCTCCATGTTGTTGGACGGTATGAACCCGATAAGCTCGCGGATGGTCATCAGCGTCTCCTCGTCGTCCTCGCAGATGAAGTGGCTCACGCCGCTCACGCTGTTGTGTGTCATGGCACCGCCGAGCGTCTCCTTGTCCACGTCCTCGTTGGTCACAGCCTTCACTACGTTAGGACCGGTGACGAACATCTGGCTCTGCTTCTTCACCATGAGGATGAAGTCGGTCAGGGCTGGAGAGTAGCACGAGCCGCCGGCGCAGGGGCCCATGATGGCTGATATCTGCGGTATGACGCCGGATGCCATCACGTTGCGGCGGAAGATGTGTGCGAAGCCTGTCAGGGACTCCACGCCCTCCTGTATACGTGCGCCGCCCGAGTCGTTCAGACCGATGATTGGCGCGCCGTTCTTCAGTGCCAGGTCCTGCACCTTGGCTATCTTCTGTGCGTTGGCAGCACTGAGTGAACCGCCGAGTACGCTGAAGTCGAATGCGTAGACGAAGACGATGCGGCCGTCTATCTTGCCGTAACCGGAGATGACGCCGTCGCCCTCGATGCGCTTCTTGTCCATGCCGAACTCGTTGCAGCGGTGCACGACGTGCTTGTCCATCTCGACGAATGTACCCTTGTCGAGCAGGGTGTCTATTCTTTCGCGTGCCGTGAGCTTCACGGCTTCTTTCTTGTTTTCGCTCATATAATAGTATGACGGGGGCTCTTCCCCACCCGTCTCTTTTATTGTTCTTTTGGTTCGAGGATAACGAGTGGCTGGTCAGCCTTCACGGTGTCGCCGTCGGCGATGAGCACCTGTTTGATAACGCTGTCGGCAGACACTTTATAGTTTGACTGCATCTTCATGGCTTCCATGGTGAAGAGCGTGTCGCCCTCCTTCACCTCGTCGCCAGGCTTGCAGTAAACCTTTACTATCTTACATGGCATAGGGGCCGTGACCGTGCCTGCCTGCACCGTATTGTTGTGCTTCTTGCGCATACGCATATACTTGGCCTGCGAGTCGAGCACGTCAATCTGGTAAACGGAGTAGTTGAGGTTCACCGTATAGTGGTTGGTGCCCTCGGACTTCACCATCTCGGCGTTGTAAGAGTTTCCGTCGTAAATTATAGAGCAGGTGCCGTTCTGCAGCATCGCCACGTCGACGTCGTATATCTGTCCGTCGATGTCGATGCTTACCTTGTTGCCGTCCTTGGAGAGCAACGTCACCTCTTGTATCTTATTTCCTACTTGTATTTCCATTCAAATATGAATTATGAATTATGAATTGAACTACACTCTCAGCACACCCTTCTGGAGTCCGAAGGAACGCCAACGGTTGATGGCGGATGACCCGGCATCGACACCCTGGGGTGCGTTCTCCTCCATGTTCATGAGGTAGTCGATGTATGCAGCGATGACGGCCATCGTCTCGGAGTCGTTCTTGAATCCGGAGCGCGGGCGCAGACGTTCCTCGTTGCGTTCTATGAAGTAGGTGTTGTAGTTGCCGTTCTTGAAGTCGGGCACGTCGATGATGCGGCGCAGGTAACGGATGTTTGTCGTCAAGCCCGTTATCTTGTACTCGTAGAGCACGCGGCGCATACGCTCTATGGCATACTCGCGCGTGGTGGCCCATACGATGAGCTTGCCTATCATCGGGTCATAGTGCACGGGAATCTCATAACCCTCGTAGACGTACGAGTCGATGCGTGCTCCGATGCCGTGAGGCTCGGTGAGCTGCTTGATGACTCCCGGCGAAGGCATGAAGTTGTGCTCGGTGTCCTCGGCACAGATACGGCACTCTATGGCGTGGCCGTGCTGATGCAGGTCTTCCTGCTTAAAATGGAGCGGCTGGTTGTCAGCCACGCGTATCTGCTCCTTGACGAGGTCCACGCCTACGACCTCCTCCGTGATGGGGTGCTCCACCTGCAGACGGGTGTTCATCTCGAGGAAGTAGAACTTATGGTGCTTGTCCACGAGGAACTCGATGGTGCCGGCACCTTCGTAGCCCACAGCCTTGGCTGCCGCCACTGCCTTGGCGCCCATCTCGGCACGCAGGTCGTTGCCGATGAACGGTGAGGGGGACTCCTCCACAATCTTCTGGTGGCGGCGCTGCACGGAGCACTCGCGGTCGAAGAGGTGAACGACGTTGCCGTGCTTGTCGCCCAGTATCTGGAACTCAATGTGGTGCGGCTCCTCGACGAACTTCTCGATGTACACGGTGTCATCGCCGAAGCCGGACATGGCCTCGCTCTTTGCCGCATTGTACATCTCCACCACGTCCTCTTCGCGTTCTATGAGGCGCATGCCCTTGCCGCCGCCGCCCATGGATGCCTTCAGCATCACGGGGAAGCCTATCTCCTTGGCCACGGCCACTGCCTCTTCGGCACTCTTCAGGGGTTCTTCCGTGCCTGGGACTACCGGCACTCCCGCCTCAATCATCTTGCGGCGGGCACTGATCTTGTCGCCCATCTCCTCCATCGTCTCCGGACGGGGACCGATGAAGATGAAACCCTCCGCCGTGCAACGGCGTGCGAACTCGGCATTCTCGGAGAGGAAGCCATAGCCTGGGTGTATCGCGTCCACCTTGTGCTTGTGGGCAGCCGCGATGATGTGGTCGATGTTTAGATAACTGTCGCTGCTCGCTGCTCCGCCGATGCACTCGGCTTCGTTGGCAAACAGCACATGGCGTGAAAGGCGGTCGGCCGTGCTGTATACAGCAACGGAACGTATACCCATCTCGTAGCAGCTACGCATCACGCGTATAGCTATCTCGCCACGATTAGCCACCAATACTTTTCTAATCATGTGTACTTTTTTATTTTATATGTATTGTAACAAAGCATGTCCGTAGTCCCGCAGACATACCTGTTCATCTGCTTATGGCAGGTCTTCTGACTTCATCCTTAGAGAGGGCCGGTCTTCCCAGAAAATTATCCAGTGACCATAGGCGGCCGTCCCGGAGAAAGGACTCACAGCATCGGGTAATGTCACAGAATTTCACTGCATTCCCGTCTTAGCTCCATCCTGCACGTCTTTTTGGGACACGCAGGCGAAGAACCATTAGCGGGTGCAAAGTTACAACTTATTTCTTGAATACAAGCATTTTCCACGGAAAAAAAGTGGAAATCACACATACGTGCATCGGACATCGCACCTATTAAGGCATGTGGGATTTGCACGTCTCACAAAATTGTCGTAACTTTGCGCACACCAAGACACGGGCGTGACGGCACATGCCGCAGGCTTTCCCGGAATGCCAAAATAATCATTAACCCTGTCTAATAATGGGGAGTACCATACTTACGCTCACGGCAACAGTACCTGCCACTCGCCGTGTTTCCTTCCGCCCACTCGTTTGAGCAAGCCTTTCTGCTGCAGCTTGCCGATGACGAATTTCACTCCGCCCAACGACAGGTCATCTATAGCAGCCACAGCTTCATCTATAGTTGCCATTGGGTTCTCAGAGAAAAAGTCCAACACTTTCTTTTGGGTAGTGTCTAAGTCCTTTTGGATAGTGGAATCTTTCTTTTGGATAGTAGAATTGCTCTTTTGGATAGTGGGATTATCCTTTAAAGCATCCTTTTGGATAGTGATTTCACTCTTTTGGGTAGTGGAACCACTCTTTTGGATAGTGCGCCAAACGGTGACTTTGAACTGGTTGGCAGACTCTTCGTTGTCGAAGTCGATGCGCACGTTCTCTCGCACCACACGCTTGATGCCGGAGCCAAGTCCACGGTAAATCATGGTTCGGGCGGCAAAGCCAG
>CAVCKM010000006.1:0-18696 GCA_963602765.1 Alistipes putredinis | reverse complement strand
CTTTCAGCCCGTACAGGTACAAAACCTGCTCAAGTTATTTTTTACACTTTACTAAATCTAAGAAGATTTTTAATCTCTACAATATCATCTATGAAAAAACTACTTACCCTAATCTCTGCAATTCTTTTCTCCTTTGCCAGCGTGCAAGCTGCTGGTACGGGGTGGGACGAGAAGTTGTACAAGGAGATAGAGAGCAACATCAAAGCTCCAACTTTTGCCAATAAGACATTCAAGATTACAAAGTACGGGGCTTCAACAAAAGCTTCGGCCGCAAAGAACCAAGATGCTATAAACAAGGCTATTAAGGCCTGCTCGGAAGCTGGAGGCGGCACAGTCCTTATACCTGCCGGCACGTGGAACACCGGTGCCATCCTCATGAAGGACAATGTCAACCTGCAGGTAGCGAAAGGTGCAAAGGTTGTCTTTGCCTATGACCCGTCACTTTACCCTTTGGTGAAGACACGTTGGGAAGGTTTGGACATCATCAACTACTCACCATGCATCTACGCCTACCAGGCAAAGAACATCGGTTTAACAGGTGAAGGCGTGCTTGACGGCAACGGAAGCAACAGTACGTGGTGGCAATGGTGCGGAGCGCCTCGCTTCGGCTTTGACCCGGCAAAGACTCCCGAGAGTCAAGGACTGCCCTACAAAGGAATCGAAAAATACGAAAAGGACGAAAAGGGCAATACGCTGAGCAACCGCAACGCTCTCCTCAAAATGTCTGACGACGGCGTGCCAGTAGAACAGCGTGTCTTCGGCAAGGGGCACGGTATGCGTCCACAATTCGTCAATTTCTACGAGTGCGAGAATATCCTTATCGAGGGACTTAGCATGGTGGATGCTCCCTTCTGGGTCATCACCCCGACATTCTCAAAGAACATTACCGTACGTGGCGTGAAGGTGACAAACGAAGGTCCTAACGGCGACGGTTGCGACCCGGAGTCTTGCGAGAACGTGCTCATCGAGAATTGCGTCTTCCATACCGGTGACGACTGTATCGCTATAAAGAGCGGTCGCAATGCCGATGGACGTTTGCGTCCAGTACCATCACAAAACATCATCATCCGTGGATGTACGATGGAGGACGGTCACGGCGGCGTGGTAATCGGGTCCGAGATTTCCGCTGGTGTGAAGAACGTCTTTGCCGAGAACTGCAAGATGGACTCGCCAAACCTCGACCGTGTGCTGCGTATCAAGACGAATACCTGCCGTGGCGGCGTGACCGAGAACATCTACATGCGTAACGTAGAGGTAGGTCAATGCGGCGAGTCTGTACTGCGCATCAATCTGGAGTACGACAAGAAGGAGCAGTCCAAGAGAGGCTTCGCTCCAATCGTACGCAACGTGTACATGGAGAACGTGACCTGTCAGAAGTCACGCTACGCCGTGCAGTTCAACGGTCTTCAGGAAAGCTCCAATATCTACAATATCAATATCAAGAATTGTACGTTCAATGGCGTTACCGATGCCAAGATACTCCGTACGGGCAAGTGTCACGACATCCACTTCGAGAACCTTCGCGTCAACGGCGAACCGCTTTTCTCCCAGCCTATGAGCAACCATTACTCCGAGTGGTTGGCATTGAGCGAAGTGAAGCGCAATCCTTCGCCATACTATCTGGACTTCACCGATTCCGTCAAACACAAGAAGGGCAAGTGGAGCTACGTTATGGGTATCGAGTTGGAGGGCATCATGGATGCCTATCTCGCTTACCAGAACCCAACGTTGAAGAACTACGTCGTACGCTATCCTGAGTGGATGATAACAAAGGACGGCAAGGTGACGGGTTATAAGTTCGAAGACTTCAATCTCGACAACGTGCGTCCGGCACGCTTCATCCTGCGCAGCAACCGTCTCTTCCCTCATGAGGGTTCCGACTCGGCTCTCTCTATGCTCTTCCGCCAACTGGAGCAGCAGCCACGCACCAAGGAAGGCGTATGGTGGCACAAGGCTATCTATGCCAACCAAGTATGGCTCGACGGCATCTTCATGGGTTTGCCGTTCTACACTCTTGCAGCAGAGGAGTTGCGTGGAAAGGAAGCGGCTACGAAGTACTATGACGATGCCGTAGACCAGATAGGAAAGACCTTCAAGCGCACGTACGATGCCAAGACTGGTCTTTGGAAGCATGCTTGGGACGAGACGCACTCTATGTTCTGGGCCAATAAGGAGACGGGTCTCTCCCAGCATACGTGGGCACGTGCCATGGGCTGGTTCACGATGGCTATGATAGAGATTCTCGACGCCCTGCCGGAGGATTATGTACGTCGTGGAGAGGTGGTAGACATGCTCCAGCAGGCCATGACCGCCGTAGTGAAGTATCAAGACAAGGAGAGCGGAGTATGGTACGACGTGATGGACGTAAAGAGTGACAAGAACTACCTCGAGTCGACGGCATCAAGCATGTTCACCTATTGCCTGCTCAAGGGCGCACGACTGGGTTATCTTCCTACGAAGAACCGCACGTCAGTTGGTGTAAAGACATATCCTCTATGTGATGCTGCAAAGGCTGCCGGAGCAGGAAAGATAGACTTCAAGGCTGTAGGCCAAAAGGCATACCAGGGATTGTTGAACGAGTTCATAAAGACGCATGAAGACGGCACTATCTCTTTGACGAAGTGTTGCTCCGTAAGCGGTCTCGGCCCTAACAAGAGCCCACATCGCGACGGCTCTTTCGAGTACTACATGTCTGAGCCTATCCGTGACAACGACGCCAAGGGTGTAGGTCCGTTCATCTGGGCTTCGCTAGAGATGGAACGAGACGGCTTTACTTCAGGCTTCTAAAAACAGAAAAAGAAATTGATTTTCCCAGACAACTACGAAAAGAAGATAGGATTTGACGAAATACGTCAAATGCTTAACGACAACTGCCTATGCACGCTTGGAAAAGAGTGCATAGGCAATATGTCGTTTATGACGGATAGCCAGACGATAAACCAACGTCTGGCGGAGATAAAAGAATACAGGCAGATAGAGGACAGCGAGGAGGAGTTCCCCATGCAGTTCTTCTTCGACGTACGCCAGGCCATCGCCCGGTTGAGGTTGCAAGGCACGCACATGGAGGAGGAGGAACTGTTCAACCTGGGCAGAACGCTTAACTCCATACGTGAGATGCGTCTTTTCCTCGCCCCGAAAGAAATAGGTGGTGACAGTGACAGTGACAGTTCAAAAATCCGCGATGGGGTAGAGGAGAACCAAGTTAAGGCTACCTATCCGGCTCTATGGAAACTGGCGGAGGACATACCGACATTCCCCGACCTCATAAGGCGAATAATGGGGGTGCTCGACAAGTTCGGACATATAAAGGACTCCGCCTCGTCCGCCCTGTTCCATTTGAGACACGAACTGCGTCGTGCCGAGGGTACCGTGTCGCAAACGCTGCACTCCATCCTCCGTTCGGCACAAGCCGACGGACTTATTGACAAGGACGTGACCCCGACATTGCGCGACGGCAGACTGGTGCTCCCCGTGAGTCCTTCGCTAAAACGACGTATTCCAGGCATCGTACACGATGAATCGGCAACGGGAAGAACCGTGTTTATTGAACCCTCTGCCGTAGTGGAAGCCAACAACCGTATCCGCGAACTTGAGGCGGAAGAGCGTCGTGAGGTCATCCGTATCCTTACCGAGATAAGCGATGAACTGCGCCCCTGGGCAGATGCCATTCTTCAATCGCTTACGCTTCTGGCTGCCATCGACAGCATACAGGCAAAGGCGCGGTTTGCCAAGGCGACAGGCGGCATAGAGTTGAGGGTAGAGGCGAAACCGAGAATAGATTGGCGAGGTGCCATTCACCCGCTTTTGCAAATGAACCTGCAGGCGCAAGGGAAGAAGGTTGTACCACTCGACATCGAGCTTAATCCGCAAAACAACGGTCAGACGATACTCATCATCTCCGGTCCTAACGCCGGAGGTAAGTCCGTTTGCCTCAAGACAGTCGGATTGCTGCAATATATGCTGCAATGTGGACTAAGCGTCCCCATGACCGAACGAAGCAACGTCGGCATCTTCAATAATATACTTATCGATATAGGTGACGAGCAAAGCATCGAGGACGACCTCTCCACGTATTCCTCACATCTTCGCAACATGAAGATGATGATAAGGTACGCCGACCACAACTCCCTGTTGCTTATCGACGAGTTCGGTACGGGAACAGAACCGCAAATAGGCGGTGCCATAGCAGAAGCCGTACTGAAACAATTCTGGCAGAAGAAGGCATGGGGCGTGATAACGACGCACTACCAAAACCTGAAGCATTTCGCCGACTCGCACGACGGCATAATGAATGGTGCAATGCTCTATGACAGACATAAGATGCAGGCCCTGTTCCAATTGCAAACAGGCAGGCCAGGGTCTTCTTTTGCCATAGAGATAGCACGCAAGACGGGACTGCCCGAAGAGGTGATTGCCGATGCCTCGGACATCGTTGGGCAAGATTACATTCAAAGCGACAAGTACCTGCAGGACATAGTACGTGACAAACGCTATTGGGAGCAGAAACGCCAAAACGTTCACCAACGCGAGAAGGAAATCGAAAAGACTATCACACGCTACGAGAATAGCGTAGAAGAGATAGAACGCGAGCGCAAAGCCATATTGTCACGGGCAAAGGCGGAAGCCAAGGAACTGCTCGCCGAAGCCAACCGACGCATAGAGAATACCATACGCGAGATACGCGAGGCAGAGGCGGCTAAGGAGGCTACGAAACGCATTCGTGAAGACCTCGAGACCTTCCGTGGTGAAGTGGAGGAGATAGACACGAAAGCTACCGACGAAGCCATTGCCAAGAAGATGCAGCAGATATTGGCCCGACGCGAGCGCAAGGAAAAACGCAAGCAGGAGAAGAAAGACAAAGGGGCAAAACAAGCTGTAGCTTCGGCAAACGTTACGGCCGGTTCGTTGGCCCAAAAGGACGACAGTCTCTCCTTCAAGATCCAATCCGTAGAGGTTGGGGCTACCGTCCGCATAAAGGGCACAAAGAGTATAGGTGTCATAGAGAGCGTACAAGGAAAGAATGCCGTCATCGTTATTGGTGATTTGAAGACCCGTATGCCGCTGGACAAATTGGAAGCGAGTGACGACAAACCGACATTGTCGGCGAGCCAAAACAGACCTACCGTCATCACGCGTACCGTCATAGACGAACATAAAGGTGCGTTCCGACATGAGATAGACGTGCGAGGTATGCGTGGAGACGAAGCCTTGCTAGAGGTGCAACGCTTTGTGGACGACGCCATCCTCGTAGGTGCCAACCAAGTGAGAATCCTCCACGGCAAGGGCAACGGCATCTTGCGTCAGTTGATTCGCCAATATCTGCAGGCTATTCCCAATGTCGTTTCATGCAGGGACGAGCACGTGCAGTTTGGCGGTGCCGGCATCACGGTAGTGGAACTTTAATCTGTTTGGAAGTAGAACTCTAAAAAGTGTACTGATGATAAACTACGATTTGACCAAGATAACAACCGTCATCTTTGACGTTGACGGAGTACTCTCCACAAGTACCATAGGTATGAGCCCGCAAGGCGTGCCGATGCGTACCGTAAACATCAAGGACGGCTATGCCATACAACTTGCCGTCAAGATGGGCTTGCGGCTATGTATCATTACAGGCGGAAAGGACGATGCCATACAACTGCGTTACTCCGCTCTTGGGATGAAGGACATCTTTATGGCATGTGGCGTAAAGATACAGGTGCTGCATAGATATATGGAGGACAACCATCTCACGCCGGAGGAAGTGGCGTACGTTGGCGACGACATTCCGGACTATGAGGTGATGAGGGTCGTAGGACTGCCCTGTTGCCCTGCCGATGCCTGTACCGACATAAAGGATGTCTCAACCTATGTCAGCCCGGTAAATGGCGGTTACGGTTGCGCCCGCGATATTTTGGAACAGATATTGCGCGCTCAGGGCAAGTGGCTTTCGTCGGAGAAGGCTTTCGGGTGGTAAGTAGGTATAATATTAATACAACTGGCAAAAGAAGAATGGAATACATTTTTGAACATACAGACAAGGTACGTGACTACGAGTGCGACCTTCAAGGCATCGTAAACAATGCCAACTACCAGCATTATCTGGAGCATGCACGACACGAGTTCCTCCTATCCAAAAACATAAGTTTCGCCGACCTTCACGAGCAAGGCATCGACTGCGTCGTGTCCGGCATAGAGATGCGATTCAAAACCCCGTTGAGAAGCCGCGACGAATATGTCGTTTGCATTAATTTCAAGAAAGAGGGGCTGCGCTACATCTTCCTTCAGGACATCTACCGTCGTTCGGATATGAAACTGTGTCTTAAAGGAAAGGTGGAGGCGGTTTGCATCATCAATGGCAAACTTGGCGATACGGACATATTGCTCAAGGCTCTTGCACAATAGAAAACAACTTGAATGCCTACAAAGGAATGGAAAAACTAAAACAATTATACAAGGATTGGTGCGGAGAAGAACCCGTCGACATGCAACGCCTTGCCGGAGCTGGCAGCAATCGGGAATACTATCGTTTTACAGACAGTAAGGGCAAAACGGCAGTAGGCTGCATCGGAACGTCCAAGGAAGAGAACGAGGCATTCCTGGCTCTTGCCGCACATTTTAAGAAGCGTAAACTTCCTGTTCCGGAGGTTTATGCCACGTCGGCTGACAATATGCGTTACATACAGCAGGACTTAGGCTCGCGGTCTTTGTTTGATGCCATACGCGGTGGTAGGGAAGCTGGCGGACGCTATACTCTTGCCGAGCGCGAACTACTTAAACGTACCATACGCCAATTGCCTAACATCCAAATCCGCGGCGCACGTGGGCTTGACTTCAACGTCTGCTACCCACAACCGGAGTTTGACCAAGAAGGAATATTGTTTGACCTTAACTACTTCAAGTACTGCTTCTTGAAGGCTACGGGGCTGGACTTTCATGAGCTGAAATTGGAGGCTTGCTTCCGCATGCTTGCAAAAGATTTGGTGAACGACCCTAACGGACAGACACACGAAAGTGCGGCGTACGGATTCCTTTACCGGGACTTTCAGGCACGCAACGTGATGCTTGATGCTGACGGACAACCGTTCTTCATAGACTTCCAAGGCGGCAGACGTGGACCTTACTATTACGACGTAGCCTCATTCCTTTGGCAGGCATCGGCAAAATATAGCGACTCTCTACGTGAGGAATTGGTTAAGGAGTACTATTCTTCTTTGGCGCAATACACGGAGGTGCCGCCATTTAATAATTTCTCGCAGCGCCTGCAGTTCTTTGTTCTCTTCCGCACGTTGCAGGTACTTGGAGCGTACGGGTTTAGAGGCTATTTTGAACGTAAGGCACACTTCATAGAGAGTATACCGCCGGCAATACAGAATTTGCGCCAACTGCTTGAAAGGAACAAGTTTCCGTACCCTTATCTGGTGGACATGTTGCGCAGGCTTACCGAGATGCCTCAATTCGATGTTACTCCCGTAAAACTCGACGGCAACGCAACGTTCTCAAAGTATGACGGCAAAGGCCCGTTAGTGGTAAAGGTGTTCTCATTCTCCTTCCATAAAGGAATACCCGAGGACGAGTCGGGTAACGGCGGCGGATATGTGTTCGACTGTCGTTCTACGCATAATCCCGGTCGATATGCTCCATATAAGAAGCTGACAGGTATCGACGAACCCGTCATCCGTTTTCTTGAGGACGATGGCGAGATACTGCGTTTCCTGGAACCGGTATATGCTCTGGCAGACGCACATGTGGCGCGTTATATGGAACGTGGTTTCACCTCGTTGATGTTCTCGTTCGGTTGTACTGGCGGACAGCATCGCTCCGTATATTCTGCCCAACACCTTGCAGAGCACATCAACAGTAAATTTGGTGTGGAGGTAAGGCTGGTGCATCGTGAACAAAACATCAGGCAGGTGCTCCCTGCAAGATAAGACCTATACAAGTAACTGTTTATATGAGATACTTCATCAACTTGGCGTACGACGGTACAAGATACCACGGTTGGCAGATACAACCCAACGGCATTACGGTAGAAGGGGAGATGGAGCGTTGCCTCTCGGTTCTCCTACGTCAACCGGTCGATATCGTAGGGGCAGGACGCACCGATGCAGGCGTGCATGCCCGGCAAATGGTAGCGCATTTTGACGTAGAGAAACCTATAGCAACTGAGGACGTGGCGTATAGGCTTAACCGCATGTTGCCACCTGACATTGCCGTGTACGAGGTAAAGCAGGTGAGCGACGACATGCACGCGCGTTTCTCTGCCACATCACGTACGTACCATTACTATGTCTGCACGAAGGCGACTCCCTTCAACCGCCAATATACATGGATACCTCACTTCTCCCTAGACTTCGAATTGATGAATGAGGCAGCCAAATTGCTTTTGAAACACAAGGATTTTGCCTGCTTCTGCAAGAGTCATACGGATGTGAAAACTACCTTGTGCGACGTTACGGAAGCGCAATGGGTAAAGACTGGCGAAAATGAATGGTATTTCCGCATTACGGCAAACCGATTCTTGCGCAATATGGTTCGCGCTGTCGTTGGAACGCTTGTAGAGGTAGGAAGGCATCGTATGACTCTTCAACAATTTCAAGACGTTCTCGATGCGAAGAGCCGTACGCAAGCGGGAGAGTCCATGCCCGGTCACGCTCTGTTTTTGGAAAACGTAAGATATTGATGATATGGTTGTAACACTCGTTCAAATGGATATAAAATGGGGCGAAGCAGATGCGAATCGCTCCATGGCGGAGACGTTGATGAAAAATGCGCCAAAAAGCGACATCTACGTGCTTCCGGAAATGTTTACTACAGGATTCGTTACCAATCCAAGTGAGGTTGTGAAAGACAATGGGGGAGAGAGCGTATTGTGGATGCAAAAGGTTAGCAGCCAGTTGGATGCGGCCGTAGTAGGCTCTGTTGCAATAATGGAGGACGGGTTGTATTACAATCGTGTTTTCTTCGTGAAGCCCGGTGGTGATGTCGTTACTTACGACAAACGCCATCTGTTTACGTATGGCGGAGAAGACAAGCGTTACACCGCTGGTGCCGACAGGGTCATCGTAGAATGGCGTGGGGTTAGGTTCCTCCTGCAAGTGTGTTATGACTTGCGCTTCCCTGTTTTTTCTCGAAACAAGTTGGCTGACGGTGATGTGGCGGAATATGATTGTGCATTGTACGTTGCCAGTTGGCCTTCGTCGCGACGAAGAGTTTTGAACGTACTCCTGCAGGCGCGTGCCATCGAAAACCAGTCGTACGTTGTAGGTGTAAACAGGGTAGGGACAGACCCCGTTTGTACATATAACGGCGGTACTACACTTGTTGATGCTTATGGTAAAGTTGTTGCCGTTGCAGAAGATGAACAACAGCAGACAGTTACGGCAACTCTCGATATGGAAAGCCTTTCACGGTTTAGAAAGAAATTCCCGGTTCTTGCAGATGGAGATCTGAAAGCCTAATCTCCATCTGCAAACTTATAGGATAGTCTGCTTACTCTTTTTTTACTTTATCGGCACGGACAACCATCCGAGGTAATGCTCTGTTGTTTTCTTGCCGATATTTTTTATTGCAAATAGCTTATAGTGTCCAGGTTTTAGATTTGGTACGTCGATATAGTAACCACTTGTGTAGTCGTGTTTTACCAACGAAGATGCTATGTCATTTCCCACTATAGAGCGAGCGATTATAAGTTGGTCGTTGTAAACCTTGGAGTTACGAAGCCAAACCTTATTAGAGTTATCGTACGTAAACGTTTGCTTTAGGTTCTCTGTGCCTGAAGCATATCCTTCTGTTGTAGACTGCGTAGCTTCGGATTCGTTGCCATAGCGATCTACCGTGGTTACAGCAAAATAGTCGAATGTACGTGGAGTGCAAAATGTAATGCTATTTGAGACTAACTCAGCAGCAAGCAGATTCGCACCTTTTTGAATATCTAAAGGGTAGGAGTCAGAACCGTAGATGTTATATTTGCCTCCGTTGCTGTTCCATTGTAAAGTGGTTGTTTCGTTGTCTTTTTGAACGTTAAGTCCTGTTGGTGCTGAAGGGCGTGACGATGACAACCAAGTCATGGCAGGTTGCAACGATGGGGTGGTAGCAAATGTCTTCCGGAAGTAGTCGTAAATGCCCTTGGTGTTGTCCGTAAAGAATTTTGAACGGAACATAGAGTTGCTGAGTCCGTATTGACGCGTTACTTCCAACTCACGGGTTATGTCGTCCAAAGCCCAGTTGCTCTCCCGTGGGTGCATGAAGTATATGCCTAGTCCTGGAGCAATGGTTTTGCCCGTTGAGCGTTCCTTCCAGTCGATGGCAAAAGGATAGAAGTTTTGTCCGCGGAAGTACATCATCGGAAACAGCATATCCATATAGTCGCGTTCCAGCCAAAGTACGGCATCTTGGCAGACGGCATCGCGTGCGTTCCAACCATGACTCCATTGCCTTTTTGTATCTGCATATTTGCCAACAGGAGAGCAAGATAATGCAATCCACTTCTTTTCCGCTTTAACAGCATCGTGCACTTCGCGTACAATACGTGTGATGCATTCCCTGCCGTATTCTTTGTCGCGGATTTTACCCCAACCGTCGGGGTAACGTATGTAGTCCAAATGGATGCCGTCCACATCGTAACGGCGCGCAATATCAGCACAGAAGTCAGCAAGATATGTGGCAGTCTTCTCTTTCTCGGGGTTAAGAAATCCCTCGTCGCCCACCTTCTTCATCATGCCGGGGTGCGTGCGGCGTAGTCTTTTACATCCGCTTCCGTTCCATTTACCGGCAGGAATGCAGACCACCCATGCATGTAGCTTCATGCCACGAAGATGGCATTGCTCTATGCAAAAGGCAAGTGCGTCGTAACCGGGTGACTTCTCGGGGAAGCCCGACAAAGCTCCGTCCCATGGCTCGTAATCTGATGGAAATATTGTTGTAGCGCGTATGCGTGTCTGTAAAAGTACGGTGTTGATTCCTGCGGCTGCCAGTTGGTCGAGGATTTGACAAAATTCCGCTTGTTGCTTCTTGGCGGAGTTGGCAGACTGGGAGTATGAGTGTGGCCAGTCCAGTCCGCCTATCGTAGTGAGCCATACTGCACGAACCTCCTCCTTGGGACTCGCAATAGTAGGCACGTTTTCGTCAAGAAACGTGCCCGTATTTTCTGATGACTTTAATTGGGAAAACTGCGTCGATGCGTATGTATATTGCCAGAAATGGCTGGCAAAAAGTGTCAAAAGGACTATTTTCTTCATTTCATCTGCAAAGTTACGCTTATTTTTGTGTAGTTACAAATATTTTATGTAATTTTGCAACTTGGACAGACGATGTGTTGTCCAATAGATAAAAAGAATAAAAACAAACCCTTGAAAACGATGAAAAAGATTATTGCTATCCTCGCAATGCTCACTATGACCGTTGCAGCCAATGCTCAGTTCGAAGAAGGCAAGAAATATCTCGCTGGTTCGTTCAATAGTTTGGGAATGTCCTACAATGGTGCCAACGACTTCCAGTTTGGACTGGCTGCACATGCAGGCTATTTCTTCCGTGACAATTGGATGCTGAAGGGCCAATTGGGCTATTCGCATCAGAACACCAATGTGAATTCCTTGGCGGTTGGTGCTGGTGTGCGTTACTATATCATCCAGAACGGCTTGTTCGGTGGCATCAACCTTCAGGGTGTCTTTGCGGAAGGACGTAACGACTTTGTTCCTGGGGTGGAAATCGGTTACGCCTTCTTCGTAAACGACAAGGTGACCATCGAGCCTTCCGTATACTACGACCAGAGCTTTAGCAGCCATAAGGACTTCTCTACCGTTGGCTTGAAGATTGGTTTTGGCGTTTATCTCTAAATTACTTGAAATATTAATTAATACTTATATGTTAAGCGTAGAAGAATTGACTGACAAGCTCATCGACTTGAGCTTTGCCGAAGATATTGGTGATGGTGACCACACAACCCTCTGTTGCATACCGGCTGATGCCATGGGCAAAAGTCGTCTTATTATAAAGGAAGACGGCATATTGGCAGGTGTGGAAGTGGCTAAGGAAGTGTTCCGCCGCTTTGACCCAGAGTTGCAGGTGGAGGTGTTCATCGAGGACGGTGCCAAGGTAAAGAAGGGTGATGTAGCCATGATCGTTACCGGTAAGATTCAAAGTCTCTTGCAGACGGAGCGACTCATGCTGAACATTATGCAGCGCATGAGTGGAATCGCAACCATGACCAACAAATATCAGCAGGCTCTTATTGATGCCGGTACAAAGACGCGGGTGCTTGATACGCGCAAGACTACTCCGGGTATGAGGATGCTGGAGAAGGAGGCTGTGAAGATAGGTGGAGGTACAAACCATCGTATCGGATTGTTTGACATGATTCTTCTGAAGGATAACCACGTCGATTTCGCTGGAGGTATTCATAATGCCATCTCTCGTGCAAAAGCTTATTGTAAGGAAAAGGGCAAGGACCTCAAAATAGAAATAGAGGTGCGCAACTTCAAAGAGCTGGAGGAAGCACTTGCCGAGCGTCCGGACCGTATAATGTTCGACAACTTCACACCTGAAGATACCGTAAAGGCTGTTGCGATTGTCAATCACCAATGTGAGACGGAGTCGAGCGGTGGTATTACGTACGACAATATGATACCGTATGCCAAGGCTGGCGTAGACTTTATTTCGTTTGGCGCTCTCACACATAGTGTCAAGGGACTTGACATGAGTTTTAAAGCTGTAGATTAATATGAATATCCTTGTGACAGGTTCCAACGGTCAGTTAGGAAACGAACTGCGCATTGCTGCCCAAGATGCTGAAGACCGTTATATTTTTACCGACGTAACGGAGCAGAGTGGTGTTGAAACCACTCGCTTGGACATTACGGACTTTGCTGCCATCCAGCAGTTGGTGAAGGCAAACGACGTGAAGTGTATTATTAATTGTGCAGCATATACAAACGTAGACCGTGCAGAGACCGATGACCAGGCTCTGTGCCATAAGCTGAATGCGGAGGCTCCAGCTCTTCTTGCCAAGGCAATGAAGGAGGTGGACGGTACGCTCATTCATGTGAGCACCGACTACGTCTTCGGAGCTGACCCGTACAACACTCCTTGTAAGGAAGACCAAAAGGGAACGCCTTGTGGGGTCTACGGCAAAACAAAGTTGGAAGGCGAGGAGAACATTAAGGCTTCGGGCGCAAAGTATCTTATCTTCCGTACGGCGTGGCTTTACTCGGAGTTTGGAAAGAACTTCGTAAAGACGATGCTCACCCTTACGTCAACCAAGCCCGCGCTTAACGTGGTGTTTGACCAATGCGGTACGCCGACGTATGCAGGAGATTTGGCTGCGCTTATACATAATGTAGTAAGCAACAGAAAGTACGAAGGCAACGAGGGCGTATATCACTTCAGCAATGAAGGTGTTTGCTCTTGGTACGACTTCACCGTAATGATTGCAGATATTGCAGGCAATAAGGACTGCAAGATAAGCCCTTGTCATAGTGACGAATTCCCTTCACCTGTTACTCGCCCTGCATATAGCGTTCTCGACAAGACAAAGGTGAAGACAACATTTGACTTCCCTATACCTCATTGGATAGAGTCGTTGAAGCTATGTATAGCCAACCTTAAGAAGTAATGTAAACATTAAAATCCCAACCTATGAAAGGAATAGTTTTGGCTGGAGGTTCTGGCACTCGCCTCTACCCAATCACAAAGGGTATCTCTAAGCAGCTGATGCCAATATACGACAAACCGATGATTTATTATCCTATCAGCGTGCTGATGCTCGCCGGTATCAAGGAAATACTCATCATCTCCACGCCATTTGATTTGCCTGGCTTCAAGCGTCTTCTTGGTGACGGTTCTGACTATGGTGTGCATTTCGAATATGCAGAGCAACCTTCTCCTGACGGATTGGCACAGGCATTTACGATAGGTGCTGACTTTATCGGGTCGGATAGCGCCTGCCTCGTGTTGGGCGACAATATCTTTCAAGGCTCTGGCTTTACCAAAATGCTTAGGGAAGCGGTGCGAACAGCGGAAGAGGAAAAGAAGGCTACTGTGTTCGGATATTGGGTCAATGACCCGGAGCGTTATGGCGTAGCAGAATTTGACAAAGACGGAAACTGCCTTTCTATCGAGGAGAAACCGACGGAGCCCAAGTCGAACTATGCTGTTGTAGGTTTGTACTTCTATCCAAACAAAGTGGTGGAAGTGGCAAAGAACATTAAGCCCAGCGCACGTGGAGAGTATGAGATAACTACGGTCAACCAACAGTTCCTAGAGGACGGAGAATTGAAGGTGCAGACCCTCGGACGTGGTTTCGCATGGCTTGACACCGGTACGCATGATTCCCTATCTGAAGCTTCTACATATATAGAAGTGCTCGAAAAGAGACAAGGACTTAAAGTGGCATGCTTGGAGGGTATCGCATACCGTAAGGGATGGATAACTGAGGACAAGATGCGTGAACTTGCCAAACCGATGCTGAAGAACCAATATGGTCAGTATTTGCTGAAGGTAATAGACGAAGTAAAACGTTTCGGACCAGGTCTGGAGCAATAGCTCCGGATGGGAATTGCTGACGTTTTATATTAAAGGATAGTATAATGGACGTAATAACAACAGACATAAAGGACGTGCTCATTCTAGAGCCACGTGTATTTAAAGACCCTCGCGGATATTTCTTCGAGAGTTTTTCTCAAAGGGAGTTCGACGAGAAGGTCGTGCCTATACTGGGACATAAAGTAAACTTCGTGCAGGACAACGAGTCGATGTCGTCCTACGGTGTAATGCGCGGACTTCATTTCCAGCGTCCTCCGTTCACCCAGTCAAAGTTAGTGCGTTGCGTGCGTGGTGCTGTGCTTGACGTGGCGGTAGATATCCGTAAAGGTTCGCCTACGTACGGCAAACACGTTGCCGTTGAGCTTACCGAGGACAACCATAGACAATTCTTCGTTCCACGAGGCTTTGCCCATGGCTTTGCCGTACTCTCTGAGACAGCAGTATTTCAATACAAGTGTGATGAGTTCTATCATCCAGAAGCCGATGGAGGTATCTCTATCACGGACGAATCGCTCGGCATAGACTGGCGCATCCCGACAGACAAGGCATTGCTGTCTGAAAAAGATACAAAACATACATTGCTTGCAAATTTCGATACGCCGTTCGATATTAACATAGACTTATATTAGTTTTATGCTATAGATACCTCCATGTATAGAGAGATATTCTATAGCGTAGATTAGATTCAATTCATTAAATATGAAGAATATAGTAATCACTGGCGGAGCAGGCTTTATCGGCTCTCACGTCGTAAGACTCTTCGTCAATAAGTACCCAGAGTATAACATTATAAATCTCGACAAACTGACCTATGCCGGCAACCTTGCTAATTTGAAGGACATAGAAAATAAGCCCAACTACAAGTTTGTAAAGATGGACATCTGTGACTTCGACGCGTTCTACAAACTAATGCAGGACGAACACATTGACGGAATCATTCATCTTGCTGCCGAAAGCCATGTAGACCGATCCATCAAAGACCCGTTTACTTTTGCCAAGACAAATGTGCTCGGCACCCTGTCACTCCTACAGGCTGCAAAGCTCTATTGGGAGTCGTTGCCGGAGAAATTCGAAGGCAAGCGTTTCTATCACATCTCTACTGATGAGGTATACGGCGCTTTGCGCATGACTCGCCCTGATGGTGTTGAACCACCTTTCTCTACAACGGCAAGTTCTTCGGAGCATCACCTTGCATATGGCGATGACTTCTTCTACGAGACAACGAAGTATAATCCACATTCGCCATATTCGGCTTCCAAGGCAAGCTCTGACCATTTTGTACGAGCTTTTCACGACACCTACGGATTGCCTACCATCGTGACGAACTGCTCGAACAACTATGGTCCGTACCAGTTCCCCGAGAAGCTGATTCCATTGTTTATCAATAATATATGTCAGCGCAAACCTTTGCCCGTTTATGGAAAGGGCGAAAACGTACGCGACTGGCTTTTTGTTGAAGACCATGCACGTGCCATCGATGTTATCTTCCATGAGGGAAAGATTGCAGAGACGTACAACATTGGCGGTTTCAACGAATGGAAGAATATAGACATCATCAAAGTCGTCATCAAGACTGTCGACCGTCTGCTTGGACGTGAGGAAGGCGAGGACCTCAATCTCATTACCTACGTCACTGACCGTCTCGGTCACGACGCACGTTATGCAATTGATTCCACTAAGCTACAGAAAGAACTCGGTTGGGAACCAAGTCTCCAGTTCGAAGAAGGTATCGAGAGGACCGTCAAGTGGTATCTTGACAACAAGGAGAGGATGGACAACGTAACGTCCGGTGACTACGAGAAGTACTACGAGACAATGTACAAAGACCGTACAATTTAAATAAGACTCAATTCACGAAAAACAACATTATGTTTGAAAACCTCAGCGATAGATTAGAACGCTCATTTAAGATACTCAAGGGTGAAGGCAAAATAACGGAAATCAACGTAGCCGAAACTCTCAAGGACATTCGTCGCGCCTTGCTCGATGCCGATGTCAACTACAAGGTAGCAAAGAGCTTTACCGACTCCGTGAAGCAGAAAGCATTGGGCATGAATGTGCTTACTGCCGTGAAACCAGGCCAGTTGATGGTGAAATTGGTTCACGATGAACTTGCTCTTCTTATGGGTGGCGAGGCGAAGGAACTCCAGCTCAATGGACGTCCTGCCGTCATCATGATGGCAGGTCTCAATGGTGCCGGTAAGACGACGATGAGCGGTAAACTCGCTAAGCTACTGAAGGACAAGCAACGTAAGAAGCCACTCCTTGCAGCGTGTGATACATTCCGCCCTGCTGCTATGGAACAGCTTCGTGTTCTTGGCGAACAGATTGAAGTGCCAGTATATATTGAGACAGGCGCAACAGACCCCGTTAAGGTGGCTCTCAATGCCATTCAGGAAGCAAAGGCAAAGGCGTACGATGTAGTCATTATCGATACTGCAGGTCGTCAGTCCATCGACGAAGAACTCATGCAGCAGGCTGAGAACCTCAAGGCTGCGGTAAATCCGGACGAGACGCTCCTCGTTGTAGACTCAATGACGGGTCAGGATGCCGTCAATACGGCAAAGATTTTCAACGAGCGACTGGAGATAGACGGCGTAATCCTGACAAAGCTTGATGGCGATACCCGCGGTGGTGCTGCGCTTTCCATCCGTACGGTTGTAGATAAGCCAATTAAGTTTATCGGTACGGGTGAAAAGATGGAAGCGTTGGACGTATTCCACCCAGACCGTATGGCCGACCGTATTCTCGGCATGGGTGATGTAGTGTCACTCGTGGAGCGTGCCCAAGAGCAGTTTGACCTTGAGGAGGCAAAGCGTCTGCAAAAGAAGATAGCCAAGAACAAGTTTGACTTTAATGACTTCCTCGGTCAGATACAGCAGATTAAGAAGATGGGTAACATCAAGGATCTTGCTGGCATGATACCTGGAGTAGGTAAGGCTATCAAGGACGTGGACATAGACAACAATGCTTTCAAGGGCATCGAGGCTATTATCTACTCCATGACCCCGAAAGAGCGTACAAACCCTGAAATACTTAATCTCTCTCGCAAGCAACGTATTGCCAAAGGCTCTGGTACGGACATCGCAGAGGTAAACCGCTTGATAAAGCAGTTTGACCAGATGCGCAAGATGATGAAGATGTTTACAGGTGGCAACATGGCAAACATGGCTAAAATGGCAGGCATGATGAGCAAGATGAAAGGAATGCCAGGATTAGGCGGTATTCCGGGAATGCCGAAGTTTTAAATCGTTCGTTACAGCAACATAAAATTCCTTATGAACGGAATATATACAGTATTGTTGCTCATACTAAGCAATGTCTTCATGACATTTGCTTGGTATGGGCATCTTCGTTTGCAGCAGACTGGTGTCTCATCGCATTGGCCTCTGATAGGGGTAATAGCTTTCTCGTGGGCAATAGCGTTCTTTGAATATTGTTGTCAAGTGCCGGCAAACCGCTTGGGGTTTGTTGACAATGGTGGTCCCTATACTTTAGTGCAACTAAAAGTCATACAAGAGTGCATCAGTCTCGTCGTATTTACCATTATGGCAACGATGATGTTTCAAGGTCAGCAATTGCATTGGAACCATGCACTTGCATTTCTTTTCCTCATAGCGGCTGTGTATCTTGTTTTTATGAAGTAAGGAGTGGTACGACCTGAATGTGAGATATTTGTGATGAAGAGAACCCTAATAACAATCTTGTCCATCTTCTTTTATCAAGGAATTTCCGCGCAAAAGGAGGTGGACTTTGAATTGCTTCGAGACTATTATGAAGGAAGTAGCGAGGATTTGCAGGAGTGCTACGACAAATTGGAATATCTGGCTGCAAAACCTTTGGATATAAATGAGGTTACCGTAACTGACCTTCAACAGATTCCGCTACTCAATGCCGAGCAGATAAATGATATCATCGAATATCGGGACAAACACAAACCTGTGAGGACAATGGAGGAGTTGGGTATGATAGAGTCTGTTGACCGCAGATTGCGTTTGCTTCTTACGTGCGTGCTGAACGTGGGTAAGTCAGCGACTATGAATGGCGACGATGACAAACATCGATTGAGACATGATGTAACGCTGACCGCTAGAATACCGACCTACTACCGCGCTGGAGATAAAGGAGCACCGCCTAAAACGGCATGGGGCAAGAACAATTATTCCGGTCGTTATC
>CAVCKM010000005.1:0-13718 GCA_963602765.1 Alistipes putredinis | reverse complement strand
CACAATCTTTTACCTAATAACTAAAACCTAAATCTATATATCTACTAACCTAAACAATATCTTTTCAAAGTCTGACCGTCTCTCCGGGAGGGTAGTGGAGCTAATCTCCATCCCATTCCCTTCGGACTGTTGTCAGTGTTATCCCTTTTCTGCAATCTCTTACCTAACTTAGCTTTTACCTAATCAATCTATAATTTCTACTAACCTAAACAATCTTTGCAATCTTTTTGACTTTTTGATGTCTTAGGAACAACCCCTTGTTCCTTTTGACGATGCAAAGGTACGGCGAAATAATTGTGTGCGCAAACAATTTTCAAGAAAACTATACCGTAGTGCGCTTAAAATTGATATGTGTCAACAGTTGTGTTCGCACACACAGCTAAAAATGGCTATTTTGCCTTGTTTTTGGCATTACGGTAAGCAAACCGTACGGAATGGCCGGAAATTGCAAAGTTTTTAGGTGGAAATAGTAGCGGATAGATTTTTTTTAGTAACTTTGCAACCGTAATATATGAACAGGCTTATACATTATATATAATAGGCACAAACTGACAATGAAGAAAACTATGATAGTTGCCGTGACAACGGCAATGTTGACGCTCGTAGCAGGCAACAGTGCATTTGCGCAGAAGGACGTGCAGCAGGCGGCAGCGGCAAAGACAGAACTTGTGGCTGACACGACAGCGGCGGCCGTCAGCGATACGGTGGCACAGTCGATGCTCGACGAGGCAGAACTGGAGATGGCGGACACCGCAGCAATGGACGAGGCCGTTGCAGAGGGTGGGGTATACTCACAGTTGAAGACAAAGTTCGTGGAAGGCGGCGCCGGCTTCATGTCGCTCATCGCCCTGTGCCTTATTGTAGGACTGGCATGCTGCATCGAGCGCATCGTCTATCTCAGTATGAGCGAGATTGACGCGAAGAAGTTCATGGTAGAGCTGGAAAAGACGCTGAAGGAAAAAGGCGTTGAGGCAGCCAAGGAACTATGCCGAAACACGCGAGGTCCGGTGGCAAGCATCTGCTATCAAGGTGTGCTGCGCAAGGACGACGAGGAGGAGGCCATCGAGCGCTCCATCTCGGCATACGGCTCAGTACAGATAGGCAAGATGGAGAAGGGATGCTCGTGGATAAAGCTGTTCATCGCCATGGCACCGTCGTTGGGATTCCTCGGCACGGTGATAGGTATGGTGATGGCCTTCGACCAGATACAGGTGGCGGGCGACATCAGTCCGACTATTGTGGCTGGCGGCATGAAGGTGGCACTCATCACCACAATATTCGGCATTGTCGTAGCGGTAGTGCTGCAGCTCTTCTACAACTATATAATATCAAAGATAGAGCACCTCACATCGCAGATGGAAGAGAGTGCCATCACGTTGATGGACACACTGAAGTCAATAAAATAGCCGTTATGGATTTCGTAATAGCTAACATAATGATAGTGCTGGCGGCAGTGACACTCCTCATTGCCGTTGGTGTCTTGGGCTACTCCATAGCGCACTCGCTGAAGACAAACAAGCGCAGTGAGACGGAGAACGGAGTGCCCACGCAGCGTATCGAAATAAGTACGGTGGCACTGATTGTCGTTGTCGGCTTGCCGTCGCTCGTCTTCGGTTCGCTGACGGACATGTGCATCATCCTGTCCGGCGTGCTGCTCATCGTGGCCGGCGTGCTCATCACGGCAGGTCGTATAAAATCATCGCGAAGGGCGAAACTATGAATCTGAGAAATCGTAAGAATAAGGACCGCGACGTGCCCGAGCTGAACACCACCTCTACGGCCGACATCTCGTTCATGCTGCTCATATTCTTCCTCGTCACAACGTCGATGGACAGCGAGAAGGGACTGGGCAGGCAGTTGCCGCCTTATGTCAAGGAGAAGCAAGAGGCGGCGCAGGATGTCAACAAAGACCTCGTCATGACGGTGGAGATAGCCACGGACGGAAAGGTGAAGGTCAACGGCACCCCACGGCAGTTGGACGAGACGCTGCGAAAGGAAGTCAGGCACTTCATCATAGAGAAAGGTCGCTACCACATCATAGAACTCCAGTTCGAACGCGACACCAAGTACGACGACTATTTCCACGTGCAGAACCTGCTGGCACGTGCCTACAGGGAGGTGCGCGATGCCGCAAGCAGGAAGAAGTACGGCAAGACATTCGTAGAGTGCACCACGGAAGAGCGTGCCGTCATCTCCGCTGTCTATCCGCAAAGGATACAGGAGCAGGCACTGTCCGCCGCACATATATAACGGAGAATATTGTACAGAGAAACATAGGCTACAAGACATTGGCAATAAAAATACGCAGACATACAAAACGTGAGGTGCCGTCGCTGAATATGGCGAGCATGCCGGACTTGATTTTCACGGTGCTCTTCTTCTTTATGATAGTGACTCACATGAGGACCGAGACGCCTGTCGTCAAGGTGGAGACCCCCAACGGCTACCAGCTGAGCAAACCGTCCAGAAAGCGCGAGATGGTGAACCTCTACGTGGGAAAGTCCGCTGACGGACAGATACGCTACCAGGTAGGCAAGAAGACGGTGACGATGGAGCAGATAGCCCCCGTGCTGGAGAAACTGCACGACAACCTCGCCTCTGACGACGAACAGGACAACTTCACCGTCAATATCCGCGCCGACAAAAGCATTCCGATGGGCGTGCTCACGGATGTGAAGACAGAAGTGAGGAAGGCAGGAACGCTGACCATACGCTACAGTGCCATGGAGCAGAAGACGGACGACGAGAGATAGACCGACTGCCATACAACACAGGACACACACACTAAGAATATTACAATCAAGAAAGGAATACCAGATATGTCTCACCGAAAACTAGACGCACTCGACAAGAAGATTCTCGAGCTTATACTGAACGATGCACGTATACCATTCCTGGAAGTGGCGAGGGCGTGCAACGTCAGTGGTGCCGCTATACACCAGAGAATACAGAAACTGACCAACCTCGGAATACTGAAAGGGTCGCAGTACCTCGTAGACCCCGAGAAGATAGGTTACGAGACGTGCGCCTACATCGGTCTGTACCTAAAGGCCCCCGAACGCTTCGACGAGGTGGTGGCGGCACTACGCAAGATACCTGAAGTGGTGGAATGCCACTACACTACGGGCAGCTTCGACATGTTCATCAAGATATATGCGTACAACAACCACCACCTGCTCAACATCATCCACGACAAGCTGCAGCCGCTGGGACTGTCCCGCTCGGAGACCATCATCTCGTTCAACGAGGCGATACACCGTCCGATGCCGATACTCGACGCCCCGGACGACGACGATGATGACGACGATGACGATGACCTTGATTAAACACCACACTTGAACCAACTGACAAATGCAACAATACCTCGATCTCCTCAACAGGATAATGACAGAAGGCACCGTGAAGACCGACCGCACCGGCACGGGAACGAAGAGCGTCTTCGGTCACCAGATGCGCTTCAACATGGCGGACGGCTTTCCGTTGCTCACAACGAAAAAGCTGCATCTGAAGTCCATAATATACGAACTGCTGTGGTTTCTCAAAGGCGACACCAACGTGCGTTACCTTCAGGAGCATGGTGTAAGGATATGGAACGAATGGGCGGACGAGAACGGAGAACTCGGCCCCGTCTACGGTCACCAGTGGCGGTCATGGCCCGACTATAAGGGCGGCACGATAGACCAGATACAGCAGGTGCTCGACCTCATCAAGAACCACCCCGACTCGCGCCGCATGCTCGTCAGCGCTTGGAATCCAGCTGAGGTAGACCAGATGGCTCTGCCCCCATGCCACTGCCTCTTCCAGTTCTACGTGGCAGACGGCAAACTCTCCCTTCAGCTATACCAGCGCAGTGCCGACACGTTCCTCGGTGTGCCGTTCAACATAGCATCCTACGCCCTTCTGCTGCAGATGATGGCACAGGTGACGGGACTGGAGTGCGGCGACTTCGTACACACCACGGGCGATACGCATCTCTACCTCAATCACCTCGAACAGGCACAACTCCAACTGACACGTACGCCGCGTCCGCTGCCGAAGATGAAGATAAACCCCGACGTGAAGGACCTCTTCTCCTTCCAGTACGAAGACTTCGAACTTACGGACTACGACCCGTGGCCGCACATCAAGGCAGAAGTCAGCGTATAGGACAGGCTTACGAAAATGTCCGTTAACTCATCATTAATATAAGAAAAGACATCGCCGATGATATCAGTAATAGCCGCCGTGTCGCAGAACCGCGCCATAGGCAACGACAACAAACTGCTCTACTGGTTGCCCAACGACCTGAAGCGTTTCAAGGCACTCACTACGGGTCACACCATCGTAATGGGACGCAAGACCTTCGAGTCCCTGCCGAAGGGCGCACTGCCCAACCGCCGCAACGTCGTCATCTCACGCACCGTAGCGGAACTGCCCGGTTGTGACGTATATCCCTCGTTGGAAGAGGCTCTGAACCATTGCGCCCCTGACGAGGACATATATATAATAGGTGGAGCATCCGTCTACGAACAGGCACTGCCCTTGGCAGACCGTCTCTGTCTGACGGAGATTGCCGACACCCCGTCCGCCGCCGATGCCTTCTTCCCTGACTACTCAGAGTGGAAAGAGACGGCACGCGAGGACCACAGCACGGACGAGAAACACGCCTACCGCTACTCGTTCGTAGACTACGAAAAACGATAGAGAGTCGATAACAGCCCCCAGAAAGCTTATGATGATAGCCACTCTCGTTATTCTCGGTCTGACTGCCCTCATGTTTGTCATAGGTAAGATACGTTCAGACATCGTAGCCCTTTGTGCCCTACTGGCACTGCTCCTGCTCGGCATACTCACGCCGCAGGAAGCCCTGTCAGGATTCTCCAGTCCCGTCGTCATCATGATGGTAGGACTGTTTGTAGTGGGCGGAGCAGTGCTCCGCACCGGTCTGGCGCGCATTGCCAGCAACCAAGTCATGCGACTGGCAGGCAACAGTCCCACGGCACTGTTCCTGCTCGTCGTCCTCACGGCAGCCTTCATCGGTGCCTTCGTCAGCAACACAGGCACCGTGGCGCTCATGCTACCCATTGTCGTAAGCATGGCAGCGCAGTCCGGCACCAACGCTTCGCGACTCCTTATGCCACTGGCCTTCGCCAGCAGCATGGGCGGTATGCTGACGCTCATCGGTACTCCCCCTAACCTCGTAATACAGGAAGCCCTCATCGATGGCGGTTACGACCAGCTCGGCTTCTTCTCCTTCACACCCGTAGGCATAGTATGCCTCGTAGTGGGCATCCTCGTCATGATGCCGCTCAGCAAATGGGTGCTCGACCGCAAGGCAGACGGCAAGAAGAAAGGGGACAAGAAGACGCTGGACCAACTGGTGGAGTCGTACACGCTCGACCAGCGCGTCTACCGTTGCCAAGTTACGGACAAAAGTTCCATCGTGGGAAAGAGCATGGTGGAACTGGACCTCCGCAACACATACAACATCAACGTCGTGGAGGTGCGTCAGGAAGCCCGAGTACGCTCAAAACTCATGCGCAACGTGACGCAGCACATCCCTGGACCGCGCACCCAGGTGCAGGCTGGCGACATACTCTACCTCAACGGCGATAAGACCGACGTGCAACGCTTTGCCGAAGACTATAGCCTCGGCAAACTGGCCGGACAGAAACTGTCGTCCTCTCGCCTGGACTTCTACGACATCGGCATTGCCGAACTGGTATTGCTGCCCGACTCCAGACTGGTAAACTGCGAGATACGCCAGTCGGGCTTCCGCGAGAAGTTCAACGTCAACGTTCTTGGCATACGCCGTCGCGGCACCACCATCGTCAGCAATCTTGCTGAGGAACGTTTCCGTCCCGACGACCTCATACTCGTCCAAGGCTCGTGGAAAAACATCGCCCGTCTTGAAGAAGAGGAGGAAGACTGGGTGGTACTGGGCAAGCCCCAGAAGGAGGCAGAAAGCGTCACCCGCGACTATAAAGCCCCCTACGCCGCCTTCGTGATGCTGCTGATGGTCTTCATGATGGTATTCGACTTCATCCCCGTAGCCCCTGTGACGGCAGTGATGCTCGCCGCAGTGCTCATGGTGCTCGGCGGTTGCTTCAAGAACGTCGAGGCGGCCTACAAGACCATCAACTGGGAGAGCGTCGTGCTCATCGCCGCCATGATGCCCATGTCCGTGGCGTTGGAGAAGACGGGTGCATCGGAGATGATCTCCCATTCCCTCGTCGGTGCCCTTGGCGATATGGGTCCCACCGTCCTGCTCGCCGGCATATACTTCACCACGTCGCTCTTGACCATGTTCATCAGCAATACGGCAACCGCCGTGCTCATGTCGCCCATCGCCTTGGCCTCAGCCGAGCAGGTAGGGTGCTCGCCATACCCGTTCCTTTTTGCCGTGGCCGTATCGGCCAGCATGTGCTTCGCGTCACCGTTCTCCACGCCGCCTAACGCCCTGGTGATGCAACCCGGCAACTACCGTTTCATGGACTACATAAAGTTTGGTCTGCCCCTGCAGCTCATCATGGGCATAGTGATGGTACTCCTCCTGCCGCTGATAGTATAACCGTAGCATCTTTTGTTTTTTATTTTTCTGTCATATAAGCAGTTTTTGGGGAGACTGGACGAAACGTTAAAAATAGAAAGTTCGTGTAAAAAAGTGTGGTGTGTGGTAGAAAGTTCGTGTAAAAAAGTGTAGTAACTCTTTGGAAGTTCGTGTAAAAAAGTGTAACTTTGCAGTCGAATTGAGACGAGAAAGGTTTGTACGTCAGACTGTTAAAAAGTTATTAAAGTGCCAAGTATGAAAAGAACTATCATTGAACAGCTTAAGACGTGGAAGGAGAGCCCTTTCCGCAAGCCTCTGATTCTCTCAGGAGCAAGGCAAGTGGGCAAGACTTACATTCTTAAGGAGTTCGGTAGTAAGGAGTATGAACATGTTGCCTACATAAACTGTGACGGCAATTCAGAGATAGCCAACATCTTTGCCGAAGACTATGACATGAAGCGGGTGCTGATGGTGATTGGTGCCATCAGTAAGCAGCCCATTATTCCAGGCAAAACCCTCGTTATACTGGACGAGATACAGGAACTCCACAAAGGTTTGTCCTCTCTGAAATACTTTTGTGAGAATGCTCCTGAGATTCATGTGGTCGTAGCAGGCTCGCTACTTGGTGTAGCCCTGCACCATGGAGAGTCAGCCCCTGTGGGTAAAGTTGACATCATCCGTCTTTACCCAATGTCGTTTGAGGAGTTTATTCTGGCAAAGGGAGAGGAACAGGTGCTTGGGATTCTGAAACGCAGAGACTGGAAAACAACCTCAATGCTACACGAAAAACTTATCAAGCTGTTAAGGGAATATTACTTCGTTGGCGGAATGCCAGAGGCTGTAAAAGCTTATCTTGCCACCAATGATGCCAATATGGTGAGGCAAGTGCAGAACAATATCCTTACAATCTATCGCAGCGACATGTCAAAACATGTCAGCGCCACCGAAGCCACACGCATCAGCATGGTATGGCAATCTATTCCCTCACAACTCGCCAAGGAAAACAAGAAGTTCCTCTTTGGTGCTGTGAGAAGCGGGGCGAGGGCCAAAGACTTTGAGATGGCCATACAATGGTTGGTTGACGCAGGACTGGCCTACCGCATCTCGCGGGTAAGGGAAGTGGGAATGCCACTGAAATTCTACGAGGACTTCAACGCATTCAAGCTATTCCTGCTTGATGTGGGATTGCTGGGAGCACTGAGCCAGATGGAGCCGGCCCAGATGCTCATATCCAACAAGGCTATGACGGAGAGCAAGGGAGCGTTCACTGAAAATTACGTCCTTTCGCAGCTGATGTGCCAACAGGATGTCTTTACATACTATTATAGTAGGGAAGATGCCAGACTGGAGATAGACTTCCTCGTCCAATGTAAAGGTGTCATCTCGCCTGTCGAAGTGAAGGCAGAAGAAAATCTCCGTTCGAAATCACTCCGCACGTTTGTTGCAGCCCATACGGATTTGTATGCCATTCGCTTCTCCATGTCGCCCTATGTGGAGCAGGAATGGATGAAAAACGTGCCCTTGTATGGGGTGGAAGAGTGTTTGTAGAGCGACAATGTATAACAGGAAAATACGTTGAACGACTAAATGGATAATATCTCGTTGAAAAAAAGATTGTACAAGCTGACTATGCCTATATTCATAGACATAGCACTTGTGATGCTTCTGGGTGCGGTAGACACGATCATGCTCTCAAGCTATAGCGACAATGCTGTGGCGGCAGTGGGACTGGACAACCAGCTCATATCGTTTGTTTTCCTTGTCTTTCAATTTGTCTCGATGGGTGCTGCCATTCTCTGCGCACAATATTTCGGTGCCAAGCTGAAGGAGCGTTTCATGCAGATTGTCGGCATAGCCATCCTTTGCAACCTGTTGCTGGGGCTGATAGTCAGCGGTGCATTGTTCATGTGGACAGCACCGTTGCTCAGGGCATTCGGCTTGCGCGAGGACGTGTTGCCGGAGGGCGTGGCGTATCTGAAGATAACGGGTTCGTTGGCATTCTTCCAAGCCCTGTCGCTGACATTCAGTGCCGCCTTGCGCTCCACAGGAAACACGATAAAGCCGATGCTCGTGACCGTATCGGTGAACATTATCAACATCCTTGCCGACTACGCACTGATATTCGGCAACTGGGGTTGTCCGGCGATGGGAGTCGAGGGCGCGGCCTGGGCAACGGCAGTGAGCCGCATCGTGTCCGCATTGGTCTTGGCCAGTTTCATGCCGGGAATATGGCGCAATGCAATGACTGGGAACGTGCATCCACGACTGCACAGTCTGACCGAAAAGTTGCAGCATGTAAACAAGCGAAAAATAGGTCACTTGCTCCTGCAAGCACCTTTTTACACACTGCGTGCCTCCTATATTGTTGTCAGAACACCTATAAGAGCCGTGACAAAATCGGTGCGCACGGTCAGGTCGTCGTACATAAACTACTTCACCCCATTCCCTTGGCAGGAGCTGAAGAATCTGATTCATATCGGTATCCCTGCGATGAGTGAGGAAATGTCCTATTCGCTGTCGCAGATAACCATAACGTTCTTCATAAACCAGATAAGCACCGAGGCACTCACTACAAAGGTATATTGCACGACGACAATAACATTTGTGATACTCTTCAGCGTGAGCATAGTGCAGGGAGGCAATATCCTCGTAGGCCATTTTATAGGACAGTTGCGTTACCGTGGCGCCTATATATTAGGAAACTACGTGTTCCATACGGCAATGAAGCTGACGCTCATCGTAGCCTTCGTACTTGCCGTCAGCGGCCACACGATAATGTCGCTGCTGACCGACAATCAAGAAATCATTCGCATGGGAACGTGGATATTCTGCATAGACATGCTGTTGAGCTACGGTCGTGTGAAGAATGTGTTTGCGTGCGGCACGCTAAGGGCAACCGGCGACGCCATTTATCCCGTCATCGTAGGTGTCATATGTCAATGGAGCGTGGCGGTAGGTGTGGCCTGGTTACTCGGCATACCTATGGGCTTCGGTCTGATAGGTATGTGGGCAGCATTCTGCATGGACGAGAATCTGCGAGGCATAATCCTCATGCGTCGCTGGCATTCACTGAAATGGAAAGGCAAGGCTTTTGTGTAAAATAAAAAATCCCAGTCAGTAGGACTTAGCGTCTTGTTGACTGGGATTTTTTTTGTAAGTAGGTGTTCAAAATTATTTTTATATTTATTGTACTCTATTTTGATGCAGATGTTTTCATTGTTTGAGGGAGCAATGTAACATTGTGACTGAAAACAAGGGAAACAGATGCGCAAAAGAGAGTGCAATAAATATGATGACAATCCTACTTTATATATAAATAATTTTGAATACCTACTTATGATATGTAAATGTTGCTTATCCGTAGATAATCTTGCCGGTCTCTTCGTCCGTGTTCTCCGGGACGAAGCTCTTGTTGTACTGGGTCATGCCGCGCAGAGACATACCCATGTTTGAGAAACCGCCGTCGTGGAAGAGAGTCTGCATCGTCACCTTGCGTGTGAGGTCAGAGAACATCACTACGCAGTAGTCGGCACACTCGTCGGCACTGGCGTTGCCCAGAGGCGACATGCGGTCGGCATAGTCCAGCATACCGTCGAAGCCCTTGATGCCGCCGCCGGCGGTAGTCAATGTAGGCGACTGCGAGATGCAGTTTACGCGTACGCCCTTCTCGCGGCCATAGATGTAGCCGAAGGAACGTGCGATGGACTCCAGGAGAGCCTTGGCGTCAGCCATGTCGTTGTAGCCGAAGAACGTGCGGTGGCTGGCAACGTATGTGAGGGCGAGGATGCTGCCGTAGTCGGCGATGGCGTCCAGCTTCTTTGCCACCTGTATCATCTTGTGGAAAGAGATGGCGGAGATGTCGAGAGTCTTGTCGAGGAAGCCGTAGTCGAGGTCGTCGTAAGTGCGCTTCTTGCGCATGTTTACGGACATGGCGCATGAGTGCAGCACGAAGTCAATCTTGCCGCCGAGAGCCTTCACGGCCTCGGTGAAGAGGTTCTCAAGGTCTGCCACGTTGGTAGCGTCAGCCGGGATAATGACGGCACCGGTCTTCTTTGCCAGTTCGTCGATGGTGCCCATACGGCATGCCACTGCAGTGTTTGTGAGAACAATCTGTGCGCCCTCTTCTACAGCGCGTTCAGCTACTTTCCAAGCGATGGACTGCTCGTTGAGAGCACCAAAGATGATGCCACGCTTGCCTTGAAGTAAGTTGTAAGACATTTGTATAAAATTCTATTTCGTTGTATTAAATTGCGGTATAATGCTTGTTTTGCGGGTGCAAAGGTACAACAAACCATTCAGATACACAAATAAAACGCCTCAAATTGCTCATTGATACAATTTTCAGCAAGGACTAGCGTTAGTTGTGTGATATACATCTATTAGCATTGTACCACTATTCCATTATACAGATAGATACGACGACAGACTTGTCGCAGTTGCTCTCGGCATTACCCACGTGGCGTCGGGAGCAGGCTGAGGCTTTCCGCTTTGAAAGAGGACAGCGCGAGTGTGCCGAGGCTTACCTGTTGCTCTGCCGTATGCTTCGTCAGCATTATGGCATCTGGGAACACCCGGAGTTTATTACAGGTGAACACGGGAAACCAGCCCTTCTGTTCCGTACAGAAGAAGGAAGGACAAAAGGCAACGGGCTGACGTTCAATATGTCACACTGCAAGAATGGTATAGGATGCATCGTAGGTGACAGTGGCGACGTAGGCATCGACGTGGAGTGCCTAGAGCGCTACAAGGAGAATCTGGCTGACTACTGCATGAGCGAGGAGGAAAACAGCAGGATAAAGTCCGCCGCTGACCCCGATGCTCTATTCTCTGAATTGTGGACCCGCAAGGAGGCACTGCTGAAATGTACCGGCGAGGGCATCACGGACGACCTCAAGACGTGCCTGCAGACTGCACGTATGGCTGGTATGGAGATGACAAGTGGGGTAAACCACACGGAGAAGTACGCATGGGCAGTATGCGTCAGACAATCAACCAATGAAGGTGAGGCAGCAAGTCTGCACACCGAAAAAGAACAACAGAATAAGTGATTACAGCATCAATAGTAACATACAACCACCATCTGCTCGACTTCGAACCCGTACTGCGAAGCCTTTTCGCCTCCCCCGTAGATGTGGTCTACATAGTGGACCATTCTGACACGGTTATGGACCTAAAGGCAGAACTCAATGAATATACGGCGAAAGTGCTGCAGGGAGAATCATACTTACAGGAAAAACGCAACAGCGGTTTCCGACTGGTTTATATGCCACATGAGAACAACGGCTATGGCGGTGGACATAACGTGGCCATGCGCAATGCGAAGGAACACGGCAGTGAGTTCCATCTCGTGGTGAACCCCGACGTATGGTTCGGCCCGGAGGTGATACCGGCTATGGTAGACTATATGCGCAGGCACGATGACGTGGGCAACATAATGCCGAAGGTGCTTTACCCAAATGGCAGTGTGCAGCGTTTGGCGAAGATGCTGCCCTCGCCGATGGACATGATAGGCCGCTTCTGTCTGCCGGACTTCATGATATTACGTCGCAACACCAAGTTCGAACTGAGGCAGTCCGGTTTCACGAAGACCATGAACGTGCCGTTCCTGTCGGGGTGCTTCATGTTTCTGCGAACTTCGATATTGGATACGGTAGGATATTTTGACGAGCGTTTCTTTTTGTACGGAGAGGACGTGGACTTTTCCCGACGGATATACCAGCAATACCGTAATGTCTACCTGACGGACGTTTCTATATACCACACTTTTACGCGTGGGTCAAGAAAGAGTCTGCGGCTTATGCTGATACACATTACGAGCATGGTGAAATACTTCAACAAATGGGGATGGGTCCGCGACAAGGAGCGCCGACGTATCAACCGTGAAGTGCAGAAGCAAATAGTGGATAAACTTTAGTAGCATATGAGACGATTCTTTATACTATTATATATAGCGATGCTCACCTGCGGCATGAGAGCTGCCGGCGTGGGCACATGGCGACTGTTCCTCTCGTACAGCGATATAGAGCAGGTAGAAGCCTCGGGAACTGACGTGTACGTGAAGGCAAGCGGTAACCTGTATTCCTATCACCTCAGCGACGGGACAGTACAGACGCACGACAAGACCAACGGACTGACCAACAGCGGCATCACCCACATAGCATGGGTGCCGTCGGCAAAGAAACTCCTCATCATTTACTCTGACTATCTCTTCGACCTCCTCGATGCCAACGGCAACGTGACGTCGATGACTGCCCTGCGCGACTATTCCACCAATAAGAGCAAGACAGTCCGTGAGGTACGCACCAGCGGACGCTACGCTTACGTCGTCACCGCCGTTGGTACGATGAAGATAGACGCACGCGATGAATATGTAGTGGAGACATACAAGGAAGGTGTCACCGTCCCAGACCTCCCCGTTGCTGTGACAAAGGAACAAGGACCCAACGGCAGTCTCACCTATGACTCCACCAACCGCTGCTACTGGGGAGCCAACGCCGAAGGCAAACTGACCAAGTACGCCAAGGCTGAAGACGGGACATTCACGGCACAGACGAGTGGGGTGGGACCGGAAGGGCCAAAGTATAAAGAGCATAACTGGCTAAAACTTCATAATGGAAAGTTATACTCACTCCGTGGAATGTACGAAGGAGGATACGGTGATACCAATACCTCTGGGGATGTTCAAGTGTTGAATACTGCTGATGGTATGTGGTCTGTATATGACAATAGTTACGCTGAGCAGGCTGGTAAAAGCTGTATAGCGCACATTGCATTGGACGTAGACCCAACAGATAATTGTCATGTAGCAGTGGCATCAAAATCAGGACTGTATGAATACAAAGATGGTAAGATGGTGGCATATTATGACATGGATACCAGTGATCCCATCTTGTCACCTGTTAATTTGCCTCACTATTCCGTCATTACAGGATTAAAGTATGATGGAAAAGGAAATTTGTGGTTGTTCAACATGGGACAGGGGGCTGTATTATGTCTTACTGCAGACGGACAGTGGAAGAAGTATGCACATGATGAACTGTTGAACCAAGACAAGATACGTTTGAAAAACTGGTTCTTTGACGCAAACGGAATGTTGTGGTTCTGCAACGACTGGAATTTTGTTATGACAGGCTTTTACAATCCATCAACTGATGAGTTACACTATATATCAGATTATATCAATGAGGAT
>CAVCKM010000004.1:0-32385 GCA_963602765.1 Alistipes putredinis | reverse complement strand
AGTCCTCTGCTGCCATCTGTGCAGCGTAAGGAGTATTCTTCTTAGAACCACGGAAACCCATCTTACCAGCTGAAGACCAAGAGATAACCTGACCCTCAGAGTTAGCGAGGCTGACGATGATATTGTTGAAAGAACTGTGAACGTGCAGCTGACCGATAGCGTCAACCTTTACGTTTCTCTTTTTGTTTGTTGCTTGTTTCTTTGCCATGACTTTTCTTAATGTTTAAGAGTTTTACTTAGTGGCCTTCTTCTTGTTAGCAACAGTCTTTTTCTTACCCTTACGAGTACGGGCGTTATTCTTGGTGCTCTGACCACGAACAGGAAGACCATTACGATGACGGACACCACGATAGCAGCCAATATCCATCAGACGCTTGATGTTCAACTGGATCTCTGAACGGAGATCACCTTCTACCTTGAATTCAGCGCCGATAATTTCGCGGATCTTGGCAGCCTGGTCGTCAGTCCAATCGCAAACCTTCAGGTCGCGGCTAACACCAGCCTTATCCAATATCTTTGCTGAACTACTTCGACCTATACCATAGATATAAGTCAATGCGATTTCGCCACGCTTGTTCTGGGGCAAATCTACTCCAACAATTCTTATTGCCATAATTGCTTGTAAATGATTGAAAAACTTGTTATTGAGTCTTGATATCAAAATTTCGAAATGCAAAGGTACACAATTTCCCTGAGCCTCTAAAATCTTTTAACAAAACTTTCTAACTTTTTAACTTTTAATAAAATTAACCCTGACGGAGCTTGAACTTAGGGTTCTTCTTGTTGATAAGGAAAAGACGACCCTTGCGGCGTACGATAACGCAGTCAGGAGTGCGCTTCTTCAAAGATGCTCTTGTCTTCATTGTGTGTTAAACTTATATATTTTTGAAAAATGATAGTCTTAACCTTGTGCTTATTTGTAGCGGAAACTTATGCGACCCTTTGTGAGGTCATATGGACTCATCTCGACCTTCACCTTGTCACCGGGGAGGATCTTGATGTAGTGCATTCTCATCTTGCCAGAGATGTGTGCTATAATCTGCACACCGTTCTCAAGTTCTACACGAAACATAGCGTTGCTCAACGCCTCGACGATAGTACCGTCTTGTTCTATAGCAGATTGCTTTGCCATAATATACCTTTTATTGTATGTAAAGTGTTTATGAGTAAGTTAATCTTGTTATATTGAAATGATATTTTCTATTTCCTCGAAGGATGAGAGTATCTCAGCCTTTCCTTTGCGAATAGCTATCGTGTGCTCATAGTGAGCAGCGAGCTTCCTGTCGCGTGTGATGATGGACCACTTGTCTGGCAGAAGACCTATCAGTCTTGACCCCTGTGTCACCATCGGTTCTATGGCAATGCACATCCCCTCTTTCAGTTTCTCTCCCCTACCGCGTTTGCCGTAGTTGGGAATCTGGGGTTCTTCGTGCATCTCACGACCAATGCCGTGTCCTGTCAGCTCTCTAACAATTCCGTAGCCTTGTGCCTCACAAAAGTCCTGCACCGCCTGTCCTATATCCCCTACATGATTGCCATGCACAGCGGCTTCTATGCCTTTATACAGACTTTCTTTCGTCGTTCTGAGCAACTGGCGCGTCTCTTCACTTATCTCTCCCACTGGGAATGTGTAAGCAGAGTCACCGTTGTAGCCGTTGAGCAACGTTCCGCAGTCGATGGAGATAATGTCTCCGTCTTTCAAGATTTGCTCCTCTGTCGGTATGCCATGTACGACACATTCGTTTACAGAAGCGCAGATGCTTGCGGGGAATGCCGGTCCGAAGGGGTTCGGGAAACCGAGGAATGTCGGTTCAGCTCCGTTGTCACGGATAAACTCCTCGGCGATGCGGTCCAACTGTTTTGTTGAAACACCGGGCTTGATATGTTTGGCGAGTTCACCAAGCGTGCGACCAACGAGTTGATTGGCCGCGCGCATTAGTTCTATCTCTTCTTCCGTCTTTAGAAAAATAGCCATTTCTCAAGAACGGATTAGTAAGCGTTGATACCAGCCTGCGGGCGTGTACGTCCAGAGTTGAGCAGACCATCGTAATGACGCATCATCAGATGAGACTGTACCTGCTGTATAGTGTCTATTACCACACCCACAAGGATGAGTAACGACGTACCACCGAAGAACTGGGCAAAACCCTGCTGCACATTGAGCAGACCAGCCAGGGCCGGCATAATAGCGATGAAAGCGATGAAGAGCGAACCGGGCAGCGTCATACGGGACATTATTTCCTCGATATAGTCTGCAGTAGGTTTGCCAGGCTTAACACCAGGAATGAAGCCGTTGTTGCGCTTCATGTCCTCAGCCATCTGTGTTGGGTTCAGTGTAATCGCAGTATAGAAATATGTAAACGCTACGATGAGGATTACATAGATGACGTTGTACGTCAGACTGCGGTTGTCGAGCAGAGAACGGGCGAAGGTGCCGAGGTTATCGCTGCTGTACTGTACTATTGCCAGTGGGATGAACATCAACGCCTGTGCGAAGATGATAGGCATCACATTGGCAGCGAACAGCTTCAGAGGGATATACTGGCGTGCACCACCGTACTGTGTATTGCCAACGATCTTCTTTGCATACTGCACAGGCACCTTGCGAGTACCCTGAGTCAGCAGGATTGCTGCACATACTACTGCATACAGAATCAGTATCTCAACGATGAACATGACAAGACCGCCACCCGTGATTGCTGTGAAACGGCTGCCCACTTCCTGAATGAAAGCCTGTGGCAGACGGGCGATGATACCTATCATGATGATGAGAGAGATACCGTTTCCAACGCCCTTGTCCGTGATGCGCTCACCCAACCAGAGGATGAACATAGAGCCTGCTGCGAGGATGATGGTGGCAGGAATCATGAATTCCGTCCACGACAAACCTGAAGCCAGCGCTCCGGGCGACTGCATCTTGAGGTTCATGAGGTAAGAAGGAGCCTGGAAGAGCAGGATGGCTATCGTCAGATAGCGCGTGTACTGCGAAATCTTCTTTCGTCCGCTCTCACCCTCACGCTGCATCTTCTGGAAGGAAGGCACGGCGATGGCCACAAGCTGCATGACGATGGATGCAGAGATGTACGGCATAATACCAAGCGCAAAGATTGACGCGTTGGAGAATGCACCACCGGAGAACATATCGAGAAGTGACATCAAACCTCCCGCAGTCTGCTGCTGCAGCTTTTCGAGGTTTGCTGGGTTGATACCCGGCAAAACCACGAAAGAGCCAAAGCGGTAGATAGCGACAAAGAGGATGGTGATGAGGAGTCGCATACGCAAATCCTCAACCTTCCAACAGTTCTTCAGTGTCTCTATAAATTTCTTCATTGTAAAAATTAAAGTACTACAGTGTTACCACCAGCTGCCTCGATAGCTTCCTTGGCAGCCTTAGAGAATGCGTTAGCCTCTACAGTCAGCTTAGCCTTGATTTCGCCGTTAGCGAGAACCTTTACAAGCTCCTTACCGTTAGTGAGACCAGCATTCTTCAGTTCCTCGATACCAATCTTCTCGAGGCCCTTGTCAGCGAGCTTCTGAAGAGTAGAGAGGTTAACAGCGAAGTACTCCTTATGGTTGATGTTCTTGAATCCGAACTTAGGCAGACGGCGCTGCAGTGGCATCTGACCACCTTCGAAACCAATCTTCTTCTTATAACCAGAACGTGCCTTAGCACCCTTGTGACCACGAGTAGAGGTACCACCCAGTCCTGAGCCAGGACCGCGACCGATACGACGACGTGAATGGGTTGAACCAGCAGCTGGCTGCAAATTATTCAATTTCATAATCGTTTCAGTTTAATTTGGTTATTTATTCTACTACAGTAGTCAGATGATGTACCTTGCGGATCATGCCACGGATAGAAGGGTTGTCCTCAACCTCCACTACCTGAGAGATCTTGCGGAGACCCAGTGCAAGAAGAGTACGCTTCTGGTCTGCAGATGCGCCGATGCGGCTCTTGATCTGCTTAACTTTAATTGTTGCCATTGTGTATTATTCTCCTATTATTATCCGTTAAACACTTTGTTCATGCTGATGCCACGGTCGTGAGCTACAGTGTAAGCGTCACGCATCTGGCTGAGAGCCTTGATAGTAGCCTTCACGAGGTTGTGAGGGTTAGAAGAGCCCTTAGACTTTGCGAGTACGTCGTTGATGCCGGCGCTTTCGAGCACGGCACGCATAGCACCACCGCAAACCATACCAGTACCCTGAGCAGCTGGCTTCAGGAACACCTGAGCACCGCCGAAGCTAACTTCCATCTCGTGAGGGATAGTGCCCTTGAGAACAGGAACCTTAACGAGATTCTTCTTAGCTGCCTCAGTACCCTTTGCGATAGCCTGCTGTACTTCGCCTGCCTTACCGAGACCCCATCCGATAGTACCATTACCGTCACCTACAACGACAATAGCAGCGAATGTGAAGGTGCGACCACCCTTTGTTACCTTAGTAACGCGGTTGATAGCAACCAGCTTGTCTTTCAATTCAACGTCGCTATTTACTTTTACTTTATCCATTGCTATTTATATCGTTTAGAAGTTAAGACCAGCCTCACGAGCAGCGTCAGCAAGAGCCTTAACGCGGCCATGGTAGAGGTAGCCGTTACGGTCGAATACTACAGATGAAACACCAGCCTTCTTAGCAGCCTCTGCAACGAGGGCGCCAACCTTCTGAGCCTGCTCTGTCTTAGGCATAGCCTCCAGACCGAGAGAAGAAGCGGCAGCAACGGTAGTGCCGGTAACATCATTAATAACCTGAGCGTAAATCTGCTTGTTGCTGCGGAAGACGCTGAGACGTGGACGCTCTGCAGTGCCGTTTACGTTCTTACGAACTCTATATTTGATCTTGATTCGTCTTTCTTGTTTCTTTGTTGTCATGATCGTAATGTTTTAAAATTACTTAGCTGAAGCTGACTTACCAGACTTTCTGCGGATAACCTCACCCTGGAACAGGATACCCTTACCCTTATAAGGCTCTGGCTTACGGAAAGAACGGATCTTAGCACAAATAAGTCCAATCAACTGCTTGTCAGCAGACTCGAGGATGAGCAGAGGGTTCTGGTTACGCTCAGACTTTGTCTCTACCTTAACCTCAGCAGGGAGCTGGATGAAGATAGGGTGAGTATAACCGAGTGCGAACTCAATGATGTTACCCTTGTTGGAAACACGGTAACCTACACCTACGAGTTCGAGCACCTTCTTGTAACCTTCGCTGACACCAACAACCATGTTGTTAACCAGTGCACGGTAGAGACCGTGGAATGCATTCTTCTGCTTGTAGTTAACCGGGCTGTTTTCGTCAACCTCGAAAACTATTTGATTATCTTCAACCTTTACGATGATAGATGGATCAACCTTCTGTGAGAGTTCACCCTTTGGGCCCTTCACTGATACTACGTTATCTTTGTAAGATACAGTAACACCAGCAGGGATGCTAATTGGCAATTTACCTATTCTTGACATATTCTGTATCCTCCTATATTAATAAACGTAGCAAAGAACCTCGCCGCCGATCTTGAGTTCAGCAGCCTCTTTGTCAGTCATAACACCTTTTGAAGTGGACAGTATTGCGATACCGAGTCCGTTGATAACACGTGGCATATCTTTGTAGCCAGTGTACTTACGAAGACCAGGAGTAGAGACACGCTTCAAGCTCTTGATAGCGTTCTTCTTGGTCTGTGGGTCATACTTGAGAGCCACCTTGATGGAACCCTGAGGACCCTCCTCGATGAACTTGTAGTTGAGGATGTAACCCTTCTCGAAGAGAATCTTAGTGATCTCTTTCTTCAGGTTTGACGCAGGAACCTCTACGACACGGTGATGTGCCATGATTGCGTTTCTGAGTCGAGTCAGATAATCTGCTATTGGATCTGTCATAAAAAAAATTAGTTAATTAATCGGGGCGTCCCCGACAATATTAATTAAATAGAAAATTAGAATACTCTTGTTTTTCTTGTTCAGGTAATGAGGTTGTAAGGCGCGTGCCACATTGGCTCGCCCTTACACCTTAAAACCTTAAGAGCGTTGTATGTTTTACTTTCGCTATGTTGTCTAGCCAGGTGAAGCTTACCAGCTTGCCTTCTTAACGCCAGGGATGAGTCCTGCAGAAGCCATCTCACGGAACTGAATACGAGAGATGCCGAACTGGCGGATGTAACCCTTTGGACGACCCGTCACCTTGCAACGGTTGTGCAGGCGGATAGGGTTGGCATTCTTTGGAATAGCCTGCAGAGCACGAGCAGCCTCGTAGCGTTCAGCAGCATCCTCAGAAGTTGCGATTACCTTCTTAAGCGCAGCGCGCTTTTCAGCGTAACGGGCAACGAGCTTGGCGCGCTTTACCTCGCGAGCCTTCATTGATTCTTTTGCCATAGTATATTATTTATTACTTAAGCGTTTTTGAATGGGAGACCGAAAGCCTTCAGGAGAGCGAAGCCCTCTTCGTCAGTCTTAGCGGAAGTAACGAAAGTGATGTTCATACCCTGGATGCGGTCGATAGCGTCGATGTTGATCTCAGGGAAGATAATCTGCTCCTGGATACCGAGGGTGTAGTTGCCACGGCCGTCGAGCTTAGACTGGATACCCTTGAAGTCACGGATACGAGGGAGAGCAACGCGGACGAGCTTCTCGAGGAACTCGTACATGCGCTCGCGACGCAGTGTTACCATAACGCCGATAGGCATCTTCTTACGGAGCTTGAAGTTAGCGATATCCTTCTTAGAGTATGTAGCAACGGCCTTCTGACCGGTGATAGCAGTGATCTCGTTGATGGCAACTTCGATAATCTTCTTGTCCTGGGTAGCGTCACCGAGACCCATGTTGACAACGATCTTCTTCAGGCAAGGAATCTGCATTGCTGAAGAATAGTTAAACTGCTTCTGCAGCTCAGGAGCGATAGTCTCCTTATATACATTCTTTAACTGTGCTGTATTCATTACTTGATTTCCTCCCCTGACTTTTTAGCGATACGGATAACGTTCTTTCCCTCGTGCTTGATAGCGACGCGAGTAGCCTTGCCACTCTTAGGGTCAATGAGGCTCAGGTTTGAGATGTGGATAGGAGCCTCTGTCTTAACGATGCCACCCTGAGGGTTCTTGGCAGAAGGCTTCTGGCTCTTTGAGACCATATTGATGCCTTCAACGATAGCGCGCTGGTCCTCTACGAGCACCTTCAGCACCTTACCCTGCTTGCCTTTGTCCTTACCTGCAAGAACAATAACGGTATCGTTTTTCTTTATGTGTAACTTGCTCATTACTGTTTGATGTTTTACTTGTAAGACTAAAGTACCTCAGGTGCGAGAGAAACGACCTTCATGTTAACTGCGCGGAGCTCACGTGCAACAGGTCCGAAGATACGGCTGCCGCGGAGTTCACCGGCGTTGTTGAGGAGGACACAAGCATTGTCATCGAAACGGATGTAAGAGCCGTCAGCACGACGGATTTCCTTCTTGGTACGTACGATGAGCGCCTTAGATACTGCACCTTTCTTAAGATCACTTGATGGGATGACGTTCTTGACAGCAACGACAATAACGTCACCTACACTTGCGTAACGACGGCGTGTACCACCGAGTACACGGATGCAGAGAGCCTCTCTAGCGCCGCTGTTATCACATACTGTAAGTCTTGATTCTGCCTGTATCATATTATTTACTTAGCTTTTTCGATTATTGAAACTAATCTCCATCTCTTAGTCTTAGAGAGTGGACGGGTCTCCATGATGAGTACTGTATCACCGATGTTGGCCTCGTTCTTTTCGTCGTGTGCGTGGTACTTCTTAGTCTTCTGCACAAACTTTCCGTAGATTGGGTGCTTCTCCTTGAACTTAGTTGCAATAACAATGGTTTTATCCATCTTGTTGCTGGTAACTACACCCTGTCTTGTCTTTCTTAAATTACGCGTTTCCATCTGGACCATTATTATTTGTTAAGTTCACGTGAACGGAGTTCTGTCTTCATACGGGCGATGTCACGACGAGCCGCTTTAATCTGTGATGGATTCTCGAGTGGAGAGATCTGGTGGTTGAGCTTCATGGTGTCAAGCGCAGCCTGTGCATTCTCAATCTTCTCTACCAATTCCTTGGTTTCGATATCTTTTACTTCTTTGATCTTCATAGTTTAAGCGTTTTTGTCGTAGTCACGACGTACAACAAACTTTGTCTTTACTGGCAGCTTCTGTGCGCCGAGACGGAGAGCTTCCTTAGCGATGTCGAAGGATACGCCTTCGATTTCGAAGAGGATGCGACCAGGAGTTACTGGTGCTACCCATCCTGCGGGATCACCCTTACCCTTACCCATACGTACGTCAGCAGGCTTACGTGTGATTGGTTTGTCAGGGAAGATGCGGATCCAAACCTGTCCCTCACGGTTCATGTATCTGTTGATAGCGACACGGGCAGCCTCAATCTGGCGGCTGTCGATCCACTTTGCATCAAGAGTCTTGATACCGAAAGAACCGAAAGCGAGCTGAGTGCCACGGTGAGCGTTACCCTTGTTGCCACGACCGTCTTGAGGTCTTCTATATTTTACTCTTTTTGGCTGTAACATTGTAGCTTCTTAGTTTTTAACGGTTATTGTTTCTCTTACGGTTACCGCCGCGACCGTTCTGACGGCCACCTGCAGCAGGACGGTTGCCACCCTGCTTCTCCTGTGAGAAGTTAGGTGCGAGGTCACGCTTTCCGTATACTTCACCACGGCAGATCCAAACCTTGATGCCAAGGATACCTACCTTAGTGAGAGCCTCTGTCTTGCAGTAATCGATATCAGCGCGGAAAGTGTGCAGAGGAGTACGTCCCTCCTTGAGCATTTCAGCGCGTGCGATCTCGGCACCGTTAAGACGGCCGGAGATCTGAACCTTGATACCCTCAGCACCAGCACGCATAGTGTTCTGGATAGCCATCTTGATAGCACGGCGGTAAGCCACCTTGCCTTCTACCTGGCGAGCGATAGAGTTGGCTACGATATTAGCGTCGAGGTCAGGTTTCTTTATCTCGAAGATATTAATCTGAATCTCCTTCTTGTAGAGTTTCTTGAGCTCTTCCTTGAGCTTGTCCACTTCTTCTCCGCCCTTACCGATGACGATACCTGGGCGAGCAGTGCAGATAGTGATGGTGACACGCTTCAAAGTACGCTCGATGACGATGCGGCTAACGCTAGCCTTAGCGAGACGCTCGTTGAGATACTTACGGATTTTCTGGTCCTCTACGAGGTTGTCTCCGAAGCTCTTTCCACCGAACCAGTTTGAATCCCAACCACGGACGATTCCGAGTCGGTTTGCTATTGGATTAACTTTCTGTCCCATTCTATTCTTTATTAATCTTCATTTATTTTGGTATCTACAAACAGCGTCACGTGGTTGCTACGCTTACGGATGCGGTATCCACGACCCTGTGGTGCAGGGCGCATACGCTTCATTGTCACGCCTTCGTCAACGAAGACCTTAGAGATATAGAGTTCGCCTGCTTCAGCCTTACGGTCGTTTTTCATTTCCCAGTTAGCGATAGCAGAACGGAGCAGCTTCTCTACGTCAGCAGCAGCCTGCTTCTTAGAGAATCTGAGTACGCCGAGAGCACGGTTTACTTCCATGCCACGTACCATGTCTACAACGTAGCGCATCTTGCGTGGAGAAGAAGGTACGCCGACCAACTTGGCGAAGTACTGGTTCTTTTTGGCTTCCTTAATTTTTTCAGCCGCTATATGTTTTCTAGCTCCCATTTTATATTTCCTAATTTAAATGGATTATTTCCTCGTTACGATTAGCGCTTGTTACCAGCGTGACCGCCGAACTTACGAGTAGGCGAGAACTCACCGAGCTTGTGGCCTACCATGTTTTCGGTTACGTAAACAGGAATAAATTTGTTACCGTTATGAACAGCCACTGTGTGTCCCACGAAGTCAGGTGAGATAACAGAAGCGCGGGCCCAAGTCTTAACGACAGTCTTCTTGCCGCTCTCGTTCATGGCGAGAATCTTCTTCTCGAGAGATACGTTGATGTATGGACCTTTCTTTAATGAACGACTCATAATTTCTACTTAGTTAATGTTGAGTGTTACTTTTTGTTAGCTCTTTCAATGATGTACTTGTTAGACATCTTCTTAGGTGCGCGTGTCTTGAGACCCTTAGCGTAGAGACCCTTGCGTGAGCGTGGGTGACCACCGGACTGACGTCCTTCACCACCACCCATTGGGTGATCGACAGGGTTCATAACAACACCGCGGTTGTGTGGACGCTTGCCCATCCAACGTGAGCGGCCGGCCTTACCTGACTGCTCGAGAGCGTGGTCAGAGTTGCCAACGGCACCGACGGTAGCCTTACAAGCAGAGAGCACCTTGCGTGTCTCGCCTGAAGGGAGCTTAATAACACAGTAACTGCCTTCACGAGAAGTCAACTGAGCGAAATTACCTGCTGAGCGAACGAGGAGCGCACCCTGTCCCGGGCGAAGCTCGATGTTGTGAATAACGGTACCAACAGGAATGTTAGCGAGTGGGAGTGCGTTACCTACTTCAGGTGCAGCCTCAGCACCGGACATCACTGTGGTGCCAACCTGCAGGCCGTTAGGTGCAATGATGTAACGCTTCTCGCCGTCTACATAGTAAAGGAGTGCGATGCGCGCAGAGCGGTTTGGATCGTACTCGATAGACTTTACTACAGCTGGAACACCATCTTTCTCTCGCTTGAAGTCGATGAGACGATACTTCTGCTTGTGACCGCCGCCGATGTAGCGAACAGTCATCTTACCGGTGTTGTTTCGACCGCCGGTAGAACGCTTACCGTAAACGAGAGACTTCTCTGGCACGGATGCAGTAATTTCCTCGAACGTGCCAATAACTTTGTGTCTTTGACCAGGTGTAACTGGTTTGAATTTACGTACTGCCATTTCTTATTTTAGATATTGCTGTAAAAATCGATAGAGTCGCCCTCTTTCAGAGTGACGATTGCCTTCTTGTACGCGTTCTTCTGACCTTTTACAAGACCTTTGCGCGTATAGCGGCTCATGCGCTTGCCTGCGTAACGGATGGTATTTACGTCCAACACGGTCACGTTGTACAGGCTCTCGACTTCGTTCTTGATTTCAAGTTTGTTGGCTTCGGGGCGAACAATAAAGCCGTACTTTGCTTCAGCTTTCTTGGTACGCTCCTGACCCTTTACCTTGTAAGTCTTTTCAACAGAAGACTTTTCTGTCAGCTTGGTCATCTTCTCAGTGACCAACGGTTTGATGATGAATGTCATGTATTTGGTCTCCTATTATTTATTTAAGACGCCGTCGATTTGGCTCAGCGAATTTTCAGTGATGACGAGCACATCTGCATTGAGAACTTTGTATGCGTTGAGTGCAGAAGCGGTCATGACTTCGGTACGCTGTAAGTTACGAGCAGACAAATATACGTTTTTATTTACACCTGGCAAAAGAAGCAAGAGTTTCTTGCCGTCAATTTTCAGATTCTTAGTAATATTTACGAAATCTTTTGTCTTTGGAGCGTTCATTTCGAAATCTTCAACAACAATGATGGCGCTCTCCTGTGCCTTGTAAGAGAGGGCAGACTTACGGGCGAGGACCTTCACTTTTTTGTTGAGTTTGAAACGGTAGTCACGGGGCTTAGGACCGAACACACGGCCACCACCTACGAGTACAGGTGAGTTGATATCACCACGGCGAGCACCGCCGCCACCCTTCTGACGGATGAGTTTGCGGGTAGAACCGCTGACTTCGCTTCTTTCCTTTGATTTTGCCGTACCCTGACGTTGGTTAGCGAGATACTGCTTAACGTCGAGATACAAAACGTGATCGTTAGGCTCAATTCCGAAGATAGATTCGTTCAACGTAACCTTTCTTCCGGTCTCCTGACCATTGATATTTAATACGCTAACTTCCATTATTTCTTGATTAATACGGTTGAACCAATGCAGCCGGCTACAGAACCTTTCACGAGGATGAGGTTGTGCTCCGGAATAACCTTTAACACTTTGAGATTTTGGGTTGTAACGCGGTCACCACCCATCTGGCCACCCATTCGCATTCCCTTGAATACTTTTGCGGGATACGAACAAGCACCGATAGAACCCGGTTTGCGGGCGCGGTCGTCCTGACCGTGGGTGCTCTGACCTACACCACCGAAACCGTGGCGCTTAACAACTCCCTGGAAGCCTTTACCCTTAGAGGTACCTACTACGTCAACGAACTCGGTACCGTTGAAGATATCTACGGTAACAACGTCGCCGAGGTTGTACTCCTCGTCAAACTTGAACTCGGCCAAGTGCTTTTTCGGTGTTGTGCCTGCCTTCTTGAAGCAACCCATCATCGGTTTGGTGGTATTCTTTTCTTTAGCCTCGCCAAAACCGAGCTGAATTGCCTTGTAACCGTCTTTTTCAACGGTCTTTACCTGAGTCACGACACAGGGACCAGCTTCGATAACAGTGCACGGTACATTCTTACCGTCGGCACTGAAAACGGATGTCATTCCGATTTTTCTTCCAATTAATCCTGGCATTTCAGTTTAATTTTAATGATAATGTGTATTTAAATGTTTTGTTTTTGTTTTAGTTTCGTCTACTCTCCGAGACTCTTTGAGTACAAACACGCAAAAATTGAATCGCATCATCTCCCTCTGGCCTTGAGGCGTAACACGTTCAAATTCAGTGGATTGTTAACTATTTGTCAGCGCAATACTCACCTTTTGCGGTGCAAAGTTACGACAATTTCTTGACATACGCAAATATTTTGGTATAAAATTGTCGGCAACTTGCTAATATTCAATACCCCCTGCTAGAACACGAATTGGACATTTACGCCTAGGTTTTTACGCCAATGATTATTTTAGCGCCAATGAGGGGTTTAACGTTAATTGCCATTAATGGGCCGTTAATTGGTCGTTAATTTTTATTCGGTTGCAAAGCAGCTGTATCACCATGCACACCTTATTATATTAACGAACAATTAACGACCCATTAACGGCAATTAACGTCAAAAAAATTCATTGGCGTAAAAACCATCATTGGCGTAGTCCGAGCTTGCGCACGGCAATCTGCTGTCCGTCTCGTATTACCTCGACGATTACCGTTCCCGTGGCGGCTACCTGCAGCATTGTCGTTCCGGCTGTGGCTACCGTTTCGGAGGCTATCTCGTAGCCTGCGGTGCCGAGGACGTTGATGATGTCGCCCTGTTCCGTGCCGCTTACCGTCACCGTGCCGCCCTGCGTAGAGTATATCTGCACGGCGCTTGCCTTCTGGTCGGCTATGCCGTGGAAGGAGATGGTGAAGCGGTTGTCGATGGTGCCGCGTGTGGCAGTGAAGTCGTAGCTCTGGTCGAGGAGGTTTACTGCCCTACCCGACTCGGCGTCCTTCAGGAGTACCACCTCGTACTTTCCAGCATCGCAGTCCTCAGGCACGGCGATGGTGTACGTACCGTCCTCCGGCACTGTCACTCCCATCTTCACGCTGCCTGCCTCGTCTACGGCAGAGAGGAGCGAATAGTGTCCTCCGCCTGCCAGTACGGCGTACATCTGCGGTGTAGCGCTATCGTTCTGCATCTTCACGCCGTCGGCATTCATCATGAACGTCGTGCGTGCCTTTTCCGTCTCTACGGCATTTAGCTTCATCACGTCGTCGCTCTCGTTGGCGGTCAGCGTCTTGGCGTCGGTGGTGAGCGAGCTGGTGCTGTTGATGGTCAGTGCGAGTGTGGCAAGCGGGTCTTGGTATTCCGTGCCGCTCTTGCTGTCGCTGTGTTCCATACGTATCACCTCCTGCTTTGCCAGTGTCGCCGTCTGTGTGAAGACAGCGTCGAACGCCGGTATGTGACCTTCTACCGACGTTGTCTGACTGTCGTGGAGCGTGCTCAGCGTCTTGTACTTGGCATCGGCATCGAGGTAGTAGAGGACGCGTCCGTACTTTAGGTCCTCGTAGTTCATGGCACAGAAGTATGGCGAACCGAAGATGTTCCATCCCATGTTCTCCTTATATGTGAAGCGCTTTGACGAGGTGGAGTTGTTGGTCCAGTCCTCCTCGTTGTTGAACTGGTTGAGCTGTAGCAGTGACTTTGCAGCCTCCTCACGGTATGTATTCTCCGTTCCTGTCTGGTCTACCAGTCCCAAGCTGTTACCACCGTAGAAGCGTACGGTGTTGTCCTGTTGTGCGTAGAGTACCATGCCCTCCGTCACCTCTCTGCTCCACAGCGGGTTGTACTGCCAGTTATGGTACGTCGCGTCGGCTTTCGATGTCATAGCGGTCTGGAAGGTGGCGGACTTGTGTTGTATCTCATCACCCCAGGCACCGTTTTCGCTGCTCACCTTGTAGTCCCATGCGGCACGCTTCGCGCCGTCGTAGAGGTTTGAGGTGAACCAGTACTGTTCTCCCTGGTACTTTGTCTCGTAACCTCGTATAACGAACGGCAGACATGCCATCTGTGTGCGTCGTGCCGTTAGGTCGCGCTCGACGGCGAAACGTCTCAGCAGGATGCGGTTTTCGCGTCCTCGCAGTCCGGCATGGTATCTGAGGAGCAGGAATCCCGGTGTGAAGGTAAGACCTGTCGTTGTGGTGTACATGTCTTTTTTTATCGCCAGTTCCTTGTCCTTCGCCACGTACACGACGGACGGGGTGTGCGGATAGTCGTCCGTGGTTATCTCGGTATCGTCGAGCACGTCCCACGTCTCGAAGCAACCATTGTCCACCTTATTATTACGTACGCGTGCGTTACCTATTATATCTTTGCTGTGCAGCACGAGGGCTATCATCTCGTTGGTGCGGTCGGTGTTGCCGCCGTCGATGTTCTTGTCGTCCTCGTTGAGCTGATAGTTGTTGAACGGTTCTACGACGTAGCGGTTGCGGTCGGAGGCTTCGGAGGTGGATGCCACGATGCGGTTGTTGGTATTCTCTGCCACAGCGTCAGTTCCCTCGGCGGTTATCTCGCCGCAGGTGGTAACGTTGATGACTTTGACGTTCTTGACGGCTCCAACCTGGTCTGCTGCGAGTTCCGTCTTACCTCCGTCCTTCGTGTCCCAGAACGGTGCTGTTCCGTTGGCGTAGAGCATGGAGTTGTACAGCAGTCCGTTGTCGGTGCCCGTGATGCCGTTCTGCGAGAGTATCAGTGATGTGGCCAGCGTGCCCTTCGTCAGTGTCACGGTAGCGTCCTTGCCAATGCAGAATCCGTCCATGAGGACATTCTCAGCATTGAGGGTCACGTTGCCCACTTTGGTACCACCGCCGTCAGTCTCCAGTATGCCTTTGCGCTGCTTCAGCTGGTTCTTCACTTTTTCCTCTACGGTAGATCCGCTGATGGTGCTGCTCTCCAGTCCGCCGTACATCTTCACTCCCGGGAGGGTGAGACTGACGTCCTCTGTGGCAGCATCACCGTAGTTCTTGTCCACGAGGACGTAGCCCGGCAGATTTTTGGAGTTGTTGTATATTGCCGCCATACCGATAGCCTCCTGCATACTGCCCATGGCATCGTCGCCCCATGCAGAGCCGTCGCCGGACTTGCCGCGCTGCACGAAGATCAGCTGCTGCAGGACAGAGGTGTACTCGTAGCAACCTACGTCAATGTTAGTATCTTTCTTTCGCGGATTGCCGTCGAGATCTACCTCATCGGTGAAATCATCATCGGCAGATGGGATATTGTCAGAGTACTTGTTGTCTTCTCCCTTGTTCAGGAGCATCAGACTCGGTCTGAGGTGGTAGTCCTTATTGTCAGGGTCGGCGAAGTTCGGGCCGTTGAAAATGTCGGCATTTGGCGTACCATCGTCAAAGACTATGTTTACTTTTTTGCCGCCATTTTCACCCGTGTTTTCATGCTTAAAGCCCACAGACCCACTTTTATCACGACCGTTGTTCCACGACACGCAGTTGTATGCCGAATTGCCGCCGTTTACGTCCATCGCCATACCCGTGTTGTTGGCGAAGGTGCAGTTGACAATCTTCGGTTTGAGTTTCGACTTGAGATCCTCCGTTCCGTCCTGCGCATAGTCAGCGAAGCACTTGACGGCGTCACCCTTGTTGTCTGCAAAGAGCGTGTTGTATATCAGCACACCGGCGTAGGAGTCCTTACTCTCCACAGCTTTGGTGCACTGGAGCAGCATACCCGCCTCGGTGCTGGTATTGTCGATGACCTTACAGTTCTTGAGAGTCAGGGCGTATTCCTTATCCTTGTAATCAGCATTGCCGGCATTCGGTGTCTTGGTGATGTTGGCATACAGACCGTAGCCGCCCGTTCTTGTGTCGGTAGAGTAGTTGCCGGTATTCTTGAACGTCAGTCCTTCGAGTGTGACGATCTTGTTGTTTGTATGTATGTTCATCAGCGAGGACGTCTTGTCCTTCATCTCTTCATCCGGTACGAGCACCGTCTGCTTCGAGAAGTCCTGTTCCTCCGTGCCGTCCGCCTTCGTCTTGCCCGTGCAAGCGCCCTTCACGGTGATGGAAGTGCCGTATTCTTTGTTTGTTCCCGTAGACATATTCAGCGGGAAGGCGCTGATGCCGTTCTCCACGTTGGCGTTCCAGTATTCACCGTCTCTGACGTAGACGACGCGGTCGGTCTTGATGGACGTAGAACTATTGCCGGTCGGATTTGCCATTGCGATGATGGCACCGCGCAGGTCTGAGGTCTGGTTTGCCCAGTTTCGTCCGTCGGCATCGCCCTTGTCTTCCGTTCCGACATATACGGCCTCCATGTCGGACATCTTCAGGTTGTACTGGTATTCGTAGAAACCAATGTCGATGGTCTTCGTTGCCTGACGGTTTTCCTCGTCCTTAGGACCCATATAGCGGTAGCACTCGACGATATTCCTGTTGCCGTCGTTGTCCAGTGCCCTGTAGATGCAGGCATCTTTGTAACCGTAGACATACTTGTCGCTTTCCTTCTTTGTCGTCTCGGGGTTGTGCTTCTCCCAACGCTCTTCGTATATGCCGTAGAGATACTCCGTACTGTCAGTGGTGGCAGTTCCGTTCTCGTCTACTGGCACGCCATCTTTGTAGGGTATGTATCCGTTACCGTTGTCGCAGAGCATAGAGATGCTCGACGAGTTCCACTTTGCCGAGGATGTGTAACCGGCATATCCAGCCACTGTTGAGGGTTCGGCGAAGCGCGGTCCCTTGACGTCCATATTGGCGGTAGCGAGCTGCTTGTTGTCCTTTCCGCCCAACTGTGCCATAGCCTCAACGAAGCCGTCTATGTCTGCGGCGCAGTGTGTCATCGTGCCGTTCAGGCCTGTCGTCTTACCCTCGTTGCCCCATATCACGTTGTTGTATGCGGCGAAGCTCTTCGACTGCGAGAATGCCGCCGAGGAGTAGTCAGACTTGTTTCTGACGAACATGCTGTTGAGCACGCTGACGTCGAGGTTGGTGCTGCCCGACGTATTGTTTGCAGTCAGCACGACGCCTGCACCGAAGCTGCCGTTGATGGTGCCGTCACTGATGATGTTTGACGTGACGCTCTCCGCCTCGTTGTTGGCGAAGATACACTGTATCAGCGACACCTCGTGCGACGAAGCTGCCACGAGCAGTCCTGCGCCATGCGGATACTTGGCGTAGTTGTACGTGTTGTCAACGGAGTAGCTGATGCTCTCCTGGTTGTCCGCCTTGATGGCTTTGTTACCCGTGACGAGGGTGTTGAGCATCACGCAGTCGCCGCCGTCCACATAGACTCCGGCACCGTGCACAGCGATGTTCTCACGCACACGGCAACGGTTCATCACGAGGTTGACGTTCTTTGCGTAGACACCAGCGCCGTGGCCCATCTCGTCATGCACTTCCTTGCCGTCAGTATCAACGGTGAGCTTGGCGCTTGACTCGCCTCCCATGATGGTAAGACCGTCGAGCACAACGCAGTAGTTGCTGTCTCCCTTGTCTTCTTCATCTGCGGTATAGACAACGTGGTATACGTTTTTCTCGTTGGCAGAATACTGTATGTCGCCAGAGAGGATGGTGAGGTTTGTAAACTCCCATGGTTCGAAGATGCTGTTGTTGTTGGCATCGGAGAACTTCGTCTTGTCGTTGCGGTCTGTGAGTATCTCCTTTATGGTCTTGATGTCCGTAGCCGTCGTCTTTGAGCCACTGTCGGTGTACTTGACCGTCGGCGTGAGCGTGGTGGTGACGTTCGTTTCTATGTCGGTCACGCTCTCCATGTCAGAAGACCACTTGTCGTCCCTTGCGAACGAGCCGTAGACATTGACGTTGACAGGGATGTCGAAGCTGTTCAGTCGCTGGTTGGTGGATGTTGGGTCGAGGTTGCCGCCGGTCTTGCGTATCATCGTCGGGCGGTATGTTCCCTCAGCCACGAGGATGTCGAAGTGTGTGTCATTGTCAGCCAGTCCGAATCCGCCGTCGGCAGTGCTCTTTCTTGCCAGACGCACGTACTCCAGCGCAACGTCTATGGAGGTATAGGGTGTGTAGAAGGATCGTCCTATGTACTTTGCCTGGTCTTCAGCGCTCACCGTCACGCCGCCGCTGAGTGAGACGAAGATACGGGTGTTGAGCGTCACGTTCTTCATGTCTTCCGCCGTTGCGGTGTGTACGGCAAAGGCTCCGACGGTGATGGTGTTGGTGCCGTTTGCCAGTATCACGGTGACACCGCGCATGTCATACGCAGCAATACCGCACGTCTGCCATTTCTTCTGGTAGTCGATGCCGACACCGCCGTGCACGAGTACGGAGTATGCTCTCGGCTGCCAGTTGGTACCGGAGAAATACTGTTCCAGCGAACTCTCCATACTGTTGTTGTGGGTGTTGGCAGGCAGTTCGTAGGTCTCGACGTAACAGTTGTTGAAGGGATAGAACTCGGTGGTCCCACTGAGCGTGGTGTAATTGTTGGTGTCCTTGTATTTTGAGTCCACTGCACCGGAGATATTCTTGTCGGAGTCGGACGAGTTGCCCCATACGACATCGTTGCCCATCATCGCCGAACCGGGTTCGTAGTATATGCCGCCGCCCTCAACGGTAGCGGTGTTGCGTACGATGGTGTTGCTGACGACGTAGGCGCGCTTGTCTTCGTAGCCCGTCTCTGTCTCGCCGTTACTTGTGAAAATGCCGCCGCCCTGTTGGGCAGTGTTCTTCTCCAGCACCACGCCGCTCACCCATGCGCCGGGCATCACGTATAGTCCGCCGCCCTGTAGCGACTTGTTGTTGCGAACGACACAGTTGCGCACGAAGGCGTGGTACGGCACGATGGCCCCGCCGCCCAGACCTGTATGCACGCCGTTGTCGGTAGCCAGACCGTCTTCGATGAAACATCCGTCGATGATGGCGGAGTCCGGTACTGCCTCCATGGCCCACTTCTGCAAGTCAACATCAGGTGTGAGAGCCTGTCCGAATGTCACGGTATGGTAGCCGTTCACCTGTGCGGTGTTTGCCTGTCCGCTGACGACTCTCGTCTTTGCGCTGAGCACCGTCTTGTACTCTGTGTATGCGTCGCGGGTGTTGTCGGCCCAGTTTGCGGTGGAGTTCTCGTAAGATCCATCGCAGTAACCGCCCATCATTGTCACGCCGTTCGGTATGAGGAAGGTGTAGCTGAGCGGGTCTGCGTCGTATGCCTTGGTATTTGCGTTATATGTGTAGTCGTTGTTCTTGTAGCCTGCCACCTTCACGACGACGCGTGGCTTGCCGCCATTGACACCGAAGCCAGTGCCCGCGGCTGCTGCGTATGCCTTACCGGCAGCGGTGAGTACGCTCTGCAGTTTCTCGCCGCAGGCAGCGTTGGCAGGGCTGTTGCCGCTTCTGTTGCCGGCTCCGGTCCATGTGACATAGTAAGTCCACTGCGTCTTGCCAGCCCCGTCGGTACCAGTCTCGTAGAGTATGTTGGCGGAGTTGTCGTGCTCGTACGCTCCGATGTCAACGGTGCAGTCCTTCACGCGGTCGGTGAAGTCCATGTCGGTGTCCGGGAGTGTGACGGCGGTAGTCTCTCCGTTCTGCTGCAGGTCGTCGGTACCGGCGTTGAGACAGCGGCTGTTGTCCGCCAATCGGTAGTCGAAATTGGCTGTCGGATCTGAGGCAGCGAACGGACTTTCGCTGCTCACCACATTGCCGTTGTCAGTGGAGAACTTGTCGGTAATATTGCTGTGCACCCCATATACGTAGCAGTTGTGGGCAGGTTGGAATGTTCCTGTACTTGTAGAATTTATCTGTGACCCTCCGTCATTGTTATAGACGATGGTGTTGTAGAGCGCGAGCTTAGAGTTGATGCCCGTGCCCGAAGCACCCCATTGGCTTATGCCTGCGCCGTTGTCAGCCTTGTTGTTTGCCACGGTGCAGTTATAGAACGTGGCACTCTCGATGAATACGCCGCCGCCACCGCAGGCGCTACCCGCGGTACGTGCGCGGTTGCGTGCTATGACAAGGTTGTAGCCTGTACCCACGATCATGTATGCGCCACCGCCATACTGGTCGCTGCCGCCATAGTTGAGGTTATATAGCAGGAAGCTGTTGGAGATGCGCGAGTTCTCACCGTCCATGTACAGACCGCCTCCACGGGCACGGTCGCCACGGTTGTAGTTCATCGTAATGACGAGGTTCTCCAGCTCCACGTTGTCGAAGCAGCGCACGCCGGCACCGCCGTCACGGTTTGCAGAGTACCTGCCGAGTAGTCCGTGACGAATGGTAAATCCGTCCCACTTCACGGTGCCCTTCTCGTAACTCTTGTATACCGACTTATTGTATTTTGTATCTGTCGTTCCAGTGTATTTGCTTACGCTCAACCAGTTGTCGAGGAATCGGTATGCATTTGCCTCCGTGGGACTGCTGCCGTCACCAGAGTTGCTCCATGTCGGCATGCACACGTCGGGTTGGTAGAGGACGTAGTGGCGGCTGGTCTCAGTAATCTGACTATCCCAAAATCCATCGTTTGCGTATGCCACATCAGAGATAGGCTGATCGGACGAGCCATTAGGGATTTTTATCGGACATTCCTTCTGTATCTGCAGTATAGTCTCGTAGTCGGAGCGTGTCTTGTCTGCATACTGCGCACGGGGCTGTATGTACTGCGAGAGGAGTGGCAGACGGTCGTCCTCACCAGGGTTGCCCTCCTTCGGGAAACCGCCATAGACCTTTACACCGTTGCGTATGACGAAGCCCTTATAGTCCGTGTAGACACCTGCGCCTACCCATACTTCCATGGGTTGGAATCCAGTCTCGGCTTTATGAGCAGCATTATATGCCGCAGCCTTCTCCACTGCCCATTGCAGACCGGAGATGTAGCGTTCTATACGGTCGTTGTTGATGGCGTTGAATTCCTGCGAGCCAGTCGTAGCACGGTGGTTGAGGTTGCCCTGATAGGTCGTCCAATAGTTGGAGGCGTTCTGCAGTGCCTGTTTCATTGACTTCCAGGCTGCATCGACGAGGAACGGGCCATAGTGTCCTGAGCGTGGTCCATAGTAAGTGTCGGGGTATGTCCAGTTGTCGTAGTCGTAGTAGGCATCAGTACCATAGGTGGCTGTCGTGGTAGGTGCCTGATAGGCGGAATAGGCATTGCCGTTTGCCTCCTTCGTGGCAGCCATGAGCATGTTGCCTGTCAGTGTGACGTAGAAGTTGTTGTTGCCTACGTAGGCATCCTCACCGAGCTTGCTGAAGTCGCAGACGGCGTTGCCCATGATGGCGTTGTCCCACGACGAACCGTCGTATACGGTATTCGGGTTCTCGTTGAGGAGGTTGAAGTTAGGTTCGCCGTATGTCACCTCCTTCTTTTCGTTGCCTATGCTCTCCTTGTTGTAGGAGCGCACGTAGATGACATTGCCCTTCTGCGGCAGGAGTGCCTCGTATGCGCCGAGGTCCGGGTGACCGCCGAGGTCGCGCTGGTTACCAGCCACGTCAATGGTGAGGTCTGCCGTAGCATCTGTCTTGGCCTTGTTTACGATGACGTTGGTCTTTGCGCTGCTGGTGAGCGGACGGAACACGGCATTGCCGCCCAGATATGCATTGCCAGACCCTTGTGCACCCACCTTACGGGTTGGGTTGGCGAAGTTTGCCGCGCCGTCAGCGCCGAGTGTTGGCAGTTGGGTGGCGGTGAACGTATTGTTGCAGCTGCTCTCACTGCCGGAGATGGTGTTGCCAGCGGCGAACGAGTTGGCGGTGTTGAGGTTGGCAGGTGCCCACGCCTCGTTGTTTATCACCGTCACGTGGTTGGTAGTCAGCGTGTTGGTAGTCTCCGTACCCAAATCGATGACGTAGGGGTTGATTTGAGACTTTGTCGTTGTCGCCTCGCACGTATTGTTGTTGACAACGGTGTTTACCAGCGTCAGACTGATGCCAGTAGCACCCGACTTGGCACCTATTGCTGCACCGTTCAGGGCCGTATTGTTTTCCAGTATACAGTTCTTGAGTGTCAGCTTGGCGTTGCTGTCGAGCAGCATGCCGCCGCCCGTGGTGAATACCGATCTACCTGCTGCGTATCCCTTCGTTATTGCCACGCCGTCGAAGGTGACGTTGCTGTTCTCCTCCACACGCACCACGTGGTTCAGACCGTCGGAGAGGGTGGAACTGGTGGCGTTGCCGGTCAGCTCGGTGCGGTATTCCCACGGTTTGCGGTCGGAGTCCGTAGGACTGGCGTTGTCGTCCTTTGCCGGGTAACCGCCGAGCACTACGACAGGTATCGGGGTCTGCTGCACGAGGATGCACGCCGACTGCTCGTCGTTGTTGTACACGGTCTTCACAGGAGTGAAGGTACCTGCGCGCAGACATACTTCAAGAGTCATCTCTGAGGTCAGCTGGACGGTCTGCTCTGTCGTACCGTCGTAGCAGGTGACGTTGCCGCCGATGGCTTGTTCGGCAAGCCAGTCGATGGCATCGTTGAGTCGGCGCATGGGGTAAGTCCACGAGTATCCGCGGCGGTTGCTGGCATCCTGGTTGTCGTCGGCGTTGACGTACAGACGCAGCGTCTTGGTGGTGGCGGTGTACGTAGGACAGACGTTGGACTTCTCCACCTCGTATGCTCCGATGGAAGGGCGCGCGAGGAACGGCGTGCCCATGATGTCGTTGTCCGGCTGGAAGGTAATGGCCGACGGCAACTGGTATCTGTTCAGACCGCTGTCGCGAAGGTTGGATCCCTTGACGGTAGGCCAGAGGAACGTCTCCACCTCCCACTCGGCCTCCTTGGTCGTGGTGGAATAGATGACACCGCGTGTGACATAGAGCACATCCGCCTTTGGAGCGCCGTGCACTTTAAGGTCGAAGTACTGGTTGCTGGCGGCATCCGCTGTCAGCGTCACCGTGCCCTGCTGGAAGATGTTGTTCCAAATGGAGAAGTTGGGGCTGGACATGGCGGTGTTGTAGAAGAACGTCTTTGTCTTTGAGGCGTTCTCCACGTACATCTGCGCCTTGTTGGCCTCGGTAGACTCGCCCGTGGAGGCAGTGAGACCGTTGTTCCAGATGATGTTGTTTACAGAATATCCGTACCCGGCGATATATAGACCTCCCGTACGTGACGTTATCTTCTCTGCGGAGTCTGATGCGCCGGAGGTGAAGTTGTTGGCAATGGTAGACTGCAGCACGGCACCACCGGCATTGCAGTATACAGCGCCGTTGATGGTCTGCGTGTTGTTCGTCACCACAGAGGTACTGAGCACTGCAGCCCCCTCGTTGCCGCTCTCGCCGTTTAGGTAGACACCGCCACCGTTGTATGCCGTGTTGTTGACGACGAACGACCGGTTGACGGAACCCTCGCCGTCGATGTACACGCCACCGCCGTAACCAGCCACGGCACTGTTTGCCATGACGGCGCAGTCCTCCACCTTACCGCCACGACAGTATACGCCGCCACCATAACTGGTATTGTCTCCTGCCGCCATGCCGCTCTTGTGCTCCGCCACATTGTTTTTCACGATGCAGTTGCTGAGCACTGCATTTGCCACCATATACACGCCGGCGCCCTTTAGGGGTTCGTACTGTGCGAGGGTGTTGGCATGGGTGTCTCCGCCCTGTATGGTGACACCGTCGAGGGTCGTCGTAGTGGTGAAGTCGCCTATCGTGTATGTGCTGCGGTCGCTGCCAACCTGTGGTTCCGGAGCAAACCATACCACGTGGGTGGAGTTGGACGACACACCGTTCCATCTGTACGACGTCGGACTGTACTGCACGTTGTTGGTCGTGAAGCCAGCTGCCTGCAGTATCGTCTTGTTAGCGTACTCCCAACCACGGCCTGCGGCTTTTTGGGCCATCGCACGTTCGCTCTTTGACGACTCCGTACCTGCGAAACCGCCGTAGACGCTGATGCCGTTCTTCATGACGAAGCAGAAAGGATGCTTGTACTCCTCGTCAGTAGTAACGGAGCCCATGGACTCCGTCGGCGTGTATGTGCCGGCGGCTACCCACACCTCGCCCTTCGCCGTAGCGTCTGCCGTGGCGAGGGCGTTGATGGCAGCCTGTACGGTCTTCTTGGCATTCGCCCAAGTGAAACCGTTTTTGCTGTCGTCACCGTCAGACTTGACGTACATGATGCGGTTGGCGCCGAGTGCCTCGTATTCGCTGACGCCGATGGAGATGATGGTCTTACCATCAGCGTCGCTGGAGGTACGGTCGTAGTTGTCGAAGTCACGGTCGCCGTAGTCGGAGACCTTGTACTGCGAGGCGTCACCCATGGAGCGCAGACCGGACTGCTCCAGCACGTTCCACGACCACGAGGGGACGGGGGTGGTCTGCAGCATGAAGGCACGGTCGTAGCCGCTCGACTTTGAGGGGTTCTCAAAGAACGGTCCGGGGTAGGTGCCTGCCTCCTTGTTGTACTCGGAAATCTTGACGTTGTAGTTGCCGTCGCGCACACCGTCGGTGGCTACCACCTCCGGGTAGGCGCAGTATTTCATCATCGGGAACTTGCTTGCCTCGGCACTCACGTCGTCGTTACCCCAGATGACGGTGTTGTAGACGTTGTACGTGGTCTGGTCGGTGCTGATACGGTCGATGCCGCCAAGGGTGTTTCGCGTTACCGTATTGTTGACGAACTTGGTGTTCTGCCCGATGCACACGCCGCCGTTGGCATTGTTGTTCACCACGTTGTTGACGATGGCAACGGTGCCCTCGGAGTATATGCCGCCGCCGCAGTTGACGGTACCGCCGCGCTCGCCAGCCACGTTGTTGAAGATGGTGTTGTAGCGTATGATGTTATCGGAGGACGTGAGGGTATTGCCCACGTAGATGCCGCCGCCCTGCGCTGCGTAGTTGTTGTAGAGGAAACACTGCGCCACCTCGAAGGACAGTGAGCTGTTCGCCGTGCCACCCGTGATGTAGATGCCGCCGCCCTGACTGTCCGTTGCCTGTCCGCCGCATATCACGAGACCGTTGATGACGGTGGAGCGCGTGGAGCTGGTGGCATCTGGGTTGTTAGCAGCGCTCAGGTCGAGGGTGAGCACGTGGAGCGCGTTGTCGGTACGCACGGTATTCTCCGGATAGATGAGTTTGATGTCGTCCACCTCGTCGTTGCCCTTCTGGTCGCCCACGATGACTGTCTCATAGAGCAGGTGCGCCATCTTGGTACCGTTGTTGGGATTGATGGGACGCTTGTATATGTCCATGTCGGTCTCGTCGCCCTTGTAACCTCCATATACGCGCACACCGGCCTTGACGGTGAATCCCTCGGCCGGTGTCTGGTAGAAATTGCGGAAGGAGCCGTCGTGGAACTTCTGTCCCGCGTAGCCCTTCATGTATATGTTGTCGCCGGCTGTTGCCTTGCCGAATGCCGTAGAGAGTTTTACGGCAGAGCCCCATGACGTGCCGTCGCCCTCCACGACCTTGCTGGCGTTGTCGTCGCTGAATTCGTAGTCGGACTTGACATAGTAGTCAGTCGCCGAGGCTGCCGTAGCCGCCATGGCGAGTGCCGTCATCATGATATATCTTCTTGTCTTCATAGAGGTCTGTTTAGGTTAGTTTGTCTTTGACAGGACTTTTACTATCGACGTGCCGTCGACGGACGTTTCGCTGTTTCCGCGTATGTCGGTGTTAATCTTGTACCAAGTGCCTGGCTGCACCTTCAGCGGCAGTTTGAAACTGTAGTACAGGGTTCGCAGGTCTGACTCTGCGGTTTTCTTTGACTTTACAGTGTACTTCACGTATGTGGAGTTGAGGTCCGCGGTATTGTCTGGGGTGAGTCCGTCGGGGAAGACGTAGAACTCCGTGCGGCCGTTGTGCTGCGATATCTCAGTGTCGTCCATCTTGAGCAGGTTCGTCTCCAGATCAGTCGTGGACAGCGTGAAGGTCTGTGTGGTCAGCGTGGGGAAGAGCGGGTGTGTCTTTCCTGTATGATACTCATAACCCGTGACGCCGATGTAGTCGTACTGTCCGCCGTTGAGTTCGTAGGCATACTGCGAGTCCCACTGCAGGTCTATCTTCGCCGCCAGACGCTGCACGATGAGTCGCCAGTACTGCTTCTCTCCCGACACGTCGTCTATCTTCACCTCCATCGTGCGTTCTTCCGGCGACACGGCGGTGCCTGTTTCCTGGTTGACTTTGACGGCATATCCCGTGCCAACGCCTATGACCATCTGCATCTGCTTTGCGTTGCCGCTGCCGTAGTTGCCCGCGATGTTCAGGTTCTGCACGTCGGCGTTGTGGTCGTTGCCGTCCTGGCTTATACTGCTGAGCATCTTCTCGATGTCGAGTCCTGCTCCTTTGCTGTATGTCACGGCATATAGTTTACACTTACCCTGCGGGAGGTACATGGTGACGTCGTGGTAACCGGAGGAGTTCGGTGGACTGAGCTTCGACAGGGTGTGCATCACCACGTCGGTGGCGTTGTCGAACTCTGCCCGGGTGAACGTGTCCCAGTAGACCATCTTTTGTGGTTCGTTGTCGGCGATGCCTTCTCCCGACTTCTTCTCGGTGAACGCCACGATGACGGTGAGTCTGTCCCACTCCGCCGTCTCGTCGCCGTCCGCGCCGGGGTCACCGATGCGTGACTTGGTGGATGTCGTGTCGTCCGTTTCCGGCACGGCAAGCCGTATGCTCAACGGGGCTGTCGTATTGGGTATTGGGTTACTGTTCTCGCCACTCTCCTCGCTGCCCGAGGAGCACGCTGCCATGAGGGCTGCGCCGAGGACTATGGTTGCGGTAGCTATATAGGTCTTGATTATATGGGTCATATCAGTCTTGGGATAGGGGTCAGATGTTTCTCTTAGGATAGGGTGAGGCTCTACAGGTCAACGTCATGTCTGTTGCCGTCTTGCCATGAACTTACGCTCACGGCGACATTCACCGACTTTGTCTTCAGTCCGCCATCGTCGGTCAGCGTCGTCTTTATTATCTTCAGCTGTCCGGCATTGAGCGACTCGTGCACGGTGAGTGTCGACTTCTTGTATTCCCCGTTTACCTTTGCTATGACGTTGAAGCGCCATTCGTCAGTGGTGGACGGGAAGGTGACGGCATAGAGGGCTGCCAGTTTCTTGTTGTCTGTTTCTTGGGTTGTCTGAGGTTGTGTTGTCTGAGCTTGGGTTGTATTCACCGTTGTCCCGTCAGCCGGCAGCACGAGGTTGGCGCGTGTCACTACCTGCCTGTCGGTGGTGTAGAGCGAGTCCTGCACGTGGAACGTTGTCGTCATGCCGTCGACGTATCCGAAGAGTTCGTCAGCCTTCACCTCGCTCTGGTCGACGAGCACCACGGCGGCGCAGTTCTGCATGTACAGCGGCACGTCGATGGTGGTGTTGTCGAAATCGGTGGAGAGGATGCGCCTGCGTGCCGTGAAGAGTCCGTAGCCGTGGTTGTCTACGGTGTCCTTCTTCTCCAGCTGCAGCACCATGCTTGAGAGCGTGTCTCCGTGCAGCACGTCGACCTCCGCTTCCTCCGCCACGTTGGCAAGTGCGAGGTGGTCGTACGTATTTCGGTCGAGGTACAGGGTGTACTTTGCCGATGTGCTGTTCATCTCGTTCTGTTCGTGTCGCATGCGCACGCCGTCGATATAGAAGGAGAGGTCGTTGCTCTTGGCGTAGTCGGTGAAGACGTTCTCGAGTGCCTTGCGCAGCTGTGGGGCGAAGTTCTGCTCCACCTGTGTCTGCAACTGCGAACTTATCTCCGTGTCCACGTTGGTGCGCAGCGCCATGTCGTAAGTGATGTCCTGGTCGCATCCGCAGTCGCTCGTGTCCTCGTTGATGCAGGAGCTGAGAGAGAGGGCTACCGCCACAGCAGCGACGGCACAAAACGAGGACGCTTTAAGTCTATCGAATATAGGTAAGAAACATTTTAGCATAGGTTATAAAAACATCAATGGGTACATTACTATGTACGTGTTATTATATATTAGGCGCAAAGTTAATAAAAATATCCGCTAATCCCAAAAATCATATAGTTTTTTGGGATTAGAATCCTAAAAAACAGCTATATTTTGGGATTAGCGGATATTTCAAGTGGTAGATGCCGCCTTTCTTTACTGCATCCACAACCGCATCAGCTGGTCGTCGATGTAGTAGGAGGCATCGGAGGTGGACACGAGATGCAGCTCCATCAGTTTCTTCAGTGCAGCCTGTACACTGCTGGCAGAACGGAGGTTGTGTCTTTTCACGAAGGCGGTGGATGTTATCTGCCGTGCAATGCCATCCTTCGCTATGGCGTACAGCAGTTCTTTCTGCGGCAATGTCAGTCTCGACAGCATCTCGCTGAACCTGTGGTCGTTGTCGAGTATCATCGACAGTATGATGTCTTCCGCCATTTCTACTGTCGCCTTTGCAGACGTGTCAGTACGATTGAATGCCTCATGCACCACCTTTTGCATATAGTATGTGTTGCCGCCAAACGTGTCGTATACCTTCCTGACTGTCTCCTCCAGAATGTCCTTACCGAATTTTCGGAACAGGCGCACGGCAAATTCCATGTATTTGTCTACGGGTATCACATCCAGGTTCATGATGTCCGCACTGTTGTAAAACGGATGCGCCTTTTCGGCGAACATCGTGGTTATGAGATGCCGCTCACTGCCCGAGAATATGAAGTTCGCATTGTCGCACTTCTGTATGTGCGTCCGCAGAATAGCCTCCATGTTCTTTTCGGGGTAATACCCTATCTGTTGAAATTCGTCAATAACAACGATACACTTCTTGTCTGCCTGTTCCAGACAAGAGAATATCTCCTCAAGCGTGTATGTTGGGTTTGCGATGTCGCCAAGAGACAGGCTGAAGGTCGGCGTGTTTGACAGTGGGTCATACCCAAAACACCCGTTGATGGACTTCAGCGTGCTTACCACCATCTTCATCATCCTGTCGCTCCGTCGCGCAGCCTGCTCAAAGACGGCCTTGCCCAGTTCGAAAGTAAACTCATGTATGCTCGACGTACGAAGGATGTCGACAGAGATGCAGAAGAACCGGTCCTTTACCTCGGGTTTCTCCAGACAGAAGTCTATAAGTTTACTCTTGCCCACTCGCCTTGGCGCCATCACCACGACATTCTCCCCGTTGGTCACCTTGCGTACCAACCTCTCAGCTTCCTTTTCCCTGTCACAGAAGTATTCCGGCTTTATCTTTCCGGTTATTATAAACGGATTTTCCATATTGCATTACGTTAACCATTACGTCTGCAAAGGTAATTATTTATTTCAAATTATGCAAACTGCATAATGTGTTTTGAATAACGATAAGAAAGAAAAGCAAGGGACACAAAAAAACTCCCGGGAAGAGCCTGGGTGTTGGGCTGCTTGCCGGGAGTTAGTATTAGTTCGTCCTCAGATTCTGAATTTGTTCTTTTGTCAGTCCCGTCAAACTGGCGATGAGCGCATAGTCCATCCCTGTGGCCAGCATCTTCAAGGCAATTACTGCTCTTTCTTTAGCTTCACCTCTTGCCTCACCTCTTGCCTCTCCTCTTGCCTCTCCTTCTTCTATGCCTTTTATGTAATAGCCGTAAAGACCTGAGAAGTAGTCGTCGGCTACCTTGCAGCTCTCGTCATACTTCTCTTGCTCTTCCTGACTTAGACATCGGATGTCAGCCAAGTCAGCCAGTTTATTGAATATCTTTTTCTGTGCCGTGAACGGCATTCTTTCCAGTGCTTCCATATGCTTGAGTGTGTAAATCCATTTGTCGAAATCGGTTATGCAGTCCTCTTCCTGCTGCTTGTCGAAGAAAGGCAGGGAGAGGTAGACGAACCTGAGCTTGTCGGAGAACATCTCCGTGCTACCCTTCTCGCGCAGAGCCACATCGGTCCTGAATTTCTTCACCTCGTTGTCCTTGGGTATGAAGTTCATGAGGCATACAACGTAGACGGGGAGGAGCTGCTTGCCGGGAGTCTTTTTTTGTATGTCTTTATGGGGGTTGTTATTCAAGTACAACGTCGTCGAAGGTCAGGCCGTCCTTCCATGTGAAGTCAACCATTAGACCGAGGGAAAGCTCAGCGGTGCGGAGGTCCGGGATGGTGTTTGTTGCCTTCTTCAAGCTCTCCTCGCCGATGACGAAGTTAGCCGTTGTGGTGTAGCCTTTTACGAAGACGTGGTCGAAAGTATTTGCGTCGACACCACTTGGCTTGCTCATTCCTGATGTGGCACTTGGGTCTAGTTTTCCTACGAGGTAGAACTTGCTGCCGTTTGGTATCAAACCGCCTTGTGCACCGTAGAACGCTGAGCCTGTGTTCAGGAACTCCAATGCGATGTAGACAACCTTGTCGTTCTCATTTGAAGTAGAGGCTCTCTTGTTGTCGAGGACAAGGGTGTAGTTCGGTGTCGATTTGGTATTATCTGCCGAATACTTTGCAAATATAGCACCTGCAGCCTTTGGCGTGCCGTCATCATTGGCAGCGCTCGTGCCGGTGCTGGTGTTCATATAGCTGTCGTAGATGGTATGGTCGAAGTTTGCGTCAGACGCTGGGAGGAACTGCCAGTCCACCTTGTCCGGCTGACCACCTACCAGCACACCTGTCAGGGTATAGCCCTCTGCTGGCACTGCAATCTTGTCTTCGTCAGTGCTCTTTTCATCTTCCCACTTGTAATCTTTCAAGTTGGCAGCACCACAACGTACGGTGGTCTTCAGCTGAGCAACGCCGTAGGTGATGGCTTCCTTCAAGGCTATGGACTGTGTATTTTCGCCTACAGCCTTTTCTTCCCAACCACCAGATAAGTCCTTAGGCCAATTTGCTGTTTTCCAGTTTTCTACCGAAGGCAATTGAGAGGCCATGTCTGAGATTGGGCTATCGCTGGTCATCACCTTCGTGTTGCAGAAATATGCCAACGATGACGGATATGTCACCTTGGAATTGTCAATAGTGTAATTACCAGTTACTATAGACGTGTTACCATTTTCAGTAGCTGTAACGTATGAGAACGGGCCGTTCTCTGCTTGCTTATTATAGGTCAGCTTCACAGCACCCTCCGGGAGGTTCTTGTCTGTTGGGAATGTATTGTTTCCCAGCGCCGTAAGTGCCTTGCCAACTTCCTGATACAACTGCCAATACAAGAATGGACGCATTGACTGTGCCGTATCGCTGACACTTACAGTACCCACCTTCGGCAAGTTGGTCTGCAAACCCTGCAGGGTCGCCTTTACTGCCGCTGCGGAACCAGAAGTGAGTTTAATCAACTCGTCACGCATATCCCTTAATATCTTTACCTGTCCGTCATGACCTTTACTTTGGTCGTACGCCATATCCTTAAATGACACATACGCTTTTTGCTGCATAAGCTCATGCTGCTGCTCAGGTACGCTCTTGCCGTCTTGCTCTTCTTTAATATCCGTATATGCTTTAGAATCGACAATAGTAGTTGAATCTTCCTTCGCTAATATACCCTTCACGTTCATCAGCTTGTTCAGCTGCTCGACAATCTGCTTTGCATTTGACTCGTCTGCAAGACTATTTCCTGTATATCGCTTCTCCAATGCAAAATTGATACCGCTTGGCGAAGTCGGAGCATTATTTTCTGCATAGTAATCTGTAAGGAGCACACCATTGTTCTCCTTACTTATTGGGAACGAGGCACTTGTCTCTGTCAGTGCGCTCTGCGGTCCCATGGCATAGAACAGCACATTTGAAGTCTCGGTAGGCACAGCGATATCAACGTACAACTGGCGTTGGTTGGAGTCCTTGGAGTTTGCCTTAGAGGTACTGCTTCCCAGCTGTATCAGCTTTGTCCAAGCCTCGCTGGCAGTGGGAGTAGTCTTATACGTCATCATCGCCATCCTGTAGAAGTGATGGAACGTAGCTACAGTTTTATTTACCTTTATATAGTTCTGCGTAGCGTCAGCAGACATACGCGTACCCATCTTTGAGGTCACGTCGTCGCCGCCGTCCTCTACTGTGATAGCCAGTGTTGTTTTCACTTCACGCCCTGGCGTACTGCTACCGTTACCACCATCCTCGCCTATCGTCTGGTCAGACGAGCAAGAGGCGAGCCCCATAGAGCCGACGACAAAAGCGGCACTTGCAATGCCGTAAAAATAAGTTTTCTTCATTAGGTTGATTTTAAAGTTATGTAATATTCAAAAAATAACTTGAGCAGGTTTTGTACCTGTACGGGCTGAAAGCCCAACCACTCC
>CAVCKM010000003.1:0-2705 GCA_963602765.1 Alistipes putredinis | reverse complement strand
TGTTAATCTCTAGTTGATTAGCAGCTTTTCAGGTCTCTTTTTGTCATATACGCCAATTTTGGCGAATTAGCAGCGTGCCAGGCAGCCCCGTTTGCCCCATGCTCATACGTACGAAAAGTTCCAGGTTTATGCGCATTTTGTTGCATAAGCGCAAATTTATCCACACACAGGTGTGCTGTTCCCGACAATTTTACTAACTTTGCGAAGACATTCGAAAAACTATCAAACCTAATAACTACCCAACCCACAAGATGACAAGACTACCAGTACTACTGCCACTGGCTGCCGGACTCCTCGCAGCCACCACTGCCGTAGCGCAGCCCAAACTCTCACCCGACAACATCGACGACGTGCTCCGCGCCATGACGCTGGAGGAAAAGGCGCAGCTCCTCGTGGGCGGCGGCAACGACGGCTTCGTCGGCAGCGGCGCCATGCTCGGACACCAGAAGAAATACGTCCCGGGAGCCGCCGGCACCACCGTAGAGATACCACGCCTCGGCATCCCAGCCACCGTACTCACCGACGGACCCGCCGGGGTGCACATCGACGTCAACCGCGACGGCGACACCCGAAAATACTACGCCACCGGCTTCCCCGTAGGCACCTGCCTCGCCTCCACGTGGAACACCGACCTGATGTACAACGTCGGGCAGGCCATCGGCAACGAGACACGCGAATACGGCTGCGACGTCGTACTCGGACCCGGCATGAACGTACACCGCAACCCACTCTGCGGCCGCAACTTCGAGTACTACTCCGAAGACCCCATCATGACAGGACTCATGGGCACCGCCTTCGTCAACGGCGTGCAGAGCCAGGGCGTAGGCACCAGCCCAAAACACTTCGCCGCCAACTCGCAGGAGAGCGACCGCACACGCGTCGACGAGCGCATGAGCCAGCGCGCACTGCGAGAGATCTACCTCCGCGGCTTCGAGATGATGGTGCGCCAGAGCCAGCCCTGGACCATCATGACCGCCTACAACCGCATCAACGGCACATTCGCACAGGGCAACTACGACCTCCTCACACGCATACTGCGTGACGACTGGGGATTCAAGGGCATCTGCATGACAGACTGGATAGGAAAGCGCGAGGCACAGGGACTCTACACCCGCGACGAGGTGCACGCCGGCAACGACCTCATGACACCCGGCTACCCGGCACAGGTGGAGGACATCGTAACGGCCGTCAAGGACGGCAAGCTGGACATCGCCGATGTGGACCGCAACGTGCGCCGTATGCTCCAATACATCGTCAAGTGTCCGCGCTTCAAAGGATACAAGGCCAGCGGAGAACCGGACCACAAGGCGCACGCCGCCATCACACGACAGTCGTCAACAGAGGGCATGGTGCTCCTCAAAAACGACGGCACGCTACCCATCAAGAACCTGAAGACCGTGGCACTCTTCGGCGTCAACTCCTACGACTTCCTCTCAGGCGGACTGGGCAGCGGAGCAGTCAACGTGGAGTACAGCGTCGACATGGTCACCGGTCTGAAGAACATCGGTGTCTCCACCACGCCGCAGCTCACCGAGATCTACCAGAACTACATCAAGTACGCCAAGGCAAAGCTAAAGGCCGACAAGAACCCCATGATGTGGTTCCTCGACCAGGGACAGCCCAAGCTGCAGGAGATAGAGATAACCGAGCGCTGCGTGGCGCATGAAGAGCCTCTTGCCGACGCCGCCGTCATCACCATCGGCAGACAGGCCGGCGAGGGCATGGACCGCGAGACAGACGGCGAGTTCAACCTCACGCGCGACGAGCAGGACATGATATTCCGCGTCTCCGACGCCTTCCACGCCAAAGGCAAGAAGGTCATCGTCATCATCAACTCAGGCTCCGTCATGGAGACGGCAAGCTGGCGCGACCGCGTAGACGCCATCCTCGTCGCCTGGCAGCCGGGCATCGAGGGCGGCAACAGCGTCGCCGACATCCTCACCGGCAAGGTGTGCCCCTCAGGCAGACTCACCATGACATGGCCCATCGCCGCCACCGACCACCCCTCTACGGCCAACTTCGCCAAGCCCTACGACATGTACACCTACAAAGAGATGCAGGGATGGGGACCCGACACCACCCCCGGCGTCGACTTCAACAACCACGAGGAGGACATCTACGTGGGCTACCGCTACTTCGACACGTTCAAGCGCACCGTAGCATACCCCTTCGGCTACGGCCTGAGCTACACCACCTTCTCCTTCAGCAGCCCCACCGTCAAGCAGCAGGGCGACAACGTGGAGGTCACCGTCACCGTAAAGAACACGGGCAAGGTGGCAGGCAAGGAAGTGGCGCAGGTCTACGTCACCGCCCCCAACTCCCCAGCCTACGAGAAGCCAGCCAAGGAGCTGAAGGCATTCGCCAAGACGCGCGAACTGAAGCCCGGCGAGAGCCAGACCCTCAAGATGACCATCGCCAAGCGCGACCTGGCCAGCTTCGACGAGGCAAACAGCCAGTGGAAGGCGGACGCCGGAACGTATATATATAAGGTAGGAAAGAACATCAACGACATCCAGGGCCAGTGCTCGCTGAAGCTACCCGAATACACCGAGACGGTAAGCGCCAACGCCTGCGCACCCAAAGTGCAGCTCAACCTGCTCCGACGCTAATCACATTTTAGGACTTGAATTGCCTGCGAAAATTTTGGGACTTGAATTGCCTGCGAAAACTTTAGGACTTTAATTGCCATTAATTGACCATTAATT
>CAVCKM010000002.1:0-15646 GCA_963602765.1 Alistipes putredinis | reverse complement strand
ATCATATATAGGCTGTCCAATTTGGTGTACCAATATTTTGAATATTTGTATCTTTGGGCTGAACGAATGGTATAAAAATAAGTTGGGGCTTTCTTGCTTGTTTCAGAAATATATCGCACCTTTGCTACCGAAAGTAGAACTTCTTTAAAAGAAAGGAATGAAATATGGATACAATGACACTTAGAACGACTAAATCTTTTAGTCTTCCAAATACACTGCTTGAAGAATTGAAAGCAAAGGCCAAGGCAAGTAACCGCAGTTTGAATAATTATGTAGAAAGCCTTCTCGTAAGCATCTTGCATCCTTCGGTCACAATGGATAAAATGGTATTATTGAACGAGGTGTTCTCTTGCCAACGTCATAAAACAATAATCCCCTGAAACCTTTGTTAGATTTCAGGGGATTATTGTTTTGCTTTATTTCAGTGTCCTTATGCAGCTGCTGCTGCGAAGAGTACGTCGTAGATGTATGAGCATACGCCGAAGAAGAGAACTCCTGCCGTGCAGAGCACCAGGGTCAACTTGGTGTATGGGTTCATCTTGAATGTAGCAATTGGTTCGCCGTCATTGTTGATGTACATCGCCTTGACGATAAGCAGATAGTAGTAAAGGGATACTACCGTGTTTACCAGGGCGATGAACACTATCAGGTAGCTGATCAATACAGGACGTCCGTCTACTGCGGCAAGGAATACGAAGAACTTTGAGAACATTCCGGCAAACGGAGGTATACCGCCGAGTGAGAACAGTGCAAGTGTCATCAGGAATGCCATCTTCGGATTCGAACGGTACAAACCGTTGTAGGTGCTCATCTCTGTCTTGCCGCCTGTTGCGCTCTCTACTGCACCAATGATAGTGAACACTGCCATGTTGGCTGCGATGTAGATAAGTACGTAGTACATGAGGGCTGTGATGCTCATCTCGTAGTTACCGCCGATGGCTACCAGCATGATGTATCCTGCCTGTGAGATAGAAGAGAATGCCATGAAGCGCTTCAGCTCTGTCTGGCGGATTGCCATGAGGTTTGCTATCGTGATAGAGAGTACAACGAGGATAGACATGAGTATCAGCCACTCGTGCATCAGTGGGGTAAGCACCTTATACAGGAGATTTACCAGTGTAAAGGCTGCGGCACCCTTGGAGATAACACTCAGGTAACCGGTAACGGATGTCGGGGCACCCTGATAGGTGTCGGCTGTCCAGAAATGGAATGGTACAAGAGAAATCTTGAAGCCGAGACCGGCAACAAAGAATACCATACCCATGATAGCCATAGGAGAAGTAGTCAGGCTTGGGAATACATCGCTGAAATACATGTGGCCCGTTGCTCCGTAGAGGAATGACATGCCGTAGAGCATCACACCGCTCGAGAAGGTCGCGGTGAGGATGAACTTGGCGGCAGCCTCTGCAGACTGCTTGCGCCACTTGTCCAGTGCTACCATACAACCCATTGGGACGGATGCCATCTCAAGACCGAGGAAGAACATCAGGAAGCTGCCTGCGCTCATCATCATGAACATGCCGAGCAACGTAGAGAGGGTAAGCATGTAGAACTCGCCTTCTGCTTTCTTCGTGGGAGTCTCGAGCAGCCACTGGCGTGACTGCAGCACTACGATGAGTGTGCCGAACGTGAGGATACTCTTCATCATGTTGGTGGCTGGGGTGGCAGTGTAGATGCCTCCGAAGAGGCTCACTGTCTCCGTACCAGGACAGATGTTGATGAGAAGCTGTGCCAGAAGAAGCACGCTCACCAGTGGATTGAACCACTTGCGGTCCTGAGAACCGTGGCTGCAGAAGTCTGCAAGGAACACGATGACCAGTGCTGCCATCAGTGTCGCCTCAGGTACCATATAAAGAAATTGAGAGTAATTCATATTATAATTGTGCGATATTCTGAAGTATTGGCATTACACCGTTTTCAATTACTTTGCTTGCCCAGAGTGGGAAAGAACCGAGACCGGCTACGCAAGCTATAAGGCAGCATACGGTAAACTTCTCGTCCCATGTAGCGTCGGTCAGTGTCTCGTAGTGTGGGTCTGCAACCTTCTCGAAGAGGATGAAACCTACGGTACGGAGAATGTAGACAGCTGTTACTACGATAGAGGTGCAGGCGATGATAGTGCAGCAGCGGTGGAAGGTGTCTGCATTCTCGAAGCTGCCGACAAAGATTGTCATCTCAGCGATGAAGCCTGAGAAGCCTGGCAAACCGAGGTTGGCGAGACCTGCTATTACGTATCCTACAGAGAGGAAAGGCATAATCTTCATCAGACCGCCAAGCTTGCGGATGTCACGTGTGTGGGTACGTCCGTATATCATACCGATGAGGGCAAAGAAGAGGGCTGTCATCAGACCGTGCGAGAGCATCTGGAGTATAGCACCAGTACAGCTTACCTTGGTCATCATGAGAAGTGCGAAGAGTACAAGACCGCAGTGCGATACAGATGAGTAGGCGTTGATGAACTTCAAGTCAGTCTGTACACAGGCTGAGAAGGCACCGTATACGACAGAACAGGTGGTGAGGATAAGGAATATCCACGCCAGCTGGTTGGCAGCGTCAGGAAGAAGGAACATGGCGATACGGAAGCAACCGTAGCCACCAAGTTTCATCAGTACGCCGGCGTGAAGCATAGACACTGATGTCGGTGCACAACCGTGACCGATAGGAGACCATGTATGGAATGGGAACAGTGCACCGAGTACGCCGAAGCCGATGAAGACGAATGGGAAGAGTGCCTTCTGTACTACTACTGGAATGGCGTGTGCATGGGCTATCTCAAGGATGTTCATCGTCGTTGCACCATTGAAGAAGTAGATGCCCACGAGACCGATGATGATGAGGGCGGAACCACCCATCAACATAAGAGTCAGTTTCATGGCTGCATACTCCTTCTTGCCGCTGCCCCAGAAACCGATGAGCAGATACATAGGAATAAGCGCAACCTCGTAGAACATGAACATGGTGAAGAGGTCGATGCTGATGAAGAAGCCATATACACCTGTGGAGAGCAGTGTGAACCACATGAAGAACTCTTTGGTCAGCGGTTGAAGCTTCCACGATGCGAATGTGCCGGTGAAGACGATGATGCTGGAGAGAAGCAGCATCACAACGCTGATGCCGTCTACGCCGATGGCATACGATATGTGGAGTGGGGCAAACCATACATGGCTGTACTGGTAGAGCATCTCAGCTCCGTTGCCTGCAGCACGCTGACCGATGAAGTCGAGCGTCAGCCAGATGCTCAGAGCCAAGAGGCATGAGGCACCGGCTACCATCACTCCACGAACCTGATTGACGTTGCGGGCACACCAAAGGCCCAGCAGCATCAGTACGGGAATAACAACAAATAATGTTAGTATACTCATTTGTTTTGATGTTTGATGTTTAAGGTGTTAGAGACATACGAGGAGTAATGTCAGCAGTACTGCGCCAGAGATGAACCATGCAGCGTATGTGCGAACGTCGCCGTCCTGGGTAGAGCGTATGCTCTCGCCGCCTTCGTTGGCTCCCCATGCAGTAAAGTCGATAAAGCCGTTGATGATCTTCTCGTCAATCCATGCCACTGGCTTGGAGATGAAGCGGAAGATTACCTTATGGGTGATGAACATATATACCTCGTCCATGTAGAAACGCTTGTAAGCCCAACGGTGCAGACGTGGAGCTGCCTGGTACATCTTCTCTGCAATAGGCTGCTTCTCGCCTTTGTAGATGTAGGAGTCAGTTTCATGGCTGCATACTCCTTCTTGCCGCTGCCCCAGAAACCGATGAGCAGATACATAGGAATAAGCGCAACCTCGTAGAACATGAACATGGTGAAGAGGTCGATGCTGATGAAGAAGCCATATACACCTGTGGAGAGCAGTGTGAACCACATGAAGAACTCTTTGGTCAGCGGTTGAAGCTTCCACGATGCGAATGTGCCGGTGAAGACGATGATGCTGGAGAGAAGCAGCATCACAACGCTGATGCCGTCTACGCCGATGGCATACGATATGTGGAGTGGGGCAAACCATACATGGCTGTACTGGTAGAGCATCTCAGCTCCGTTGCCTGCAGCACGCTGACCGATGAAGTCGAGCGTCAGCCAGATGCTCAGAGCCAAGAGGCATGAGGCACCGGCTACCATCACTCCACGAACCTGATTGACGTTGCGGGCACACCAAAGGCCCAGCAGCATCAGTACGGGAATAACAACAAATAATGTTAGTATACTCATTTGTTTTGATGTTTGATGTTTAAGGTGTTAGAGACATACGAGGAGTAATGTCAGCAGTACTGCGCCAGAGATGAACCATGCAGCGTATGTGCGAACGTCGCCGTCCTGGGTAGAGCGTATGCTCTCGCCGCCTTCGTTGGCTCCCCATGCAGTAAAGTCGATAAAGCCGTTGATGATCTTCTCGTCAATCCATGCCACTGGCTTGGAGATGAAGCGGAAGATTACCTTATGGGTGATGAACATATATACCTCGTCCATGTAGAAACGCTTGTAAGCCCAACGGTGCAGACGTGGAGCTGCCTGGTACATCTTCTCTGCAATAGGCTGCTTCTCGCCTTTGTAGATGTAGGTGGCAAGTGCGATGGAGCAGATAGCGATGATTGTTGAGGTGGAAGCGATGGTAGGATCGAAATGTATGGTGTATGCCTTGCCTGAAGCTGTTACGAGCGAACCGAAACTTGCCCAGTCCCAGTGGAGGAAACCGCCAAGGGTAGTTACAACACCGACACCTACAGTGATTACGCTGAGGAAGACGAGTGGGAACGTCATGGTCCATGGTGCCTCGTGCGGAGTATGATGAGCATGGAGTTCCTTGTTCTCAGTACCCCAGAAGATACCGTAGTAGAGGCGGAACATATAGAATGCTGTCATGGCAGCAACGGCTGTCATCCACCAGCCGCACCATGGAGAGTATGCAAAGCATGCGCTGATAATCTCATCCTTTGAAGAGAAACCGCTGAAGAACGGTATACCTGCAATGGCAAGGCAAGAGATGAGGAATGTGGCGTGTGTGATTGGCATGTACTTGCGGAGACCGCCCATGGTGGACATCTCGTTGGAGTGTACAGCGTGGATGATGCAACCTGCGCCAAGGAAGAGGCATGCCTTGAACATGGCGTGGGTGAAGAGGTGGAACATGGAGGCCATGTATCCGAGTGATGCGTGGTTGTCTATCAGCGCCTCTTCGCCGTGACCAGGCAGGCAAACGCCGAGGGCTACCATCATGAATGCAATCTGGGAGATGGTAGAGAAGGCAAGTACGCGCTTGATGTCGCTCTGTGCGCAAGCTACTGCTGCAGCATAGAATGCGGTAAAGGCACCTACTACAACTACGATGGACAGCTGGTCTGGTGCGTAGTCAATCCAGAGAGGGAACATACGTGCTATCTGGAACACACCGGCTACCACCATCGTGGCAGCGTGGATGAGGGCAGATACTGGCGTTGGACCTTCCATGGCATCCGGCAACCAGATGTGCAGAGGGAACATGGCAGACTTGCCGGCACCACCGATGAACATCAGTACAAGTGCAGTAGGCAGTATCATGCCGCCTGCTGCCCATGCCTTGTCGGCATTGCAGAAGGTAAACGTGTCAGCTGCGGCACCCTGGATGTCACCCGTGAACGAGAAGTTGAAGGAACCGGTGTAGTAACCGAAGATGAGTATGCCGATGAGGAAGAACATATCAGCGAAGCGTGTGACGATGAACGCCTTCTTGGATGCATGCACTGCTGCGTGCAGTGTGTAGTAGAATCCGATGAGCAGATATGAGCTTACACCCACAAGCTCCCAGAACATGTACATCTGGAAGATGTTGGTGGCAAGAACAAGACCGAGCATTGAGAACGTGAAGAGCGACAGGAAAGCGTAGTAACGTTGGAAGCCCTTCTCGCCGTGCATATAGCCGAAGCTATAGATGTGCACCATCAATGACACGGTGGAGATAACGACGAGCATCATCACCGAAATAGGGTCGAGGAGGATGCCGAGGTCAAAGTGCAGCGAACCCAGTGGGAGCCATGTCGTGTTGTAAGGTACGATGGTGGCGAAGGTGCCGTCCTCTAAACGTGGAGCACCGAAATACTGGATGGCTGTGATGTAACTAAGCACAGTGACGAGGCCAAGCGACGTTGTGCCGATAAGGCCTGCTGCCATGTGTGACCAGCCTTTCTTGCCCCGGAAGTAATCGGTAAGACCGATGATGAGGAAGGAAAGCAGAGGCAGAAGCATTATGCCTATGGTGTATTTGAATTCCATCTTTGTTTTTAAGTGATTTTAGAGTTTCATGTTTTTGATACTCGTCACATTATCACTGTGGAAGTGATGATATGCGTTGAGGATGATAGCTATTGCTACGGCACTCTCTGCGGCACTGACACCGATGGAGAAGAGTGTGAAGAACATGCCTTCGTATCCCTCTGGATAGAGAAGACGGTTGAAGGCGGTGAAGTTCATGTCGGCGGCATTGAGAACAAGCTCGATGCTAACCAGCATTGCTATCATGTTGCGGCGGGTGATGAAACCGAATACGCCGATGAAGAACAGGATTGCGCTAAGCACAAAGAAACATTCTACTGGTACCATGTCGTTATTCTTCCTCCTTTCTGTGGTTACGTGCTACTACTAAGCCACCGATGATGCATGCCAGCAGGAATACTGAGATGAACTCGAATGGCAGGATGTACTGGAACTTTTCGCCGCCAACGAGGGCGGTACCGATGGTCTTCATTGGTACTTCCACGTCTGGAGCAGCGCAGAACTTCTCAAAGAACTGTGACTTCAGCTGTACTCCAACCACTGTCAGCAAACCGACGAGGGCTATCAAACCGCCAGTGATGAAACGCTTGAAGTTTACGTTCTCTGTCAGGCCCTGCAGCGTACGCTTGGAGATGAGCTGGATGGCGAAGATGTAAATCATCGTCATACCGCCAGCGTAGATGCTGATCTGAGCCGTTCCGATGAACGTATAGTCGAGAAGGAAATAGATACCTGCTACGGCGAAGAGCACAAAGAGCAGGGCTGTCACTGAGCGCATGATGCTCGTGGTGAGCACCGAGGCCACTGCAGCGCAGATGATGATAAGTGCCAGGACGGCGAATACTATTATGTTTGCCATAATTGATTATTTTCCTCCGTTATTTTGAACCTATGTTAATGTCAGAGAACGCGTCGAGCATGTCCGGCTTGGCAGAAGCGGCCTTAGGAGCTTCTTTCGCTGCAGGCTTAGCTGCCTGAGTAGCCTCGGCGGCTTTTTTCTCTGCAGCAGCCTTTTCGTCAGCGGCTTTCTTCTCTGCGGCAGCCTTTGCTGCAGCTTCTGCGTTCTTGGCGTACTGCTCCATCTCTTCCTTCGTAGGAGGGATGTTGAGGTGCTGCTTCAGAACGTCGCGGTTGAAGACGGAGTTCTCGAAATCCTTTACAAACTTGATAGCATCATGCGGACAAGCGTTGACACAGAGCTGGCAGAACATACAGTCGCCCAAGTCGTACTGGTAGTCGGTCAGAAGTTTCTTCTTTTTGCCGTCTGCAGAGGTCACCATCTGGGATACAATCTTGATGGAGCCGTTAGGGCAGGCTTTCTCGCACAGCGTGCAGGCGATACACTTGTTCTTGCCTTCCGCATCGTGCGGCATGACAAGCGTGCCGCGGTGACGCTCGGCAATGTGCTGCGTCTTTCTGTTCTCGGGGTACTGCTCCGTCACCTTAGGCGTAACGAATTCGCCCATGGTGATGTCCATACCGGTGAGAAGGGTTTTCAGACCGGCTATAGCACTTCCGAAATATGAATTGTTGTTTGACATACTTTCTTTGTTATGATTTAAGTATTTGAAGGGTAATGCTATACAGTGGATGTTATTACCCTATAACCAAAGCCTGTTCCTTCTTTGCCTTTGAAGCCTTGCTGAATGCACGGCTGGCGATCACTGCGAGAACGGCAACGAGCACTACTGCTACGATGAGACCGCTCCAGAGGGAACCAACCCAACCGAATGCTACGCAGAAGGTCATCAGGACGAGGTTGAATAGTGCCAGTGGCATGAGGTACTTCCACTCCAGCTTCAGTATCTGGTCGATACGGAGACGTGGGAAGGTCCACTTAATCCACATCAGAAGCATTACCATGGAGAATGCCTTGGCAAGGAACCATACGATGCCCGGGATGTAGTCCATAACCTGGTCGAACGCTTCTACGCCAATGTGAAGTGGCATCCAACCGCCGAGGAACATCAGTGATGTCATACCGGCTACGATGAACAGGTTAAGGAATTCTGCCAGGTAGTAGAAGCCGAATCCCATACCGCTGTATTCGGTGTGGTAACCGGCGGTAAGCTCTGATTCGGCCTCAGCGAGGTCGAAAGGTCCGCGGTTTGCTTCGGCGTTACCGGCGATGAGGAAGATAAAGAAAGCGATGAGTGCAGGGATGTGTCCCTGGAAGATGAGCCAGCCGAAAGGTGCTGACTGTGCCTCCACGATGCCGCTTATCTGCATCGTACCGGTGAGGATACATGCTGTGATGAGGCACAGACCGAGGGACATCTCGTAGGAAATCATCTGGACGGCACCACGCATAGCTGATACGAGACCGAACTTGTTGTTGGAAGACCAACCTGCGAGGAATACGCCGATGACACCGATAGAGCTGAGTGCCGTGTAGAGGAAGATGCCGACGTTGAAGTCCATGACGATGGCACCATTGTTCCAAGGAAGGAAAGCAAATGCACAGATACTGCCCGCGATGACGAGGATAGGGGCAAGGGCGTAGAGCAGTTTGTCGGCCTTGTCAACGAAGAATATCTCCTTGATGAGCATCTTCAGTACGTCGGCAAACACCTGCAACAGTCCCCAAGGGCCTACTCGCATAGGACCGAGACGGCACTGGAAGTAAGCACACACCTTACGCTCCATGAAGATAAGCACGATGGCGAGCAAGGCATAGCCTACGATGATAAGAAGACCCACCAAAACGCACTCGATGAGAATGGCAAGCCAGTTGGGGCAGCCAATCACGTTGAGCAGCAGGTCGTTGAACCAGGAGGTTACTATTTGAAAATCAAACATGTGTATAGTTTGTTTTTAGTTACTTTTTTGTTGCCTATAAATTTTATAAACGATAGCCTATAATATATAAATAGGAACGCGCGACTTAACGGTCGATGTCTGGAATCACGTAGTCCATGGATGCGCCGACGGCGATGAGGTCGGCAACTTTCTCGCCGCGACATGCTGTGTCGATGGCTGAGATGAGTGGCAGACCCATAGGACGGAACTTCAGACGGTAAGGACTCTTGTCACCGCGACTGTCGAGGTAAACACCGATCTCGCCACGTGAGCCTTCGCAAGAGAAGTACCACTGTCCTTCCGGCACACGGATGATAGGCTTTTGCTTTACGTAGAAGTCACCGGCAGGGATGTTGTCGATGAGCTGCTCGATGATAGCAACGCTCTGCTTCATCTCTTCCATGCGGACGAGGTAGCGTGCCATTGAGTCGCCGGCATCGAATGTGATCTGCTTGAAGTCCACCTTGTCGTAGACACCGTAAGGGTGAGTCTTGCGCACGTCGCAGTTCCAACCTGCAGCACGTCCTGTACCGCCTGTGCAACCGAAGTCGATGACATCCTCCTTGGAGAGTGTTCCTACCCCAGTGAAACGGTTGTGCACGATGATGTTGCCTGTGAACACGTCTTCGTACTCGGCCCACTTGGTGCGGAGGTACTGGCAGAGCTTCTTCACGTCACGAACGAAATTCACGTCGATGTCGTCCTGTACGCCGCCGATGCGGTTGTAGTTCTGTATCAGACGACCACCCGTTGTCTCTTCCAATACGTTGAGCACATACTCACGGTCACGCATGCCGTAGAGGAATGCCGTGAGTGCGCCAAGGTCCTGTGCGCAGCAGCCGTAGTAGAGCAGGTGTGAGTCGAGACGCTGCAGCTCGTCCATGATGGTGCGGATGTAGCGTACGCGGTCGCCAACGTCAACGCCCATAGCTTCTTCGATGACACCACACAGAGCGTGGCGGTTCATCATGGCTGAGAGGTAGTCGAGACGGTCGGTGAAGGCCAGGGTCTGAGGGTAAGTATATGACTCGGAAATCTTCTCGATGCCGCGGTGTATGTAACCGCAGTGAGGGTAGATGCGCTTTATTGTCTCACCGTTCAGTACGGTCTGCAGACGGAGCACACCGTGTGTGGCAGGGTGCTGTGGACCGAGGTTCACGACGAACTCGTCGTCGCCGAAGAGGCTAACCTTCTTTGCTACGAGTTTGCCGTTTTTGTCAAGCTCATACTGGTATGTATAGTCTGGCTCCTCGTCGCTCTCAAGGGTATAACCGTTGGCCTCAGGACTCATGTCGAAGTCCTTGCGGAGTGGGTAGCCCTTGAAGTCGGAGCGCAGATAGAGACGGCGCATGTCCGGGTGGCCGGTGAATTTGATGCCAAGGAAGTCATACACTTCACGTTCCAGGATTTCGGCACCGCGCCAGATGTGTGACACTGTTGGGATGTACTCCTGATCCTTGTCGGCCAGCATGCGAACGCTGCAACGCTCGTTTGTCTTGGTGTTTTCAAGGATATAGATACAGCCGAGACCTTCTTCTCCAAAGTCTTCGCCAACGATAGTGATGAGGAAGTCGAAATGCTTCTCATTCTTCAGCTTTGCCATCTCGGAGGCAAACTGACTTAGAGGAAATTCTATGTTGTTTAGTTTCATTTCGTTTTGTTCTCCAAATTACTTGATGATATCGTTGATTTCCTTCTTTGCCATGTCGATGCACTTGTCTGCACCCTTCTTCAGTTCGGCAATGAAGTTCTTTGGAATGTCCTTTATGACGATTGGGTTCGGATTTTCCTCCTTGTGATTGCGTCCGCCAAGGAATTTCTCTACCTTCACCTTACGCTGCAACTGCATCATGCCGTAGAGGATGGCCTCCGGACGTGGAGGGCAACCGGGGATATAGACGTCAACAGGGAGGAATTCGTCGATGCCGCGTACCACGTGGTAGCTGGACTTGAACGGTCCGCCGCTGATAGCGCAACCGCCGACGGCAATGACGTACTTAGGCTCGGCCATCTCGTCGTAAAGACGCTTCAGGGCCGGTGCCATCTTTGCTGTGATGGTGCCGGCGCACATGATGAGGTCGGCCTGACGCGGTGAGTTACGTGTTACCTCGAAACCGAAGCGGGCGAAGTCGTAACGTGCGCAACCTACTGCCATGAACTCGATACCGCAGCAGGAGGTAGCAAATGTCAGAGACCAGAGCGAGTTGCTTCGACCCCAGTTGATGAGTGAGTCGAGATTGCCGAGAACGCAATTGACACCACCCTCGTTCAGTTCGTTGAGCATAGCCTCAAGCGACTCGTTGTCCTTGAACTCCTCGTATGGGATAGACTTGATTGACGGTTTCTTTATTTCCATTCGAGAGCTCCTTTCCGCCAGGCATAAGCCAGGCCAAATACAAGTACCAACATAAAGAAGCCGATGCTGCACAGGGCCATTGCACCGAATTCCTTAACCACTACTGCCCACGGATACAAGAATACCGTTTCGACATCGAACATCAGAAAGAGTATGGCAAAAAGATAATAGCCTACGTGCATTGGCAACCAGGAGCTGCCGCGCGTAGGAATACCACACTCAAACGGTTCACCTTTTACCTGGTTGTAGGAACGCGGTCCCAGCAGTTTTGCCGTGATGTACGCCGCTACCACCAAGAATACTGCCGTAATGACGACGGTGATGAATAACGTGAAATACATAAATTGTGTGTATGAAAATAGATTAAAGTGTAATTTTTGTAAATACGTGGCAAAGGTAAGATAAAATCTTAAGATAGCAAAATAATTGTTTTCAAAAATATTTCTAACGGGGCAAAAAACTGTTTCCGCAACAAAAACAATCCGATTATGTTGTTTATTCAAATCTTTTTTGTAATTTTGCGCCAATTATTTGAGGACTTTGTATCAAACACAAGTTAAAAAAGATGCCTACAATATCAAATCGTGGCGTGGAAATGCCCGAGTCGCCTATCAGAAAACTCGCACCTCTTGCAGCGGCTGCAAAGAAGCGGGGAACGAAGGTTTTTCATCTGAACATTGGTCAGCCTGACTTGCCGACACCTCAGGTGGGTCTGGATGCTCTTAAGAATATCGACCGCACGATACTGGAGTATTCTCCTTCGCAGGGAATTCTCTCGTACCGCGAGAAACTTGTTGACTATTATGCCAAGTACCACATCGACGTAAACGCCGATGATATCATCATAACCTGTGGCGGCTCCGAGGCGGTGCTGTTCTCGTTTATGGCATGTCTGAATCCTGGAGACGAGATTATCGTGCCAGAGCCGGCGTATGCCAACTATATGGCGTTTGCCATTTCGGCAGGTGCAAAGATCCGTACCATAGCCACGACTATTGATGAAGGTTTCTCCCTGCCAAAGGTGGAGAAGTTCGAGGAGCTGATCAACTCCCGTACTCGTGCCATCATGATATGCAATCCGAATAACCCGACGGGCTACCTGTATACTCGTCGTGAGATGAACCAGATCCGTGATTTGGTGAAGAAGTACGACCTGTATCTGATTTCCGATGAGGTGTATCGTGAATATATCTACACTGGCAGTCCGTACATCTCGGCTTGCCATCTGGAGGGTATTGAAAATAACGTGATTCTCATCGACTCTGTGTCCAAGCGTTACTCTGAGTGCGGCATTCGTGTAGGTGCACTGATAACGAAGAACAAAGAAGTGCGTCAGGCTGTGATGAAGTTCTGTCAGGCACGTCTGTCTCCGCCGCTGATTGGTCAGATTGTGGCAGAGGCTTCGTTGGATGCTCCTGAGGAGTATTACCGCGACGTATATGACGAGTATGTCGAGCGTCGAAAGGTGCTCATTGACGGACTGAACCGCATTCCGGGTGTGTATTCGCCGATACCGATGGGTGCTTTCTATACGATGGCTCAGTTGCCGGTGGACGATGCAGAGAAGTTCTGCCGCTGGTGCCTGGAGGAGTTCTCCTATGAAGGCGAGACGGTAATGATGGCTCCAGGTGCAGGTTTCTATACAACACCGGGTTCGGGCATCAACGAGGTTCGAATTGCCTACATCCTGAAGAAGGATGACTTGGAGCGGGCACTGTTGGTGCTGCGTAAGGCATTGGAGCAATATCCTGGAAGGACTGTGGAATAAGTTCTTGCAGGAGACTTTGGACATTTGAAACTAAAAATCATATTGATAAAGCGGGACTCTACTGTTAGATGAATCTCCCATTCTACATAGCACATCACTTGTACACAGGCGGTCAGGACAAGCAAAAGGCCAGTCAGCCTGCTATGCGTATTGCCATGCTCGGTATTGCAATCGGTATGGCCGTGATGCTGGTGTCCGTTGCCGTCGTGTTTGGCTTTAAGCACACGATACGCGACAAGGTGGTGGGGTTCGGTAGTCATATCGTCGTGACTAATGTCCTGACGGCCCAGACGACAGACCAGTCTCACCCGATTCTTGCCAATGACAGTCTCGTGAAAGTGTTGCGCAGTGTTGATGGCGTAAAACATGTACAGCGTTACTCCATAAAACAGGGGGTGCTCAAGACCGACAAGGACTTCCTTGGAGTGGCGTTCAAGGGGGTAGGTGAGGACTTTGATACGACGTTTATTGCCAGCAACCTTGTGGAAGGTGTGATGCCTCAACTGAGTGCGAAGAAGTCCACGCAGCAGTTGTTGCTGTCGAAGATTATGGCTGACAAGCTCCGTCTGAAAGTGGGCGATAAGGTGTTTGCCTATTTCCTCGGCGACAGCGAAGTGCGTGCAAGGCCGTTTACTGTCAAGGGTATCTATCAGACAAACCTAACCCGTTACGACGAGGCAATTTGCTTTACCGACCTCTACACCATCTCAAAGCTGAACGGCTGGTCTATGCTTCCTGATGAAGACGAGATTGAGGTGTCGGGCTGTGAGATTACGGTGGAGAAGTTCGACAGCGTCCGCAGTGTACATGATGTGATGAAGAAGACCATAGACGGGAAGTTGGATGGTACTGGTTACCATGAGTTGTCGTCTGCCACGATATACGATACCAATCCCCAGATATTCTCATGGTTGAGTCTGCTGGACCTCAATGTGTGGATTATACTCATCTTGATGGTTTGCGTCGTAGGGTTCACGATGGTCAGTGGACTGCTGATTATCATTCTTGAACGCACGTCTATGATTGGTGTCATGAAGGCGATAGGTGCACGTAACTCCTTAGTGCGTACGACATTCCGTTGGCTGGCGATGTTTATCGTCATAAAAGGAATGGTGATAGGCAACGTGCTCGGTATCGGCATCTGTCTATTGCAGAAATACACGGGACTGGTAAAACTTGATCCTGCATCGTACTATGTAACGGAAGCACCGGTGGAACTGAACTGGTGGGTATTCCTGCTGCTCAACGTTGTTACGTTTGTCATTACGGTGTTGATACTGGTCGTTCCGAGTTTCTACGTCTCGATGATTCGTCCTGCAAAGACGATGACGATGGAGTAGGGGAGGGAATAGACAGTAGTCCAACCCGGATAAAAGGAGAATGTAAGTTAGTCAAGTAAAAGAAAATAAAAACAATATAGATTGCACAATGGGTAAGAAATTTGCTGAACATAAGGCATTGAACCTCGTTAAGACCAATGAAGAGGTTCTCGCTGAATGGGAGAAGAATGACGTTTTCCATAAGAGCATCGACGAACGCGAAGGTGCTCCTAAATTCATATTCTTCGAAGGTCCTCCTTCGGCCAACGGTCATCCGGGTATTCACCACGTGATGGGCCGTACTATCAAGGATACCTTCTTGCGCTACAAGACCATGAAGGGCTATCAGGTGAAGCGTAAGGCTGGCTGGGACACTCACGGCTTGCCAGTGGAGCTTTCCGTTGAGAAGTCTCTTGGCATCACCAATGAAGATATCGGCAAGAAGATTTCTGTGGATGACTACAACGACGCTTGCCGTAAGAATGTCATGATGTACACGGACGAATGGACTCAGTTGACCAACAAGATGGGATATTGGGTTGACCTTGAGCATCCTTACATCACATACGATATAAAGTATATTGAGTCACTGTGGTATCTCCTCAAGCAGCTGTACAAGAAGAATCTGCTGTATAAGGGATACACCATACAGCCGTATTCTCCAGCCGCAGGAACTGGTCTGTCTTCTCACGAGTTGAACCAGCCTGGCTGCTATCGCGACGTTAAGGACACTACCGCTACCGTGCAGTTCAAGATGGTAACCCCCGAGGGTGCCAGTGAGAAGGTGTCTGCGATATTCAACCAGGGACTCCCCGTTTATACTCTCGCATGGACGACAACCCCATGGACTCTGCCTTCAAATACTGCACTCTGTGTAGGTCCGAAGATTGACTACGTTGCCGTTAAGGGATACAACCCGTATTCACACGAGCAGGCAATATATATTCTTGCCAAGTCGCGTCTCAATGCTTATTTCTCTCAGGAAGAGAACGAAAAGCAGACAGAGGATGCCATGCCTTGGGAGGTTGTAGGTGAGTTCCTCGGTCCTGAGCTGGTTGGTCTTCACTATGAGCAACTGATGCCATGGGTAAAGCCTTGTGCACTCGAGGATGACAAAGTTGTCGTAAAGGAGGCGGAGGCGTTCCGTATCATAC
>CAVCKM010000001.1:0-2874 GCA_963602765.1 Alistipes putredinis | reverse complement strand
CTGCCGCCGTATGGAACCTTTCGCTGCCGGAAATCAAGCAGTTGTGCATCAACAGCATCGAGTCTTCGTTCCTTCCTGAAAGCAGGAAATCAGAGCACCGCAAGGATTGGGAGGAGAAGTGGAAGCAGTTTGAAAAAGAAATGGTAACCAATTCCCAAAAACAATAAGTTATCTCAGCCAGGCGCAGCGCTGTCCCCAGTCCTCCATCACTTGGTCGCGCCATTTTGCTGTTGTCTCGGCTCCCTGGCATTTTTCACGTGCGGAGTATGAGGCGGGGGCCGAGAGGTCGCCCCACCAGGTAGTGCATCATGGACTGGTTGTCGTCCGGGTCAGTGCCGCCGATGTCGGTAGAGATGAGTATTCGCGGGCGTGCCGGCATAGTGGCAGGACCGTGTGCCTCCTCTGCCCATCCGCAGGAGCAGGCGAAGCTGAACAGAAGGACGGTGACGACGGGTTTCAAGCGTAGGTTCATAGTTGGGGTAGGTTTAAGTTGTACGTGATGTGCAAAGGGAGTTGCGTGTTGTGGCAACGTGCGTGCAAAGTTAATGCAAAAAAAATGAGGCGGGCAAGATAATTTCGTTGAAATGTTGTCTTTTAATTCCTTATGTCAAAGGAAAATTGTAACTTTGCACAAACTTCGCCTTCAGGCATTGCTGCGGAGACAACAAACAAAATATAAAGCAGAAAGAATGAATATAATAAATAAGGCTGACGGGAAACTGCTGAAAGTTTTGGCTTTCGGGTGCGAACTGTTCAATAAAAGGGAGACAATGTAAGGATACAAAAAAGTGCCACGAAGATGTACGTCCTCGTGGCACTTTTTTTTGTGTGTAGATACGCTCGGCAAAAAGGACAGCCTGCGTTTATATACTACGCCTTACGACGTCCACTACGTGGCTGCCGGCTCCCATGAGGTCGGTGCGCTCGGACACGCTTTTCTGATAGTCGAGGAAGCGGGCGAACGTCTCGTCGCTCATCTGGTTGAGGCGTGTGCGCATGTAGTCAGAAGGCCCGTCGGGCGAGAAGATGGAGACGCGCTCCAGGCCAGCCTCGCGGTCGAGGCGTTCGATGTCCTCCAGACGTACGTAGTCGTACAGCTCGTCGGTGCTTGCCTGAATGTGGAAGTTGCTGTCCACGGCACCGCGCTCCATCAGTCCGCCGATGCGGTCCTCGTCGAAGCAGTAGGAGAGGATGCTGTATTCGTTCATCAGGTAGGCAACGAAGATGAGTCCGCCGGGCTTGGTCACACGTTTTGCCTCCGCGAGAGCCTTCAGTTTCTCGTCGTCGCCGATGAGGTGGTAGAGCGGTCCGAGCAGCAGCGTGACGTCAGCCGAGGCATCGGGCAGGAACGGCATGCTGCGCGCGTCGCCCTGCACCACGTCGGCGGTGGGCTCGCGCTTCAGGAACACGTCGATGTTGCGGCGCACCAGTTCCACCGCCTTCACCTCGTAGCCCTCTGCCATGAGAGCCGAAGTGTAGCGTCCCGTGCCCGCCCCGATGTCGAGCAGGCGCATGCCGGGTTGCAGGAAGCGGCGCAGATGGTACATCGTTGTTTCAAACTCCACTATGCCGTGACGGCGTTGCAGCCGCAGGTCCTCCGGGTGCTTGTTGTAATGTTTTTCTATGTTGGATAATGCCATGATGATGTTTAATGAAATCTTACAAACAGAATCATAAGTCAAAAGTACCGCCTCTATATAGTTTTTCCAAATTATGACCAAAGCGCAGCTCTTTGTTCGTCATTTCGCCAATTGCCTTGATTTCATGATTTTTTAAGATGAAGAAACAGTCAGGACGGAGCGACTAAACGTTTTGAAGTTTGACTAAATTTAATTTGTGTGGTTGTTGCTGATTTTCAATAATTTATCTATATTGCGGTTAAGTGGTTTGACTAAACTTCGACTAAAACTTTGACTAAGTTAGACTAAACTTCGACTAAAGTCCAGCGTTTGCCATCGTTTAGTTGTATTACTTTATCCTTCTTCATTGCTGACAGAAGGTTGCCAACTTTCCTTATCTTTTGTTCGTCTGTCAATACATCTGACAATTTCGATTTCAGCAATGCGTTCAACTCTGCTCTTGTGGCTCCGCCAAAAGATTGCAGATATGATGCTATCATTTTTTTGAAATGTTGGTCATTGAAACTGCGGTTCTTGATATATTCCGTTTTGAGCTCTTCTTTGTCGGCAGTCTTTGCGACGTATGCAGAGAGGAAAAGTTTGGGGTAGCGCCCTTCTATAAGATGAAGTTTCTTCAGTCGTGCGGCCTTTTCTTTGTCTATAAGCTCATGTTTCTGAACCATATCCAGAGCAATACAGTCATCCAAAGAAAGATTAGGATTAGCTTTTAGCAATCTATAGTAGCCCTCGTCTATGAGTTTTCCATATATCCGTACAGAAACCTCACGCTTGGCTTGGTCAATCTTGTAGTCTGGCATTGGGAAGAAACGACGTTGCTGTTCTGTAAACACCTTTCTTATACCACGCCCGATAGTATCAATCATATTGAAGTTAACCATACCTTGACAAAGCACATAGTTGCGATAGAACTTCTGCGGACCGTTTTGCTCTATTGCGTTGCGGACGGTACCTGGCAAGAAGAAACCGCCATTGGCAAAGAATTCTTCGATATCAAGCCCTTCTGTAGAAAGGTTTACGCATCGTTCTGTTAACCGAAGTATTGCCTTCTGTCGGTCGTAGTTATAAGTATCAGTACCGATTATTTCAAGGGAAGTATCGTGAACACCAATCACCAAATGTCCACCCTCCATATTGGCAATGGCAGACACATACGAGATGACATCATCCTTCTCATCTCCGCAGAAAGAGTTCTTCAAGTTCTTGAACTCCTTCCATTCGCAGCGTGCATTCTCCT